>NZ_LT899436.1:4410000-4614879 GCF_900198195.1 Tenacibaculum jejuense | reverse complement strand
CAAAGAATTATCCACGGATAATATTTCTTAAAAAAATCTTAAGAAAAATGTAACATCTCTTAAATTTTCTCGTCTTTATATAAACTAACTACTACAAAGTGAAAAACTTACGTAAAATAATAATCTTCTTTCTTGTAATATTCATTACAGGAATTATTATTGCTGCAGTAAGTATAAATACAACACTAAGTAAAAAAGATTCCTCAACAGTTGTTTCTTCAAAAAAAGACATTCCTTACTTAATCAAAATTTCTTAGCTGAGTTTTCCTTATTAACAACTTATATTATTATTAATTGTTTTATTTAAAATTTTAAAAAAAAGACAACTGATTATAATAGTGTGTTAATTTGTGGAATTGTTTTCTGAATTTAAATTTGGTTTTATCACTTATTAAATGAAATTAACAATTTGTGAGTATAAAAATAGATTGAAAATCAACTATAAAACATAGTTATTAACAATCAGCTTGAATAGAAATACACTTCTTTTTATGAATAGTTAATTTCTTGTTCACTGTAAATAAATTGTAAATTTTATGTTGATAAATTCAAATTAAAAAACTAAAAAAAAAGTTGCATAATTCATGTAGACCGCTGTATTGTAAAAAAAACTAAGAAAGACAAAAATTCTTTTGATAAACTTCTTAGTAGTTCTTAACAATTTAGAAATATTGGTAAATCGTTTATTTTAAGTTGTTTATTACCCTTTTCAAAAAAAGCATTGTTAATTACTGTTGATAACCGTTAATAACACTATTTTTGTGGCCAACAACACAATTAAAATCAAGAAATTATGACTATTGCTATTGGTAATGATCACGCAGGAACAGAATATAAGTTTGAAATCATCAAATTATTAGAAGAATTAGGTCATACTGTAGTTAATTTTGGAACAGATGATAATGGTAGTATGGATTATCCAGACACAATTCATCCAACAGCTAATGCAGTTGAAAATAATGAAGTCGATTTAGGTATTATTTTATGCGGAAGTGGTAACGGAGCACAAATGACTGCAAATAAACATCAAGGAATTAGAGCTGCATTATGTTGGAACAACGAATTGGTTGCTCTGTCAAGACAACATAATAATGCGAACATATTAACAATTCCGGCTCGTTTTGTTTCATTACAACAAGCATTAGGCTTTGTAAAAATTTTCTTAGCTACAGAATTCGAAGGTGGTCGTCACCAAAATAGAGTAGCTAAAATCGCTTGTAGTTCATAATTAGTTAACCAATGGAATTTTTAGTAAAATCTTTTAATGAGCTCTCTTTAATGGAGCTTTATAGCTTATTACAATTACGTTCAGAAGTATTTGTTGTTGAACAAGATTGTGTGTATCAAGATATCGATGGTAAAGATGAAAAAGCTTTACATGTTTTAGGTGTTAAGAATAATGAAATTATAGCGTATACGCGTTTATTTAAACCATCTGATTATTTTGAAGAAGCTAGTATAGGTAGAGTTATTGTAAAACAATCGGAACGTAAATATGGTTACGGTCACGATTTAATGAAATTCTCTATTGATACTGTTATTAACAAGTTTTCTACAAATACTATTAAAATAGGTGCACAAACCTATTTACAGAAGTTTTACGAATCTCACGGTTTTCAACAAGTTGGTGATGGTTACATTGAAGATGGAATTCCTCATATTCATATGATAAAAAACTAAATAACTTAAAAAGGCTGTGTAATTTACACAGCCTTTATTTTTAAAATATAATTTCCTTACAACTACACAGGTAATTGTCAAAGTAAAAACCACCAGGACAGTCTATTTCAATTTTACATCGTTTTGAAGAGAAACCACCATTAATTTGTTGTTGTGTTTCCTTGTTTAGTACTTTACCAAAATTTAAGATTGAGTTTTTCATATAAATTAGATTTTTGAGAAGTGAAAATCTATTTTTCTATTAATAAAGTCAATGATTATCTCAGAAGCGTATTACTTTTTTTCAAAACTGATTTTGTAAGTCAAAAGAATCTTTTAAATTAATTTTGAAACTTCTTTAACACCTCCAGATGGTAAATCGTTTAAATGTATATTTCCTATTCGAACTCGAACTAAACGTAGTGTTGGAAAACCAACAGCAGAAGTCATTTTACGAACCTGACGATATTTCCCTTCTTGTAATATAATTGAAATCCAAGATGTTGGTCCGTGTCTATCGTCTCTAATTTTCATGGAACGTTCTGGAAAATTAGGAGGATCAATATGCTTAACTTTACAAGGTTTGGTTAAATATTTTTCACCTTTAATTCCAATTTTAACACCAGTTTTTAACAATTCAATTTCTTTGTTAGTAATTGCACCATCTACTTGCACATAGTATTCTTTTTCTACTTTACCACGTGTCGTAATAAAATCACTTACTTTTCCATCTGTTGTTAACAATAATAAACCTTCAGATTTTACATCTAAACGTCCAATAGCCATTGTTCCTTCAGGAAAATCATATAATTCTCCTAACATTTTTTTCTGTCTCTTAGTTTGATTGTTGATAAACTGAGAAAGAAATCCGAAAGGTTTATGAATAATAAAATGACGATGTTCCATAATAAATAGTTAATCTGAAAAAGGAATCAAAATTACACTACTTTTTTCATAACTTAGCATATCTTATTTTATAATAATTTTTACCAATTTTATGGCAACAGATAAAGAAAAAGAAGCGAAATTAAAAGCGCTTCAACTCACTCTAGATAAATTAGATAAGTCTTACGGAAAGGGAACTGTAATGAAATTAGGAGACAAAGTAATCGACGATGTAGATGCGATTTCTTCTGGTTCTTTAGGTTTAGATTTAGCGTTAGGTGTAGGTGGATATCCTAGAGGAAGAATTATTGAAATATACGGACCAGAATCTTCTGGTAAAACAACCTTAACTATACATGCCATTGCTGAAGCTCAAAAAGCTGGTGGAATTGCAGCATTTATCGATGCAGAACATGCTTTCGATCGTTTTTATGCTGAAAGTTTAGGTGTAGATGTTGATAACTTAATTATATCACAACCAGATCATGGTGAACAAGCATTAGAAATTGCGGATAACTTAATTCGTTCTGGAGCTATTGATATTGTTGTTGTCGATTCTGTAGCAGCTTTAACACCAAAATCTGAGATTGAAGGTGAAATGGGTGATTCTAAAATGGGATTACATGCACGTTTAATGTCTCAGGCATTACGTAAGTTAACAGCTACTATTAGTAAAACTAACTGTACAGTAATCTTTATTAACCAATTACGTGAAAAGATTGGTGTTATGTTTGGAAATCCAGAAACTACAACGGGTGGTAATGCATTAAAATTCTATGCTTCTGTTCGTTTAGATATTCGTAGAAGAACGCAAATTAAAGATGGAGATCGTGTTATTGGTAACAGTACAAAAGTGAAAATTGTTAAAAACAAAGTAGCACCACCTTTCCAAACAGCAGAATTTGATATTATGTATGGATTAGGTATTTCTAAAGTTGGTGAAATTTTAGATATCGGTGTAGAACTTGGTATTGTTAAAAAGAGTGGATCTTGGTTTAGTTACGGAGACACAAAATTAGGTCAGGGTAGAGATGCTGTAAAAGGTATTATTAAAGATAATCCTGAATTAATGGAAGAGCTTGAAAATAAAATTAAGGAAGCTATAGAAAATCAAGAATAAACATTAGAAAGAATCTTGTTTAATATAGAAACAGTTGTAGTTTAACTACAGCTGTTTTTTTATTTTTAAAAGAAAAAAGTGATTATAATAAATGAGCAACTAAGTCTAGTTCCTATAACTTCGAGTGATACTGCAATTCTATTCAATTTAATGAACGAAGTATATCCACAAGCGTATGATTATTTTTGGAAAGATGATGGAAACTGGTATGTAAATAGTCAATATTCTAAAGAAAATATAGTAAAAGAGTTGTCAGAGCTGAATTCAGATTATTATTTTGTAGTTGTTGATGGAGAAAAAGTTGGTAACTTAAAAATTAACTGGAATAGTGAATTAGAAAACTTTACTGAGAAAAGAAAAGCAGTAAAACTACATCGAATTTACTTACATTCTAAAACACAAGGTAAAGGTGTTGGAAAACAATTATTACTATGGTTAGAAAATGAAGCAAAGAAAAAACAATATGAAATGATTTGGTTAGATGCTATGGATGAAAAACCACAGGCTTTTGAGTTTTATAAAAAACTAGGCTACCAATACCATTCACATTGCTTTTTACCTTTTGATTTATTGTATGATAAATACAGGAAAATGAGTCAGGTGTATAAAATACTAAATTAAACTCCAGTACTTCCAAACCCACCAGCACCTCTTTCTGTTTCATTTAAAACAGAAACTTCTTGCCAGTTTACACGTTCGTGTTTAGCTATTACTAATTGTGCAATTCGCTCACCATCGTTCACAGTAAATTCATCATTAGAAAGATTTACTAAAATCACTCCAATTTCACCTCTATAATCTGCATCTACAGTACCAGGAGAATTTAAAACAGTAATTCCTTTTTTAGCTGCTAAACCACTTCTTGGTCTTACTTGTGCTTCATATCCTTGAGGCAATGCAATAAATAATCCTGTTTTAATAATTGCTCTTTCTAAAGGTTTTAGAACAACAGGTTCATTTAAATTAGCTCTTAAGTCCATTCCCGCAGAACCTTCTGTTTCATAAGTAGGAATTTGATGCTTAGATTTATTAATTATTTCAACGTTCATTTCACATTTTTTAGCGTTTCAAAGATAAATAATACTAACAATTACGCACTAGATTATAGTTTTATTAATTTAGCATCGTAAAACAAACAACATAAATGAGCGAATTTGAAAAAAT
This sequence comes from Tenacibaculum jejuense, assembly GCF_900198195.1. Lineage (NCBI taxonomy): Bacteria > Pseudomonadati > Bacteroidota > Flavobacteriia > Flavobacteriales > Flavobacteriaceae > Tenacibaculum > Tenacibaculum jejuense. The sequence goes on along the minus strand of NZ_LT899436.1, from coordinate 4,610,051 downwards.
AGCCGTTATTGGTGGAGGAAGTTGGGCTACTGCAATTGTTAAAATGCTTTCAGAAAATAAAGCCAAAATCGGTTGGTATATGAGAAGCATATATGCTATAGAACATATTAAGAGAAACAAGCATAATCCGAATTATTTAAGTTCTGCAGAATTACACCCAGAACAATTAGATTTAACAAACGATATCAATACTTTAGTAGAAAATTATGATGTTTTAATTTTCGCTATTCCTTCAGCTTTTTTAAATTCAGAGTTAGAAAAATTAACTATAGGATTAGATAATAAAATTATCTTTTCAGCAATAAAAGGTATTGTTCCAGAAACAGGGTTAATTGTTGGTGAACATTTTCATAAAAACTATAATGTATCTTATGAAAATATTGGAGTAATTGCTGGACCTTGTCATGCAGAAGAAGTTGCTATGGAACGTTTATCGTATTTAACAATTGCTTCTCAAGATGAAAAGAAAGCAAAGGAGCTTAGTAAATGTATTAAAGGAAGATATATAAAAACAAAAGTATCAGACGATATTTTTGGAACAGAATATTCTGCCATGTTGAAGAATATTTATGCAATTGCTGCAGGTATAGCTCATGGATTAGGATATGGTGATAATTTTCAGTCGGTGTTAATGAGTAATGCTATTCGTGAAATGAAACGATACATTAAAAAAGTACACCGAATGAAACGAAATATTAATAACTCTGCCTATTTAGGAGATTTACTAGTAACAGGTTACTCTGTTTTCAGTAGAAATAGAATGTTTGGAAACATGATTGGTAAAGGATATACAGTAAAGTCTGCGATGTTAGAAATGAATATGGTTGCAGAGGGATATTATGCTACAAAAAGTGCCTACAAGATTAATGAAGAAAATGGTGCTAAAACGCCTATTATAGATGCTATTTACAGCATTTTATATGGAAAAAAAGAGGCGAAAGAAGTGTTTGAGAAACTAACAAATATGTTAGATTAATTTTTCAAATTAAAAGTATAAAAACCCTTCAAATAATACCTACAAAATGAAATCAAACATCATCTAACGCCTAAAATTTTACGCCACAAAAGTAAACGAAAAAAAAATTTTAGCAATACAAATAGGTTATTAAATATTTTGGAAAAAGTTAAATAAAAATTAACAAATTTTAATATTTTTACAACAACTAGTATATTTTTAAACAACGATGAAAACAATTCAAGAAGCTGTTGAAATTACTATAAGAAAAACCCCATTTATTGAAGAAGCCTTAAACGAAAAGTTAATCAATGTTTCCTCATTAGCCAGGTTAATTTTACCTGAAGTAGCCCAACAACTTAAAAAAGAAGTAAAAGTTGGAGCTGTAATGATGGCAATTAATAGATTGTCGCCAGCTAATGAATTACGTATTCGAAAGAATATTAAGAAGCTAGCTTTAGATTTAGGAGATGTAATTGTGCGTTCGGATTTATGTGATTTTACTTTTAAAAATTCTCCTACTTTATTTAAAAAGATAGCCATTATTTTAGGAGAATCTGCAGAGAATAACGATTTATTTTTAACCATATCTCAAGGTATTTTTGAAACAAATATTGTAGCCAGTAAAAGCTTACAACCTTTAATTCAAGAAACTTTTTTGAAAGAGATTCTAATTAATAATGTAGACAATTTAGCTTCTATTACTATAAAATTACCAAAAGAAAACTTAGAACAATCTGGAATTTATTATTTCATCTTAAAACAATTTGCTTGGGCAAACATTGCTGTTCAAGAAGTAATTTCAACAACACATGAAATGACAATTGTTGTAAAAGAGAATGATGTAAATGAAACGTTTTCAATCCTAATGGATTTGAAATTAAGCTAACACTTTATGCAAAAACAAGATCCCTACGCGTCTTTACGAATTAAAGAGTTTAATATTTTTTTATTGGTAAGGTTTTTACTTGTATTTGCTTGGTCTATGCAATTTATAATAATTGAGTGGCAAGTATATTCGATAACTAAAGATCCATGGAGTTTAGGTTTAATAGGAGCATTCGAATTCTTACCAGCTTTTTCTATGGCTTTATTTGCTGGTCATATTGTGGATCAGAAAGAGAAGAGGAATCTTTTTGCATTATGTATTGGTTTATTTTCATTAATAAGTTTTGGACTATATTTTTTAACTAATCCAGATTTTATCTCTGGTTGGAGTTCTAATACCGTTTTATATTCAATTTATGCATTAGTGTTTTTTGGAGGATTATTACGTTCTTTCTTCGGACCAACAATTTTTTCTTTAATAGCTTTAATTGTACCAAAAAAATTATATCCAAATGCAGCAACATGGAGTAGTTCCACTTGGCAAATGGCAAGTGTTTTAGGACCAGCTTTTGCAGGATATACTATATATTTAATAGGTGTAAATTTATCTTTATGTATTGTTTTTAGTCTAGTTTTACTTTCTTCTTTTTTAGTATTTCTTATAAAGAGAAAACCAATTATGAATCCTAAAAAAGGTGAGCCTGTTTCTAAAAGTTTAAAAGAAGGTATTTCATTTGTTTTTAAAACAAAAGCTATACTAGGTGCTATAACTTTAGATATGATTTCTGTTCTTTTTGGAGGTGCAATAGCTTTATTACCTGTTTTTGCTCAAGATATTTTACAAGTAGGTTCTAAAGGATTTGGTTTTTTAAGAGCTGCACCTGCCGTAGGAGCTTTTCTTACGATGTTAACTACCGCGTATATACCAATTAGTAAAAATGCAGGAATGAAATTATTAGCTGCGATTTTTGGATTTGGTTTATGTATTATAATTTTTGGTTTATCAACAAGTTTTTGGATATCACTTATTGCTTTATTTTTTAGTGGTGTTACTGATGGAGTTTCTATGGTTATCAGACAAACCATTTTACAGTTAAAAACACCAGACCATATGCGAGGTAGAGTAGCTTCAGTAAACTCAATGTTTGTAGGATCATCTAATGAATTAGGAGCTTTAGAAAGTGGATTAACAGCTAAATTAATGGGAACAGTTACGGCTGTTGTTTTTGGAGGAACAATGACTTTATTAACTGTGATTAGTACAGGAATATTAAATCCAACCTTGAGAAGGCTGGATTTAACTAAAGATATGCAAGAACAGGAAGAAAAAGCTAATTAGTAATTTTCGACCAGTTCTTATCTGCTTGCTCTTTTAATTTTTTAGGATCTTCTTTTAGCCATAATTTTAAGGTATTAGTTCCCCAAGAATTATAGAAAAGATATAATTTTCCGTCTCTTATTTCAAAAGTTTTCGGATTTATGTCTACTTTTTTACCATTAACACCAATAGCGTAAGCACAGTATCCGCCATATTGTGGTGAATATTTATCTGGATTCTTTTTAAAGGCTACTAAATTTCCTTCAGAAGAGAAACGGTAAGTTGCACCGTTATGATTTATACTTAATTGTTTTTTCCCTTTAACGGCAGTGTTATTAAAATAAGCCACAACATCATAACCTTTCGCTACAACTCCTTTTTTAGTGTTAAGATGCTCTTTTTGTCCAAACACAGTAGCTGTTACAAATAGTAAAACGAATAAAAAACGATTCATGTTATTTATTTTGAATTTTTTATCTCTTCCCAGTTTTTATCTCCTTTAGCTTGTAAAGCTTTAGTATCTCCTTCTTGCCAGTCATTTAATTTATTCGCAAAAAAGGAGTTATAAAAAAGATATAATTTACCATCTCTTATTTCATAAACTTCTGGATCTACACCCATTTTAATCTTCTTTTCAGCGACAGCATAAGCACAATATCCCCCATACTGAGGAATATATTTATTAGGGTTATTCGTAAATTCTTCTAAACTTTCTTTATTAGAAAAATAGTACGTTTTTCCATCAATATCTGTGGTAAATGTTTCATTTCCTTTTACAGGTCCATCAGTTGAATAGTAAGAAACTACATCGTAACCACCAACAGCTACTTTATCATCTGTTTTTGGTCCGCATTGATAAAATGTAATAGATGCAAAAATTGTAAATAGAAGAAAGATTGTTTTTTTCATTGGTAAACTATTTTAAATCAGTTTATAAATATATTTATTTGTCTCTTAAAATACCATTAAATTACAACCACGGATATCAGAATTATCAAAACGACCAATAATTTCAAAAGAATTATCGTCGTAAATCTTTCCTAAATCTTGTGTTGCAATAAAAGAGCAAGAATTATAATTGGCTAAATCAATAACGTTTATTCCGCCAGTTTTTTTTGTTTTTGTGATAGTTAATGGATCTTCTGTATCTCTGGTAAGAATTTTCATCCAAGGAGGACAATTAAAAATTCCATCTCCTGTAGAATAACCTTGACTTAAAAGTTCTGTCATACCATATTCAGAATGAATTTTATCAACACCAAATCCACTTTTTAAAATATGGTGAAGTTCTGTTCTAATCAACTCTTTTCTTCTACCTTTCATACCACCAGTTTCCATAATAATGGTATTTTTAAAATTAAATTGATGCATTTCAACTAAATCTAAAAGAGCAAAAGAAACACCAATTAAAAGTACTTTTTTATGTCCATTATCTAAAGAAGTTAGTTTATCAGCAAGTTCATTTAAGTTGTTTAAATAAAACCCACTGTCGGCGTTTTTAGATCTTTTTATAAGGTCGTTCACCATATATATTAAAGATGAACCTTTTCTTTCCAAATAGTTTGGTAAAAGCGCTAAAACAACATAATCTTCTATATTTCCATAAAAATGTTCAAAACCTTCTAAATAACTCTTTTCATATAAAGAAATATCAGAAACATAATGTTTACTAGTAACACTTCCAGTGGTTCCAGAACTACTAAAAGTTTCTTGAATAGGAGCTGTTCCACTTATAACTTCATGTGATTTAAAGAATTGGATAGGTAAAAAAGGAATTTCATGTATTTCTTTTATATCACTAGGATGTGTATATAATAGATCACAAAAAGATCGATATACACGATTATTTTCGAATTGATATGCAAAAGTTTGTAAAGCCTTTGCTTCAAATTCATCAGTAGAATTAATATTTGTGAAACAATTTTCCATAATACATACAAAAATACAAGTTACTCACGCAACCTTTACAAAAAAAGCCCATCTATTAGGTAAATAAAAGAATTAAAAATTAAAGTTAATAGTTAAATTATGAGAAGGGTCTTTTACAGTTTATTCATTAGTCTTTCATTTATGTCTTGCTTGAAAGACGAAAATATTACAAATTTTAATCCAACAAATCCTTTAGAAAGTTTGCAATGGCTAAAAGAGAAAAAGGAAAATTTTGAAAGATTAATGAATTCTGTAAAAGTAGAAATAATTCAATTCAGGTATGAAGATGAGAATGTGTTTTTAATCAATGATTGTATTGATTGCACCGATGCTTTAACAAAAGTGTATAACAGTTTTGGAGATGTAATTTGTGAGTTTGGAGGTATTGCAGGAGTAAATACGTGTACAAATTTTCAAGAAGAAGCAAAGTTAGTTGGAGTAATTTGGAGAAATTATAATCAGTTGATTATTGATAAAGAAAGATATGACTCTACGGATACTAGTAACTATACTATAACTTCGGCTTCTGTAGAAAATAATATTTTAACGCTCGAAATAACTTCTTCAGGTTGTAGTGGAGATAGTTGGATTATGAATTTAATTGATTCGGAACAAATTCTAGAATCTTTTCCTATTCAAAGAAATTTAAGATTAAAGTTTATTAATGAAGAAGCATGTTTAGCAATAGTAACCAGAGAGGTAAAATTTAATATTTCAAAATTACGATCAGCACAGTATGATGAAATGATATTAAATTTAGATCAGTGGAATTCACCAATAAATTATAATTATTAAGAAATAATGAAAAGTAAAGTTTATATAACAGCAATTTTAGTACTTATTTTTAGTTTGGCAGCCTGTAGTGAAGACGAAACTAATGATGAAGTACAGAATGTACTAGAAGGAAGTTGGAATATGGTAATGATAGAAGGAAGTTTGGCGCAACCTACAACCTATACTAAAGGAGAAATAGAATGGTCTTTTAACTTTAAAAATAATACAATAACTATAAATAATTCTGTAGACATTCAAGTAGGTATTCAACCTTTTTTTAGTCAAAATCATACAGGAGTCTATAAATTTACTATCGAAACAGAAAATGGAAACGATATTTTAGTTGTTGAGGATAGGAAAGGAGTTATAGTAATGAATGATAATAAAATTACTATTGATTATGGCATTGCTTTCGATGATGTTCGATATACTTTAATTAGATAAAAATAGCCTTACATGAAAAGTTTTAAATTTATTTTCATTTTATTTTTAGCGTTTATTTCTTGTAAGGATAACGCATCAGATTTAGAAAGAGATCAAGAACAATTACAAGAAATGTTTAATGAAATTAAAGCGTTAGCAAGTAGTAAATCTTGTACAGATGCATCAGAATGGTCATTTACTTCTTATGGTGTAAAACCATGTGGAGGACCTTGGGGATATATAGCATATCCAACGACGATTGATGTAAGTTTATTTTTACAAAAAGTAGCTGATTTTAATGAACTTAATACCGAATTAAATAAGAAAACAGGAGCAATTTCTGATTGTAGTTTAATTACTCAACCAGTTAGTGTAGCATGTGAAGATGGAAAAGCTGTTCTAATTTATTATACAACAAATAATAAATAACTCAATTATTAAAATACATAAACTCATAGAAGAATGTAAGCGCAATAATTTACAAGCGCAATCTCAGATTTATCAAATCTTTGCTGGGAAACTCTTTGCTTTGAGTTTAAAATACTGTAGAAATTATCAAGATGCAGAAGATGTTCTTCAAGATAGTTTTTTAAAAGCTTTTGATAAAATTAATCAATACAAAAACAAAGGATCTTTTGAAGGATGGTTACGAAGAGTTGTGATTACAACAGCACTTCAAAAATACAAAGATAAAACACAACTTTACTTAGTAAAAGAAGAAATAGATGTAAAGGAAGAGGAGGTAAGTTTAGATGAAAGTAACATTGATATTGATGTATTACTAAGTTTAATTCAAGAACTTCCAGACCGTTACCGTTTGGTTTTCAATCTTTATGTATTAGATAATTTTTCTCATAAAGAAATAGCAGACTTATTAAACATTTCTGAAGGAACATCTAAATCAAATCTATCTAGAGCAAAGAAAATTTTGAAGAGTAAATTAGAAGCATATCAGTTAAAATTAGAAAAGGCATAATGATGGAAGATAAAAACATAGACAGATTATTTCAAGAAAAGTTGAAAGACTTTGAAGTAATGCCAAACCCAGAATTATGGCAGAATATTGAAAATAAACTTTCAAAGAAAAAAAAGAAAAGAATCATACCTTTTTGGTGGTTATCTTCTGGAGCCGCAGCAATTTTATTAATTACTTTACTAATTACAAATCCTTTTAAAGACGACTCTAATATTGATTTTTCTACACCAATAAATGATCATTTCCCTGTTGTTGAAACGCAACAAATGAATATTGACACAATAATTTCAACGACAAAAGAAAAAATATCAAAAGAAGAGGTTGTAACCGAGATGGTAAACAATAACATAAATCAAAAGAAAAATAATAGTGTAACAAGCACAAAAATTGAAATTGCTAAATCTGAAACGAATAAAAGTTTCAAAGAGAAATTAAAAACTAAAACTAATTCATCTAAAAAAGAGACAAATAAAATTTTAAAAAAGAAACAAGTAAATGAACTTAAAAACAATGTTTTAATAGCAGATAATAAAGTAGAAAAAACAAAAAGTAAAAAAGATAAAATATCTAAGAAAACAAAAGAAAAAAAACAAGCATTAGTAGCTTTAGTTGATGAAAATTTTAAGGAAGAAGAGAAAATCAAAATTTCAAAAAAATGGAGTGTTACACCCATTGTTGGAGTTACAGGGTCAAGTGCATTTTCTGGTGGATCTTCAATAGATAAAAGCTTAAACTCCAATTCTATTTCAACAGATGGAACTTTAGCATATGGAATAAAAGTAGGATATCAATTAAATGAGAAATGGTCAATTAGAACAGGTTTGCAGTTTCAAAAAAATATTATAAATACAGAGAACGTAGGTTTATTTTCTAGTACAACTTCTGATAATAATTTAAAAGCAGTTAATTTTTCAATTAATGATACATTTACCTTTATTAGTTTAGAACCTACCGAAAAAGACGGTTTATCATTAGGACCAGATAGTCAAGGTACTAATACTGCTCAAATAGGAAATATCGCACAAACATATAGTTATTTTGAAATACCTGTAGAAGTTCAATACCAATTCTATGAAAACAAAACATTTAAAACTCAGTTTGTAACAGGGTTTAGTACTTTGTTTTTAAATGAAAACTCCGTAGCGTTAAACTCAAGTATTTTAAATCAACCTATAGGAGAAGCAAATAATTTAAATGCATTAAATTTCAGTGGAAACTTAGGAATTAATATTGATGTTCAATTATCTAAAAAATTGAATTTAAACTTTAATCCAATGTTAAAAGCGCAGTTAAATACATTTTCAGAAAACTCTAATGGATTTAGTCCTTTTATTTTCGGAATATATTCTGGAGTAACATTTGATTTTTAAAAGTTCGTTTCACATGGAACATTTAATAAAAAAACAATCAAACAAAAAGAGCTATGGTTTATCATAGTTCTTTAGAAGTATAACTAATACTAAAATTTTACTCTTTATAAATTTTCACTTCAGTTTCACCTTTAGCGTTCATAGAAGCTCTATACATTCCTGCGGTATTAAATTCAAAAACCATATTTCCATTTTTATCAACAGCAATAATTCCACCTGTACCACCTAATTTGGTAAGTTTATTCTGAATAACTTCTTTTGCAGCTTCTTTTAACGATAAACCTTTATAATCCATCAAAGCAGAAATATCGTGAGCTACTTGAGCTCTTATAAAATATTCACCCCAACCTGTAGAAGAAACACCACAAGTAGCATTATTTGCATAAGTTCCAGAACCAATAATTGGAGCATCACCAATTCTATTCCAACGTTTGTTAGTCATTCCACCAGTAGAAGTTCCGGCAGTAATATTTCCATCTTTATCTAAAGCAACGCAACCCACGGTTCCGAATTTAGAATCTTTAATAATAGGGTCGTAAAAAGCAGTTTTAGCATCGTGATCTAATTCAGCTTTCATTTTTTCTTTAACACGTTGTAAAGATTTAAATCTATTTTCTGTGTAAAAGTAACTAGAGTCAACAATTTCAATACCTTGAGATTTAGCAAAAACAGAAGCTCCTTTGCCAGAAAGCATTACATGTTCAGAGTTTTCCATTACTTTTCTTGCTAGAGAAATTGGGTTTTTAATATCAGTAACACCAGCTATAGCACCAGCATTTAAATCATTTCCAGTCATTATAGAAGCGTCTAATTCATTAGTTTCTTCATGAGTAAAAACAGCTCCTTTTCCAGCATTAAATAATGGAGAATTTTCTAAAACATGAATAGTTTGCTCAACGGCATCAATACTTTTACCACCATTTTTAAGTATGTCATATCCTACTTTTATTGCTTCTTTCAATTTGTCTTGATATGCTTTTTCTTTTTCAGGAGTCATGTTTTTCTTTAGAATAGTTCCAGCTCCACCATGGATTACAATAGCAAATTCATTAATTTTTTCATTTTGGATTTCTTTTTTTTCTGGTTCTGTTTTACAACTAATTAAAAGAAATACTAAAGATAAACTGGTTAATAAGGTTTTCATGGTAAGTTATATTTTAAACAAAAATTATAGGTTTTGTTTAATTTTAATAATAGTGATTTATTTGTAAATTTGACTTCAATTTAAACAACTAAAACGTAACTACAAAATGACAGATTTTGGTATTAAAGAAGCATTAAAAACCTTAGGGGTTAATGATATAAATGAAGGAACATCTACAGGTTCTAAGTGGTTTTCTAATGGAGAACTTATTGAAAGTTATTCTCCAGTAGATGGAAAACTAATTGCTAAAGTAAAAGCTTCTACTAAAGAAGATTATGAGAATGTAATGACTGCCGCTACTGAAGCATTTAAAACTTGGAGAGTAATGCCAGCTCCTCAACGTGGTGAAATTGTACGTCAGTTTGGAGAGAAATTGAGAGAAAAGAAAGAAGCTTTAGGTAAATTAGTTTCTTATGAAATGGGTAAAAGTTACCAAGAAGGTTTAGGTGAGGTTCAAGAAATGATTGATATCTGTGATTTTGCTGTCGGATTATCGCGTCAGTTACATGGGTTAACAATGCATTCTGAAAGACCAGGACATAGAATGTATGAACAATATCATCCGTTAGGAGTTGTAGGAATTATTTCTGCATTTAACTTTCCAGTAGCTGTTTGGTCTTGGAACACAGCTTTAGCTTGGATTTGTGGTGATGTTTGTGTTTGGAAACCTTCTGAGAAAACTCCATTATGTGGTGTAGCTTGTCAGAACATAATTACTGAGGTTTTACAAGAAAACAATTTACCAGAAGGAATTTCTTGTTTAGTAAATGGAGATTATGTAGTTGGAGAGTTTATTTCTAAAGATACTAGAATTCCTTTAGTTTCTGCTACAGGTTCTACTCGTATGGGTAAAATTGTTGCTAGTGAAGTTGCAGGTCGTTTAGGTAAAAGTTTATTAGAATTAGGAGGAAATAATGCAATTATTGTTACTCCGGATGCTGATATTAAAATGACAGTAATTGGAGCTGTTTTTGGAGCTGTAGGAACAGCAGGACAACGTTGTACTTCTACACGAAGATTAATTATTCATGATTCTATTTACGATAAAGTAAAAAATGCAGTTGTAGATGCTTATAAACAATTACGTATTGGTAATCCTTTAGATGAAAACAATCATGTGGGACCGTTAATCGATAAAGATGCAGTTGCAATGTATAACAAAGCTTTAGAGAAAGTTGTAGCTGAAGGTGGAAACATTATTGTAGAAGGAGGAGTTTTAGAAGGTGAAGGATATGAAAGTGGTTGTTATGTAAAACCTGCTATTGCAGAAGCTGCAAATGATTATGAAATCGTTCAACATGAAACATTTGCTCCAGTTTTATATTTATTAAAGTATTCAGGTGATGTAGAGAATGCAATTAATTTGCAAAATGGTGTTGCACAAGGTTTATCTTCTGCAATTATGACCAACAATTTGCGTGAAGCTGAACGTTTCTTATCGCACGCTGGATCAGATTGTGGTATTGCAAATGTAAACATAGGAACTTCTGGAGCTGAAATTGGTGGAGCTTTTGGTGGTGAGAAAGAAACTGGAGGAGGAAGAGAATCTGGTTCAGATGCTTGGAAAATTTATATGCGTCGTCAAACAAATACAATTAATTATACTACAGAATTACCTTTAGCACAAGGAATTAAGTTCGATTTATAGTATAAAAAGATATTGAAAAAATAAAAAGCCGTCTCATTGAGACGGCTTTATGTGTCTAAATAACTATAGTCCCCCCGAACTATAAACCTTAAATTTTGTTATTCAGAAACTCATTTACTACTTTCTTTCCACTTTAAATTTACTATTAATTCTACTTTTTTTGTTTTAACTATCGACGAATGGTAATTTTATAGAGTTCATAAAGGTTTCAATGTAGATTAACGATAAAAAATAGATTTTTCTAATTGCTAACGTGCTACTCTTTGTTTTATATAAGATTTAGTTACTTATTTTGTTTCACAAATAGTTTATTAGAAATAAAAATGCCACCTATTAACTAAGGTGGCAAAGCACTATAATCTGTATAATCCCCCTTCGAATCATACTATTTATAGTATATATCAAAATTATGAATGATTGTTTTTCTAAGTTTAAAATTATCGATGAATAGCAGTTATATGTAGTTTGAAAACATTGAATTTAGAGATGAAGAATTATTGTTGAATCATAGATAAAAATAGTAGTAAACAAAGAAGTCACCTCAGTAATAAAGGTGACTTCTTTGATTATAAATGATAACGCCCCCCCGAGCTATTATTATCTATATTTTGTTTATATGAAATACTAACTAACACTGTAAAATTAGGAAAAAGAGAAGATTGATCTTTTAAATTATCGATGAATCGTAGTTATATGTAGTTTGAAAACATTGAATTTAGGATAAAGATTATATTTGAATCATAGATTAAAAATAGTAGTAAACAAAGAAGTCACCTCAGTAATAAAGGTGACTTCTTTGTTTATAAATGATAACTCCCCCCCGAGCTATTATTATCTATATTTTGTTTATATGAAATACTAACTAACACTGTAAAATTAGGAAAAATGGAAGATTGATCTTTTGAATTATCGATGAACGGAACTTTATGTAAGTTGATAAATATTTGACTATAGATAAATATCAAAAAAGCATGAAAATCGATGCTTCTTTTATAGATTTGCATTTATAAATTAATGTTTATGATGAATTTTCTTTCCTTAGTTGGTAGAATTTTTGGCCAAAAACAAGAATCAGAAGAAGATATTATGAAGAAATTTTTAATTGTAGGTCTAGGAAATATTGGTGAAAAGTATGATAATACTAGACATAATATAGGCTTTAAAATTGTAGATGCTTTTGTAAAAGAAAACGAAGCTTCTTTTTCTACAGAGAAATTAGGTGATTTAGCACAATTAAAAGTAAAAGGAAAAACTGTTTTTGTATTAAAACCAAACACTTATATGAATTTAAGTGGAAAAGCTGTTTTGTACTGGATGAAGAAAGAAAATATTCAAATTGAAAATGTATTAATTATTACGGATGATTTGAATATAGATTTTGGAAAACTAAGAATAAAAAGTAGAGGTAGCGCAGGTGGACACAATGGTTTAAAGGATATTCAAGAAAAATTAAATACAGGTTCTTATCCTAGATTCCGTTTTGGTGTAGGTTCAGAATATAAAAAAGGAAGACAAGTAGACTTCGTTTTAGGACAATGGAGCGATGAAGAAGAGAGTCAGCTTATAGAGAGAATACCAAAAAGTGTAAACGCGATTACATCGTTTATAAATGCTGGAATTTCAAATACTATGAATGAGTTTAATGGTAAGTAAAAAACAAAAGAGTTCATAAACTAAAAAAGCAGACAATTATTTGTCTGCTTTTTTAATATGATTTAGTAACTAATTTCTATTGTCTCTCAAAAGTAATAGTTATTTCTTCAGTTGTTGTAATTTGATTGTCTGTAGCTTCTGCTTCTTTAGAAAGTACTAAAGTATTCGCACTAAAAGAAGTAATTTCAAAAATTCCATTAATTACACCAATATTAGTATCTGTAAAAGTAACTCTTCTATTTAAAGAATCTAAAGTATAGGTTCCAGAACTATTTTCAGTTTCAATACTAGTTTCTTGTACAGGCGCAGATCCATTATTTAGCTTAGTAACTGCAACTTCTCTATATTCTCCAGAATAGGTAAACGATCCGTTAGCAGAAAGCACTAAATCAACTTGAAATGTATCTCCTTCATAAGATTCAGTAGAAATATCTACAGTTTGACCAGAAGCCGTTGTTGAAGTTTTGTTGGTACCTCTTAATTTTGTTACAGCATAAGTTCCTGCAAAGTTTTCTGTAGTTAATTCGAATACAGGTGCATCGTCATCACCACCACAACTCGCTAATGTTGCAAAAGCAACAAATAAAATAAATGACTTTAATAATTTCATGGCTTATATCTTTTTTAAGTTTTATTGAATATATCTTTTATATATCTAAAGAAAAAAAGAACTAAATATTGTCTGATGCAAACCATTCTGCATAACAACTTTCAGTTTCTTGTAACTTTAATGAATGTAAACGAATTCCTTCTGGTAAATTTCCAGATATTTTTTTAGCAAAATCAATGACCATCATTTCGCTTGACGGCTGATAATCCACTAAAAGAATATGATGTCCAAGTTCCTTAAGATATTCAGCTAATTCGAGATGAGGTGTATTTTTATTGAATAAAGTCGAGTGATCAAACTCATCAACGATTTCTTTATTTACGATCTTTTTTAAATCACCAAAATCAATTACCATTCCGTATTTTGGGTTATTGGTATCAGATATTGGTTCACCGATTACAGTAACAAATAACTTGTAACTGTGTCCATGAATATTTTTACACTTTCCGTCATACCCATATAAAGCATGAGCTGTTTCGAAAGTGAACTTTTTTGTTATTCTAATCTTACTCACTACCTTCTAAATTTTTTATTATTTCTATACTTGTTAACAAAGTATACAACGCCAACAGCTAATGCTAATCCAAGAAATAAAATATTTTCTCCCATAATTTCAATTAAAATATTCCGCAAAAATACAATTTTAATTCACTCGCATTGCATACGTTAATTTAAAAAATTAAAGAGTTAATAATGTAGTGATATAAAAGTTAGAAGATATTTTTAAATTCTTTTTTCAAAACAAATACTTTCTTCTAAACCAGAATACTGTCCGTAATTTTCTATGATTTTATAATTGTTTTTTTTGTAAAGATGAACTGCTTCAACTTGTCTAATTCCAGTTTCTAAAATACATCGATTAAAAGAAAGTTCTTTTGCCCAAATTTCTAATGCTTTTAGTATTTGTGAAGCCAAACCTTTACCTCTTGCTTTTTCAGAAGTAAACATTCTTTTAATTTCCATTGTAGTTGTATCGTATTGTTTAATGGCTCCACAAGCTAAAGGTTCGTTATCAACATAAATAAGAACAACATGTTTGATAAGATCGAGTTTGTTGTATTGATTGTAAAAATCATGATCATCACCATCTGTAACAGCTAAAAAAGCATCCAATTGTTTTACTAAAGCTCTAAAATCTTTGTTTTCTGAATCGGTTCTAACAAGAGATATCATAATTCAATACGATTTAAAACAATCCAAATAACTTTTTACGTTTAGCAATATTAGGTCTAGTTAAATTCAAAACATCAGAAATATTGTGTTTATCAAAACCATTAAAAAGAGATTCAACACCTTTGGTCATTTTAAGATCTAACTCTTCTTGATATAAAGGAATTAATGTGTAAAAATCTATAGATTTATTTTCTAAAGTTAACGTGTGAAATTGTTCATTAAAAACAATAGAAGGTAATAAAACAACAGAACTTAGTTTAGTTTTAGCATCAAAAGGTTGCGCAGGATCTCCATTTGGCATAGTATGTCCGTAAGCTAACCATGTGTTGTATTCATTAGGAAAACATGCTAAAAATTTTAACCATCGAATTGGCCAGTAATTGCTTTCATCTTTAAAATCTTCTTCAGAAATTTTCCAATCTTCAGGTAAACAAATGCTTAATTCTGCATAATTACAACCTTCAATACCTTCTGGAGTATTCATAGGTTTATCGCTCATACCAGAAGTAACTAAAGTGTGAAAAGGTTTTGTTGCAGTTGGTTTAACCCAATGTACATCAATATGTACTTGATCAGAAACAATTTCATGAAAAACCATATCGATTTCTCCTACGTGTTTTTCTATATGATCTGAAATAGCTTCCAGAGAAGATTCTCCAGAAGCTATTTCAAATTTATTTTTATTGTTTTCGTCGTATCTGTAAATTGGCGATCCTGATTTAGACTTTTCCATAGTTTTGTTTCTTATTATTTTTTGAATTTAGCTAGTGCATTTTTAGTAAACTCAGAAAGTACTAATCTTCCTGTAATTTTTGCTCTTTCAACTAATAATTCACTCCAGTTTTCAGTTCCTTCCCAAAGTGTTTTTTTCATTTCAAATAAAGCATCAGGATTATAAGAAGCTAATTTTTCAGCTAACAAGTTCACTTCTTTATCTAATTCAGAAAGAGAATCGAAAACTTTAGCATATAAACCTTTGTCTTTTGCCCAATATGCATTTTTCCAGCTTGTAGCATCTAAAGTTAATTCTGCCAAACCACTTACTCCAATTTTTCGTTCTACTGCAGGAGCAATAACAAAAGGTCCGATACCAATAGTAAATTCAGAAAGTTTAATACTTGCCGCTTCAGTAGCTAACACATAATCACAGGCAGCTGCTAAACCAACACCTCCACCTACAACTTTTCCTTGAACTCTACCGATAACTAATTTCGAACAAGTACGAATCGCATTAATTACATTAGCAAATCCGGAAAAGAATTTTTTTCCATTATCTAAATTATCAATTGCAACTAATTCATCAAAAGAAGCACCAGCACAAAAAGCACGTTCTCCTTCAGATTTTAAAACAATAATATTTACAGTGTTGTTGTTTGATAATGTATTCAATTCTTTTGTCAAGCGATCTAATAATTCACTAGGAAAAGAATTACTGGCAGGATGCCCAAATTCTATTGTAGCTATTTTATTCTCTATATGTGTATATAAACTTCCGTTAAGTCTTGTTGTTGTCATTTATTTAGTTGTTTGTTCAAAAATAGTCTTAATTTTATTTTTTCTGAAAAAAAGAAGCATGAAAAGCATAAAAATGGTAATTATTGAAGGTATTCCTAAAGATACTATTTTAAAGGAACTTTTGCACTTGTATCAAACAATTTTCGATGATGCAAAGCCTGATTTTTTTATTGATAGAATTACAACTAAAACAGATATAATAATTGTATTGACTTATTTTGAAAATTCACCAGTTGGATTTAAAATAGGATATCGATATAATGAAACTACTTTTTACAGTTGGGTTGGGGGAGTGTTACCTGATTTCAGAAGAAAAGGAATTGCACAAGAACTAGCTAAGAAACAAGAAGAATTAGTAAAAAAGAAAGGATATAAAAAGCTTCGAACAAAATCGATGAATCGTTTTAAACCAATGCTGATTTTAAATATTAAAAACGGATTTGATATTGTTCAAGTATACACCAATACTAGCGGACAACAAAAGATTGTTTTTGAGAAAGAGTTATAATTCGTCTTTAGACAATCTTAAAAACTTACTTCTAAACTTAAGAATTAGTGGTAATCCACGAGCAATAATCCAAGCGAAGAAAGCGATCCAAATAGCGTATAATTTATAGTCTAAATAATCGAAAAAAAGCAATGTTGGAATAAATACTAATCCTGTCGATAACAATAATAAATTTCGCAAATATTCCATTTCTCCCATACCTTTAAACATTCCGTCATAAATAAACGCCAAAGAACAGAAAGGTTGCATTAGTAAAATCACCCAAAACACTTCGTAGAAGCTCGTTAAAACTTCGGTTTCTTGTGTAAATAACCTTCCGATAGGTTGATATAAAATAAAACTAATAATTGCCAAAGCTATTCCTAATAAAAACCCATATAAAATCAAACGATTTCCTAGTTCTACTAAAGTTTTATAAGCTTTTGCACCTAATAATTTTCCTGATAAAATATTTCCTGCAGAAGAATATCCGTCCATTATAAATGCACCCATCAACCATAAGTTGAGTCCAATTGTATAGGCAGCGATATATTCGTTTCCGTAAGCTGTAGCATAAGAAGTTCCGAAATACAAAGCTAAATTTAAAGCTATAGTTCTAACAAATAGATTAAGAACCATAGAAATAAATCTCGGAATTTCTTGATTAAATGGTAGTTTAAAACGTAAAGAAATTGAAGTCTTTTTGTATAATAAAACCAAAGCAATTACAGCCATTACAATTTGTGCAATAACACTTGCATAGGCAGCTCCTTCGATATGCATGGCAGGAATATATCCTTCAATTCCGTAAACAAAAGCTAAGTCTAAAACAATGTTTACAACAGTTCCTATAATTGCAATAACCATAGGATAAAACGTGTTTTGTAAACCTCTAAAAGTTCCGTAAACAGCGATTGTAAATAAAGTAAAAGGAAAACCAAAAGCTCTGATTTTATAATAATCAACAGAATACTCTAAAACTTGTCCGGATGCATTATAAAACTGAAAAATTTCTTTTGCAAACGGATAACTTAATCCTAAAATTAGTAAACTAACACCAACAATTATTACTGTGGCTTGTGCAGGTAAATTTTTAATTTCATCGATACGCTGTGCGCCAACATATTGAGAAACAATAGAAGAAATTCCACTACGAGTTTGGCCAAATACCCAGATTAGCATAGATAAAAAAGCACCAACAATTCCAATAGCAGCAATACTTTCGGTAGCATTTTCTTTAATGTTTCCAACAATGGCTAAATCTGTTGTAGATAGCAAAGGTTCTGCAACACCAGTTATTAAAGCAGGAATAGCTAATTTATTAATATATTTAAAACTAATATCGTGTTGCATAACAGTCAGCAAAAATAGTTATTATTGAATCTTGAAAATGAAATTTTAATAAATTGTTTCTATGTTAGAATTTATAGGAAGCATTATATAGATATTCGGTTCTATAGCTTTAGATATACAAGAATTTCTTTTCAGAAGAAAGAGAGAAAAAAGAAGAGCATATGAAAAAGCCAATAATTTACCACCAAAGAAAATGAGATCACCTTATGAAAGAGTTGGTATTTTATTAGGTGTACTTATGGGAGTTATTATTGTACTGAAAATTATATTTTTTTTCTCTGGAAATAGTTTGAATGAAAGCGTGACTAAAAATAAAGTTGTTGAAATAAAAGCGCTCTTAGAAAAGGAAAAAGAAGTTTTTGGTAAATATCCTGATGAGTTAAATATAATCAAAAGAAACAATCCGCTTCGCAACTATTTACTAGCCGATGGTTGGGGAACAACTTTCTCTTATAAAGTTATTGAAGACACATATTTTTTATCCTCAGCAGGAAGTGATAAAGAGATAAATACTAAAGATGATTTAAACTTTAATTAATCGTTACAATTGTCGCAAGTACCAGTTATAAAAATAGCAGTATTATCGATGGTGTAATTTGGAATGTTTGGAATTGAAACTTCTACTGGTAAACAGATTACTTTTTTACATTTTTTACATTCGAAATGCGGATGAATGTCATTATGATGGTCAGAAGTACAGTTATTTTTACATTTTGCATACCATTTTAAACCATTTTTTCCAACGAAAGAATGTACAATACCTTCATCTTCTAAACGATCTAATGCTCGATAAACCGTAGTTTTATTCATTTCATTTTTTAATCGTTCTACTAAATCAACAGCTAAAATTGCTGAGAATTCATTCTCGAATAAATCAAGTAAAATTTTTACTGCTTTTGTTTTCCTAATGATTCCCATATCACAAAATTAAAGCAACGGTGTTGCGAAAGAATAAATTACCGTATTTTTGTCAACCAAATTACAAAATTAAAAAAATAGATGTTATTAAACCAAAAATCAGATGCTTTAGGCGCATTATCGAGCGGTTTATGTTTAATCCACTGTGTTTTTACACCTTTTTTATTTGTTATTCAATCTCATGGAGCATGTTGTGAAGGGACAACTGCACCAATTTGGTGGAAGAGTATTGATTATATTTTTTTAGTAATTTCTTTTTTTGCTATTTTTAAGTCAGTAAGCCAAACATCAAAAGAATGGATGAAATATGCTTTATTTTCGAGTTGGGTATTATTAGCATTCATTATTATAAATGAGAAAATTGCGTTATTCGCTATTCCAGAAGCAGCTATATATGTAGTTTCTTTAAGCTTAGTAGGATTACATTTATATAATAGTAAATATTGCCAGTGCTCAAATGAAACATGTTGTACAGTAAGCTAAAAATCTAATATTCATGGAAAAACACGATCACATAGGAGATAATCATATACTTACAAACATTAAAACCCCAATGGTTCCTAATGCTTTTGATAAGTCTGATGATGAAAAAATAGCTAACATTCAGGTTCATTTTAAAAAGATCATGGAAGAGTTAGGTTTAGATTTAACAGATGATAGTTTATCTGGTACTCCATATCGCTTTGCAAAAATGTATGTGAAAGAGTTATTCTATGGATTAAATCCTGCGAACAAGCCTAAGATTTCTACTTTTGAAAATAAGTACGGATATCAAAAGATGTTAGTCGAGCAAAATATTACGATAGATTCTTCTTGTGAACATCATTTTTTACCAATTACAGGATACGCACACGTAGGCTATATTCCGAAGGATAAAGTTGTGGGATTATCTAAAATAAATCGATTGGTAGACTATTATTCGCATCGTCCACAAGTACAAGAGCGATTGTGTATTCAAATTTTAAAAGATCTTCAAGAAACTTTAGGAACAGAAGATGTAATTGTGGTGGTAAATGCCAAACATTTATGTGTTTCATCAAGAGGAATTAAAGACAAGGAAAGCTTCACTACTACTGTAGAATACGGAGGTCGTTATAACGAAGCAAGTATTCGAAATGAATTTTTTAAGATTTGTGACTTTAAGAATGTAGAGTAAATAACGTCGACCTGAATTTATTTCAGGTTCTCATGAATATTTGTAATCAAGCTTTTTCCTCAAAAATCTTCTTTGGTAATGACAGTATTATTAACCTGTTGCACCCATTTTAAAAAATTAACTTCTGTAACAAACCAATTTTCATCTACTAACTCGTTATTTGAATAACTAAAAATCCATGTTGATCTAGAGTTTTCAAAAGTTACTTTTTCTACAGTATCTATTTTATGGGCAGTTGCAGTTGTTTTGTTTTCAATAGAATAAAAAAAATCTGTTATTTCATCAGTAAACTTTTTAGAAGTTTTGAATAGATTTAGAAAGAAGAAAAATTCTTTAAAAGCATTTTCATCGTCATTTAAATTTCTATTGTGAATTTGCCAATACCAACCTCCAGTTTCGCCAAAATGTTTTGGTAAATGACCGAGTAACCAAACATTAAAAAAGGAAAAATCGTTAAACTCCTCGCTATACCAATGACTATCATCTGCAGTACAACTATAGCCGTTAATAAAAGCATCAAGAGAATTAAAAGAATAATGATTACCTAAATACAAGGCTTTTCTTTTTTCAAGATAATCTAATATTTGATATATGTTTAGTTTTTTGATTGACATGATAATGAGATGCTGAAATGAATTCAGCATGACGATAATATAGAGTTTACTAATAACTGATAATTAATCACCAATAACAGAAAACTGAAATTATTTTTTTACCAACATTCGCTTAATTTCGTTCAATTTCATCAAGGCTTCAATAGGTGTTAACGTGTCGATATCTGTAGCTAAAATCTCTTCTCTTAAATCTTCTAACAAAGGATCATCTAATTGGAAGAAGCTCATTTGCATGTCGTTATTTTGAACATCTTTTAACGTGTCTTCCACATTTTTGTTAGCATGACTTTCTTCTAACTGTTTTAAGATCTTATTCGCTTTTCTAATCACCACATTTGGCATTCCAGCCAATTTAGCAACGTGAATTCCGAAACTATGATTACTTCCACCAGCAACGAGTTTACGTAAAAAGATAATGCTGTCTTCTAATTCTTTTACAGAAACATTAAAGTTTTTAATTCGCTCAAACGTAGTTGTCATTTCATTTAATTCATGATAATGCGTAGCAAACAATGTTTTCGCTTTTGAAGGATGTTCATGTAAATATTCGGTAATTGCCCAGGCAATAGAAATTCCATCGTAAGTAGAAGTACCTCTTCCAATTTCATCTAATAAAACTAAACTACGTTCTGAGATGTTATTTAAGATCGAAGCAGTTTCATTCATTTCTACCATAAATGTAGATTCTCCCATAGAAATGTTGTCGCTAGCACCCACACGAGTAAATATTTTATCTACAATTCCAATTTTCGCTTCAGTTGCAGGAACATAACTTCCCATTTGTGCTAATAAAACGATTAATGCAGTTTGACGTAAAATCGCAGATTTACCCGACATATTCGGACCAGTAATCATTATGATTTGTTGGTTTTCGCGATTTAAAACCACATCGTTTGCCACATATTCTTCACCAATTGGTAATTGTTTTTCAATTACAGGATGACGACCATTTTTTATTTCTAGTATTGTAGAATTGTCAACAACAGGACGCACATAATCGTTTTCTTTTGCCAAGTTTGCAAAAGACAATAAACAATCGAGTTGCGCAATTAATTGCGCGTTGCTTTGTACATCTTGAACATCTTTTACGATGTATTGAATTAGTTCGATAAATAAATCAGCTTCTAACGACTGAATTTTATCTTCTGCACCTAAAATTTTTGCTTCGTATTCTTTAAGTTCTTCAGTAATATAACGTTCAGCATTTACTAAAGTCTGTTTACGAATCCAATCTTCAGGAACTTTATCTTTATGTGTATTTCGAACTTCAATATAGTATCCGAAAACATTATTAAAAGCTATTTTTAAACTCGGAATTCCTGTACGTTCAGTCTCACGAGCCAACATATTGTCTAAATACTCTTTTCCAGAATTTGCTATATTTCTTAATTCATCTAGCTCTTCTGAAACACCATCAGCAATAGCATTTCCTTTATTAATATTTACAGGAGCATCTTCAAATAAAGTTGTGTTTATTTTTTCAATTAAATCATTACAATCTTTCAGTAAAGAACCAATCATTTTTACTGTAGCATTTTTAGTGCTTTCAGCAGCAGATTTTATCGGATGAATCGCTTTTAATGAGTTTTTTAATAAAACAACTTCTCTAGGAGAAACTTTACCTGTAGCAACTTTAGAAATTAAACGTTCTAAATCGGAAATCTGTTTTAGTTGATAGGTAACCGTATCAAAAAATGATTCGTTATCAATTAAAAACTGAACCTGTTCTTGTCGTTGCTGAATTGGTTTTAAATCTTTCAACGGTAAAGCCAACCAACGTTTTAATAAACGTCCTCCCATAGGAGAAATGGTTTTGTCGATAATGTCTAATAAACAAACCGAGTTTACAGAATTACCACCGTACAATTCTAAATTCTTAACCGTAAAACGATCCATCCAAACATATAGATCTTCAGCAATTCGTCCTACAGATTGAATATGTTCTATTTTATTTAGTTGTGTTTCAGATAAATAATACATTACTGCACCAGCAGCAATAATACCATCTGTAATTTCTTCAACACCAAAACCTTTTAAATTCTGAACTTTAAAATGATTGATTAATGTTTCGTAACCATAATCTTTTTGAAAAACCCAATCTTCTAAATAAAAGGTGTGAAAATCGTTAGTAAACGCTTCTAAAAAACGTTGTTTATTTTGTTTTTGCACCAAGATTTCACTTGGCGAAAAGTTTTGTAATAATTTATCGATGTAAGCTTCATCTCCATGAGCTACTAAAAATTCACCTGTAGAAACATCTAAAAAAGAAACGCCTAATCGTTTTTTTCCGAAGTGAATTGCAGCTAAGAAATTATTAGTTTTCGATTGTAATACCTCATCATTTAAAGAAACTCCTGGAGTTACCAATTCTGTTACACCACGTTTTACAATCTTTTTGGTCATTTTCGGGTCTTCTAATTGATCGCAAATTGCAACACGAAGTCCAGATTTTACTAACTTAGGTAAATAGGTATTTAACGAATGATGCGGAAAGCCAGCCAAGGCCGTTTCACTTTCACTTCCATTTCCACGTTTGGTTAATACAATACCTAAAACTTCTGAGGCTTTAATAGCATCTTCACCAAAGGTTTCGTAGAAATCACCCACACGAAATAATAACATGGCATCCGGATATTTCGCTTTAATTCCGTTGTACTGTTGCATTAATGGGGTTACCTTTTTTGCCTTCGTTTTTGCCAAGTTTATCTATTTTAAGTTAGTTTTGCGAAGATAGAAAAAATACTTAGTGCTCACTTTACAATGAACAATTATCAGTAAGTAATAAAAGAGTAATTTTGAAGGCTGATAATTGATATTTGATCACTGATTATTGTTAATCGAAGAAATGAGAAAATTAAGAAATAGCGAGTTAGGAAGAATTTCCGTTGAGGAATTTAAAACAGCGGCAAAGACACCAATTATTGTGGTGTTAGATAATATTAGAAGTTTAAATAATATCGGATCTGTATTTAGAACTTCGGATGCTTTTCTTATTGAAAAAATATATTTATGTGGAATTACAGCAACTCCGCCAAGTAAAGAAATTCATAAAACAGCTTTAGGTTCTACAGAATCTGTGTCTTGGGAATATGTTGAAGATACTTTAGAGTTAGTAGAAAGATTAAAATCTGAAAATGTAAAAGTATTGTCAATTGAACAAGCAGAAAACAGCACCATGCTGAATGAATTTACACCAGAAACAAATCAGAAGTATGCTGTAGTTTTTGGAAATGAAGTAAAAGGAGTACAGCAAGAAGTAGTTTCTGCATCAGATAAATGTATTGAAATTCCTCAGTTAGGAACCAAACACTCATTAAATATATCGGTAAGTTGCGGTGTTGTTTTATGGGATTTGTTTAGCAAAATGAGTAATTAATAAATACGCTTAAAATATAATGAAAACCGTTACTTTTTAGTAGCGGTTTTTTGTTTTCCTTTCGAGAACCTCAGGGAACGATAATGAGATGCTGAAACCAGTTCAGCATGACGAATAAAAATAACAAGTAACGTCATTCTGAATTTATTTCAGAATCTCACAAAATTATAGTTTGAATAATTCGGTGGCTGAGCACAGTCGAAGCCAGAATTATGATAATATATATTACTACCCGTTGTGCATTTAGAAGCATAAATAATCTTAAACTGTCAGTTCGAGTGCTTTTGAGGTACGAAAAAGTGTATCGAGAACTATGTTTTGGTGTTCAAAATTGCCTTTCTCGATACAATTTTCTATCGAAAATCACTCGAATTGACAATTTTGAGAATTTCAATTAATAATAATGAGATGCTGAAACCAGTTCAGCATGACGAATAAAAATAACAGGTAACGTCATTCTGAATTTATTTGAGAATCACACAAAACTATAGTTAGAATAATTCGGTGGCTGAGCCAAGTCGAAGCCAGAATTATTTTATGAATTATCGTTACATTTTATTTGTAAAAGTGTTTATTTTTGTCACTAATCTTATGTGAAAAGGACATTTATCGTTGTAAATACGAAGTTCAACGATATAAAAGCTATAAAAAATAAAAGAATAATATCTTAGGAGTAGCATTTTTCACAATGAAAAAGATGCAGTTAGCCAAAAAATCTAGTAAACCTTGTATTACCTTGCAGAATTACAATAAAAGAGCTAATTTTAAAACGCTAACAATATATTATTTTACTAATTTAAAAAAGACAGTGTATGAAAATTTTTACTCAAACTCAGATTTTAGAAAACATTAAATTCCCAGGAGGAGATAGCGATACCGATGGAGGTGGAGGAACTGTTGGCGGAGGCGGTGGAAGTGGTAGTAACGGAGGAGGAGACAAATAATAAGAATCTTTTATATCCACAGATAAGATAAAAACTACTATTTTTGAAATAGTAGTTTTTATTTTTTTAAATATGATCCGACAAACACTACTATTTTTCTTATGCTTTCCCTTTTTTGTTAAAGCTCAATTTGGTTATAATGATAATTATGATTCTATTAAACAGGTTATTATTGAAAAGGGAAGACAGGCGTATTTTGATAAAGACTTAGATAAATTAGAAAGTAGTACAGAGAAAGTCTTTTCGATGTACACGAAAGATAAAGATTCTGCCTTATTGGCTAAATATTATCATTTTAAAGCATTACAAAAGAAGCTTGTATACCAGAATGATAGTGCTTTTTTTTATTATCATAGATCAAAAAACATATCAAAAAAAACAAATGATTCAATACAGGTAGGTAGGCGTTTATTAAGTATTGCAAACTTACAAAGACAAGTTAGGGATTTTTTAGGTAGTGAAATAAGTTCAATTGAAGCATTAAAGTTTTTAGAACCAAAAAAATCGTATGTCTTTTTAGTTTATGTTTATAATAATTTAGGTTTAGTTTCTGAAGAGTTAAATCAATTAGAAGATGCTAAAAGTTATTATTACAAAGCCCTTGAGTTCAATAAACTTATAGATGACCAAAGTCAAAGATCATCAATAAACAATAATTTGGGGTTATTGTATCAAAGATCTAACGATCATAAAAAAGCTGTATCATTTTTTAAAAGAGGTTTAGATTCTATAAATTTAGATGATTACATAAAAATTGATTATGCCACTCTCTTAGAAAATTTAACTTTTAGTGAGTATAAACTAGGTAAAAAAGATTTTATTATAGATAGATATGAAGAAGTTCTGAAAATAAGAAAAAAGTTTAAAGAGAATAATGAACTGTGTACAACACATCTAAATATTGCTAATTATTATTTTGATAATAAAGAGAGTACTAAAGCAAAACATCATGCTGAGCTAGGTTTAAGTTATGCTAAGCAAACTCACAATAATCAAAGGTTGTTAGAAGCATTATATTTGCTATCAGGTTTAAGTTCTGGTAACGAATCAAAAGAATATTTAGAAGAATACATCACTTTAAACGATAGTTTAATTACTCAAGAAAGGCAATTAAAAAATCAGTTTGCAAAAATTCGTTACGAAACAGATAAAAAAGAAAAAGAAAATACTTTCTTAAAGTCAGAGAATGAAAAACGATTGGCAGAAGTAGAGAAGCAGCGTCAGCAAAAAACTATTGGTTGGCTGGTGGCTACATTAAGTATTTTAATTTTAGGTTCTAGTGTTTCCTTCTTTTCATTCCGTAGAAAAAAGTTGTTATTTCAAGCGCAGTTACAAAAAGTAGAAGCCAGAGAAAAGGAACGTAGGCAAATAGCAAAATCGTTGCACGATGAGGTTGCGGGAGATTTACGTTTATTGCATCAAAAATTAGCACAAACAAACTTATTGGTAGAAGCAGAAAAGTTAGAATTGGTAAAAGATAATGTTCGTAATTTATCGCATCAATTAAGTAGTGTTAGTTTCGAAAAAGTAAATTTTACCGATCAAATCATTAATTTAATTAGCGATTATTTTGCGCCAAATTTTATCATTAGAGCACATCATTTAAAAGATATTAATTGGGAAGAGGTTGATAATCCAATAAAAAGAGTTTTGTACCTAAGCATTCGTGAAAGTATTCAGAATTGCGAAAAATATGCTCAAGCCTCAAGAGTAGATATCAGTTTTAAAGTCCATAAAAAATCAGTACTTTTGAAAATACAAGACAATGGTATTGGTTTCGATACTACGACTTCTAAAAAAGGTATTGGTTTACAAAACATGCAAGAACGCGTTGAAGAGCTACAAGGTAAGCTGATAATTTCTAGTGAAGTTCAGAAAGGAACCAATATAGAAATTCAAGTGCCATTAAATGCCTGAAACAACTAAAATACTTATTGCTGATGATCATCAGCTCATTATAGAAGGAATACTTTCTTATTTAAAAGGAATTGATAACTTAGAAATAGAAACCACAAATTCTTGTGATGATGCCTATGCTAAGATAAAAGTTGCTCTAGTAGATGAACCTTTTCAAATTTTATTTACCGATTTAAGCTTCGATAATGTTGATGAAACCTGTAAGATTGATAGTGGCGAAAACTTAATTAAAACAATTAATAGAGAAGAAATTCCTATTAAAGTAGGTGTTATTACAGGCCATTCTGAAACGAATAGAATTTTTAATGTAATTCAAAATTTAAATCCGTCTGCATATTTATTGAAAGGAAAATGCAACACAAACGAATTGAATTTTGCCATTCAAAAAATGTTGTCAGATGAGATTTATTATACTCATGAAATCCATCAAAAACTATTAAAAAGAGCTTTAATAGAAATTCAAATGGATGATGTAGCAATTCAAATTTTAAAAGAATTACCGAATCATCCTAAAATTAGTAATCTAGAAGGAATCATTACAAAAGATGATGGCAGTTTACTAAAAATTCGATCGATTGAAAATAAATTAGCAAAATTACGAACAGATTTGCAAGCGAATAACAATACCGATTTAGTGTTGAAAGCTAAAGAGTTAGGTATTTTAGATTAATCTGCTGCGGAAAACCACATTTTTGTTTACAGATATCCCTTTTTCAGATTTAAGCTCCTTAATTATCTTTGAATCGAATTAATCAAATAATTCAAAATTAGGGAAGAATTCCTGAAAAAGATTAGAAAGAAGAATATGCCCTTTAAGCTTAGCTTAAAGGGTTTTTTTGTGGGGAAAAGTTTTATAGTAAAATTGAATACCTGAACTAGTTTTAAATTACGATCAACTTCTGATTATACGTTATGGATGATCATGAAGTTTTTTCTTCATTTTTATTTTTAAAAACTAGTGACTCCTAAAAAATCTTTTATCAAAGACTCTTATTGTTAGAAGTTACTTTTTTAAAAAAAAGTAATAATAATCGTACAGAACTGTATATCAGTTAAAAAGAAGATTAGTTTTTTGTTTTATCAGGTATAATAAGCTTTTCATGAGCAAATGCTATAAAATACAGATGCATAAATCCACATTTCTAATTGCGGAAATTACCTTTAGTAAAGTGTGACCTTGTAGTACATTTGTCATGTGATCATCATCGATGTAACAAAGAGGGTGAAAACATTTAGGGGATTATATATGAGAGGTTGATCACTACGTCAGCCTCTTTTTTTATGAATACATATTTTTAATTCCAGTAACTTTTTTATTCAAATTACCAAGTATACAAATATGTATTTAAAAGTTAATCGTGATTGATATGGAATTGTTTTGCGGAAATCCGCACTTTTAATTACAGAAATCCCTTTTCTATAAATTTTTGATTCTAGTTTAAATTATATCACACTTCTCAATATGTAATTTCAATAGATTTTTTGCTCTCTACTGAAGTTTTTTAAGATGTTTTACAAAAGGAATTTAAGTTTTGATTTTTAGTGTTTTAGTAGAGTTTTTAAAGGTTTTTTATGAGAGAAAATCTGGCATGCATAAATCCACATTCTTAGCTGCGGAAATCCCCTTTAGTAAAGTGTGACCTTGTATTACATTTGTAATGTGATCATCATCGATGTAATAGATCGGGTGAAAACATTTTAGGGGATTATATGAGAGGTTGATCACTAAAAATCAACCTCTTTTTTAACAGAAACTTACTACTTATTCTATATAAAAAAAGCGACTAGTTTAAAACATTAACTAGTCGCTTTTTAATCAAATAAATTTATATTTCCTTTCGTTTTTTTCTTACTTTAAGATTGTTAAAGGCATTTTATATGTTTGACCAATAACTTTAGCTTCAGAAGTAACTACTTTATAGTTTAATTTATTTTTTACATATGAATTAACATTGATATCATCAGTATCAACAGTTAATACGATGATTTCACCTTTGTTGTTGATAGTAAATTCTATGTTAGTAGAAATATTTCTAGTATAATCAAAATCAGCTTTTCCTAAAAGCTTAACGATTTCAGTTCTTAAATCAGCCTTAACAGTTTTTCTTGTTGGCTTTTCTGTGTTAGCAAATGCTGAGAAGTTAATTAATGTTACTACGATTAATGTTACTAGCTTTTTCATTGTTCTGGTTTTTTTTCGGGTTTTAAATAATTTTTTTTATTAAATTTTGATACTCCAAAAGTAGTTCAGCCTTCTTTATTTTTGACTATGAAAAATGTTAATAAAACGTCTATTTTAGGGTAGTTTTTGTTAAAGTTCTCTAAAAATTTACATTTAGGAAACATTGAATAATTCTCATAAAAAATATGTCTTCGTTGAATAAAAATTACCAAAAACATTAAAAAAGGCTATTTTAATATTGAATATTCAATTTAAAAAAATAAAAAATTCAAAAAACACTGTTAATTTAAGGTGTTTTTAGGTGAAAAAATGGACGTCAGATTTGTGCGTGAAGTTTAAAATTTGTGTCAATTTTCAGCATTAAATTTCATCATGAAATTTGATTTAAAAGTTCTTCCTACCGGTATACAAATTTTACCGATATGAATTTCGTTTCCGGCTATTTTATCGATGTGATTTAAATTGACAATATATGATTTGTGAATTTGAACAAAATGTTGAGGAAGTTTGGTAATCCAATTTTTTAAAGAATCTATAAAAACGTATTTCTTTTCGTGAGTTATAAAGGTTAAGTAATTTCTGTCTGACTCTACATATAATATCTCATGAAGTAAAACTTTATGTAAAGTTTTATCGATATTTAAAAATATACAGTCATTTGGTTCTGTTTCTATTTGTTTTACGCGTTGTTCTATTTTACGAATCGCTTTTAAAAACCGATCGAAAGAAAAAGGTTTTACTAAATAATCTACAATAGTTTCTAAATCAAAACTATCTAAAGCATAATCTGGATACGCTGTAGTGATAATTATAAAAGGTGGATTGATTAGCGTTTTCATAAAATCAATTCCCATAATATCAGGTAAGTTTATATCTAAGAAAACAAAGTCGACAGTATTTGTTTGTAAAAAACGGTGAGCTTCTTTTGCTGTTTGAAAACTAGCTAATAATTCTATGTTTAATGTTTTGTTTAAAAAACTCTTTAAAACCTTCTGAGCTGGAAGTTCATCTTCAATAATAATACATGTAATCATACCAACTTTAATTTTAAAGAAACAAAATATGTTTTCGATTTATCTATTTTTAAACTGTAACGGTTTTCATATAGAAGATGTAATCGTTTCTCCATATTTTGTAATCCAATACTTTGATTTACTTTGTCTTCAGAAGTTTTATACTCGTTTTCACAAGTACAAATTAAGTTTCCTTCATTAACATCAATAGTAATATGAATATCGCTATTTATTGTACTATGCTTAAAAGCATTTTCTATTAGTGTAATTAATAGCAACGGAGCAATTGTGTATTGAGAAGAATGTATTGATTTTTTGTAGTACACCTTTTTAATTCCTTCTGTTCTAATTTTTTGAAATGCAATATAATTATCAATATAATTTAATTCTTTTTCCAAAGGAATGTAATCAGCATTACTTTCGTACAGAACATGCTTTAAATTCTCAGATAATTTTAAAATCAAATCTGGAGTTTCTTCAGGTTTTTCTATGGCGTAAGCATATACTGTATTTAAGTTATTAAAAAGTACATGTGGATTAATTTGAGATTTTAAAAACTTTAACTCCATAGCAGTTTTCTCTTCTTGCGCTTTACGAATTTCTTCTTCTTTGCTTAAATATTTAAATAACAACCATATAAAAGAAAAAAAGATAAGTGGAACAATAGTTTGCCATAAATAATTACTTAAACATTTCATTATAGTGCAGCCACAAGAAGTAAATACGTTACAGTAAAATTGTGTTGCAAAGAAAGAAACTGAAGCAAAAAGTATAGCATATAACAAATACCATTTTCGCTTTACAAAGAAAGGAAGCAAAAAGAAATGATTCGTATAAACTATAATTAATAGTATAAATACATATTGTAAAAAAGGATTTTCAGACCAATAGTATTGTGAAAAAACAAATAGGGAAATAAAACAAAAGAGTGTCCAAAAAAGTAAATGAACAATTGTTTCGGTGATATGTTTTTTAATCATTTCCATATGAACAGATGAAAATACATATTAATATAACATTTCGCAATGCAAGCGTATAAAATGCATAAATGTAGGTATGAACTACGTAAACTACTAAAAAATAGTTGTTTGTACTTGTTTAAAGGTAGAACGTTTATTTCATTTTTTATCACTTTTAAAAGCGTGTATGTTTGTGAAAAACAATGTGTTAATTATGAAAAAACAGATTTTAATTTTAATAAGTTTCTTTCTTTTTAATGTTGGCTTTACTCAACATACAAAAGGATTAGTTACAAATGAAAAAGGGAAATCTATGTTGTTAGGAGAAGTAAATAGAGCTTCTTTTAATCACAAAGATTTTGATTGGTTTTCTAAAAATTACGATGCTTATTTATCGAACGATAAGATTATTAATCTTTTAAAAGATGAACTTCAATCATATAAAATAAAAGTGTTTTTTGGTTCATGGTGTGGAGACAGTAAACGTAATGTACCTGTTTTTTTAAAGATTTTAGATGAATCGAATTTATCAAAAGAGCATATAGAAATTATTGCTTTAGATAGAAAAGATGAGGCTTATAAACAATCGCCAAATAGAGCAGAAAAAGGATTAAACATTCATCGTGTACCAACTTTTATTTTTTATAAAGACGGAAAAGAAATTAATCGAATTGTAGAACATCCAAAAGAAACATTTGAGCGTGATATATTAAAAATAATACAGGGAAAAAAGTATGTTTCAAAATACAAGGCTGTTAAATTGATTGATACATTGTTAAACAATCAAAGAGAAAGTTTAGAAACTCAAGAAAAACAATTGATTCGTTATTTACCAGAAATAGCTGAAGGAGTGAAAGAATTAAACACATATGGTTTTGTTAAACTCTACGCTAATGAATTAGAAAAAGCAAGATATGCTTTCGAATTAAACGCGAAAGTTTATCCTAATCACTATGTAACACATTTTAGTTTAGGAAAGTTTTATTATCAGGAAAAGAACTACAAAAAAGCGCTAGAGTCATTATATAAATCTTTGAGTTTGAATTCAAAAAATGAAAAGGCAAAAGAGTTAATAAAAGAAATAGAACATCACATTTAAAATAATAAATTATGAACGTAAAAATCACATTAGTATTTGTATTTCTTTCAGGAATACTATTACACAGTCAAGAGTTTAAGTTTGAGAAAGAATTAATCAATTATGGAAAAATAGCTCAGGGTTCCGATGGAGTACGAGTTTTTGAGTTCACTAATATTGGTGACGCTCCATTAATTATAAAACACATTAAATCCACTTGTGGATGTACAGTTCCTCAGAAGCCAGAAAAACCAATTATGCCAGGTGAAAAAGGAAAAATAGCTATTTCTTATGATACGAAAAGACCGGGTAATTTTTCAAAAGCTATTACTGTATTTTCTAATGCCAAACAAGAGCGAAAAATGCTTAAGATAAAAGGCTTTGTAGCAAAAAAATCAAGCAAAGAAGTACAATTATAAAATTTAGAAGATGGAGGTTATTAAATAATTTCCATCTTTTTTAATAAAAAGCTAGCATTCATATTTTGACAAATACCTTTCTTGAAACGATAATCGAAATAAAGTTCATCATTAATAATCTCTGCATCAAAGTAGAAATTCTTTACTTCGTCTAACTTTTTCTCAATTTCACACAGACTTAAATCATGTGTAGCTATAATACCAGTTGAGTTAGACTCTACCAGTTTCTCGACAAATTTTTGTGATCCAATAGCTTTATCTGTGCTGTTAGTTCCTTTTAAGATTTCATCAAGAATAATAAAATAAGGAGTTTCTTTAATTTGATCTACTATAAACTTTAAACGTGTTAATTCCGAAAAGAAATAAGAACTATCTTCAACCAACGAATCACTGGTTCGCATACTTGTAATCAACTTAATAGGAGAGTATCTACATGATTTAGCACATACAGGTAAACCGATATTTGCCATAACAATGTTAAGTGATACAGTTCTTAAAAAGGTACTTTTACCAGCCATATTTGCACCAGTAATAATAAAGAATTGCTCCTTATCGATAATTATGTCGTTGTCTACTCTTTTATCTTTTTTAAGTAAAGGATGTCCTAAGCTTTCCGTTTGAAGGATTGTTTTACTTTCTTTTATTTCTGGGAATATGTATTCAGGATGATTGAAAGTATAATTACCTAAACTATTGTATGCATCAAAAAATGTAACAACATTAAACCAATTTTCAACTACGTCTTTATATGAATTAATCCATTGCTCAACACGATAACTGTTTTTAATATCAAATAGAAAAAAACCATTTCCTAGAATAGCAATAATAATATTGTTTCTATTATCGAGAGCATCAAGTGCTTTAGTGAAGGTGTTAAAAATAGTAGAAGCCTTCTCAGCTTCTGATTGTATATCAGATTGTTTTTCCTTTAATAAAGAAGAAGTAAATGTTTCGTTTTCAATTTCATTTAATAATTGAGAATATTGACGAAAAGTTTCTTTGATTTTATCTGAGTTCTGGGATAAGTTATTAACCTTCTTTAGGTATCGACCAGTTATACTTAGTCCTAAAATCATCCAATAAAGAAGAATGTTAGTATTCACAAAATCTAAAAGAACGCAAGCGAATAATGTAACGGAAATCAAAGAAAATCCAAAAGATAACCACTGCATTTTATGAGGTACAAAGGGCTTATATTGCTTTAACCATCCAACAATGTTAGCCGTAGAAGTTTCTGTCTTAATCAGGCTAGAAATAGCCTGATATTTCTGACTCCAATTAGGTTTTGTTGCTAGCTCTTTTATAGCTTCTTGACGTAGCTTAATATCTTTAATATGATTAGCAGTTAAAAGATTGGCTAATTTTAATTTGCTTTCTTGTATTTTGGTTCTGTTTATAAATTGAAAAAAAGAACCAGGTCCGAATAAATCAATATCTAAACTGTAGTCGTGTTTAGGGTCTTTAAAATCTATTCCATCTTCTTTATGGTAGTAATCTCCATAAATGATATGAAGCTCTTCTTTATTTATCGATGCTAAAGTTGAAAGTAACTCTTGTTTTCTTTTTGTTTTAGTGTACTTTAATAGTAAAACAACAAAAATTAGTATTCCAACTGTTGCTATACCAATGGATACTTTCCATAAATCTAAAGAAAGATATATTCCAAAAGCGGTAGCTAAGAATATGAGTAATCTTAATATGCTTAAGTTTGATATTTGTTTCTTAATTAGTTTAAGTTCTTCAAGGTGTTTTTCTTCTTGTGCTTTATAAAAGTCTATATGATTTATCATGTATACTATTTGATAGTGTAAAGAAACAAAAAACCCAAGACTAAGCCTTGGGTTTTTAAGTATATGAAAGTTTATTTTTATCCTTTTAAACTTGCTTTTAAGTATTCTGTATTCATACGAGCAATGTTTTCTAAAGAAATTCCTTTCGGACATTCTACTTCACAAGCTCCTGTATTTGTACAGTTACCAAAA
This sequence comes from Tenacibaculum jejuense, assembly GCF_900198195.1. Classification (NCBI taxonomy): domain Bacteria; kingdom Pseudomonadati; phylum Bacteroidota; class Flavobacteriia; order Flavobacteriales; family Flavobacteriaceae; genus Tenacibaculum; species Tenacibaculum jejuense. The sequence goes on along the minus strand of NZ_LT899436.1, from coordinate 4,575,337 downwards.
CCTTCTTCATCCATTTGTTTTACCATGTTTAATACACGATCTGCAGCTTCAACTTGACCTTGTGGTAATAAAGCAAATTGAGAAACTTTTGCAGAAACATATAACATTGCAGATGAATTTTTACAAGTAGCAACACATGCCCCACAACCAATACAAGTCGCTGCATCAAATGCTTTATCAGCATTTTCTTTGTTTACAGGGATTGAATTTGCATCTTGTGTATTTCCTGATGTATTCACAGAGATAAATCCTCCAGCATGTTGAACTCTATCAAAAGCAGATCTATCTACAGCTAAATCTTTAATTACTGGAAAAGCTTTAGCTCTAAATGGCTCAATAAAAATTGTATCTCCATCTTTGAATTTTCTCATGTGTAATTGACAAGTAGTTACGCCCCTATCAGGACCGTGTGCCTCACCATTAATGTATAAAGAACACATTCCACAAATACCTTCACGGCAATCATGATCAAAAGCTACTGGCTCGTCACCAGTTTCAATTAGTTGTGTATTTAATACATCTAGCATTTCAAGGAAAGACATATCTGGCGATACTTCATTGATTTTATAATCAACCATTTTTCCTTTAGCGCTTGCGTTTTTCTGACGCCATATTTTTAACGTTAAATTCATAATTTTTTCCTTATTTATATGAACGTTCTTTTACTTCTATATTTTCATAAACCAAATCTTCCTGATGCAATACTGCATCTTTTGGCTCTCCTTTGTACTCCCACGCAGAAACATATTGGAATTCTTTTCTACGTTTTGCTTCACCTTCTTCTGTTTGGTACTCTTCTCTAAAGTGACCACCAGCAGATTCTTCTCTTTGTAATGCGTCTTTAGCAAATAACTCTCCTAATTCTAGGAAATCAGCTACTCTACCAGCTTTTGCTAATTCTTCATTAAATTCATTTGCTTCACCAGGAACTCTAACATCACTCCAGAATTCAGCACGTAAAGCAGAGATTTCTTCGATAGCTTCTTTCAGTTCTTTTTCGTTACGAGCCATTCCACATTTATTCCACATGATTTTTCCTAAACGTCTGTGGAAATAATCAACAGATTTTGTTCCATTGTTATTTACTAATTTGTCAATAGACTCACGAACATTTTTTTCAGCTGCTTCAAATTCAGGAGTTTCAGTTGAAATTGGTCCTGTACGGATATCATCAGCTAAGTAATCACCAATAGTGTAAGGTAAAACAAAATAACCATCAGCTAAACCTTGCATTAAAGCAGAAGCACCTAAACGGTTGGCTCCGTGATCAGAGAAGTTAGCTTCTCCAATAGCATATAATCCTGGAACAGTTGTCATTAAGTTGTAATCTACCCAAATTCCACCCATTGTATAGTGAACAGCAGGGAAAATCATCATTGGAGTCTCGTATGGATTCTCGTCAACAATCTTCTCGTACATTTGGAATAAATTCCCATATTTTGCACGAACTACATTTTGACCTAATTTTTTAACTAAAGCAGCATCGTTTACATTTAAACCTTTTATAGTTGCTTGTTCTTTACCATAACGTTCGATAGCAGAAGCAAAATCTAAATATACAGCTTCTCCAGTTGCATTTACTCCGTAACCAGCATCACATCTTTCTTTAGCTGCACGCGATGCAACATCACGAGGAACTAAATTACCGAATGCAGGATAACGACGCTCTAAATAGTAATCTCTTTCATCTTCAGAAAGTTCTGTAGGTTTCTTTTTACCTTCACGTATTGCGATTACATCATCCATATTTTTAGGAACCCATATACGACCATCATTACGTAATGATTCAGACATTAACGTTAATTTAGATTGATGATCTCCAGATACAGGAATACAAGTTGGGTGAATTTGTGTATAACAAGGATTTGCAAAGTAAGCTCCTTTTTTGTGAGCTTTCCAAGCAGCTGTTACATTACTTCCCATTGCATTAGTAGATAAGAAGAATACGTTTCCATAACCTCCAGTTCCTAGTACAACAGCATGAGCAGAATGACGCTCAATTTCTCCAGTAACTAAGTTTCGAGCAATAATTCCACGAGCTTTACCATCAACAATTACAACGTCTAGCATTTCGTGACGGTTATACATTTTGATTTTTCCACGACCGATCTGACGGTTCATTGCAGAATATGCTCCTAATAATAATTGCTGTCCAGTTTGTCCTTTTGCATAGAAAGTTCTAGATACTAAAACTCCTCCAAAAGAACGGTTATCTAATAATCCACCATAATCACGAGCAAAAGGAACACCTTGTGCTACACATTGGTCGATAATATTTGCTGATACTTCAGCTAAACGATAAACGTTTGCTTCACGAGAACGATAGTCACCACCTTTTACAGTATCGTAAAATAATCTGTAGGTAGAGTCACCGTCTCCTTGATAATTTTTTGCAGCGTTAATTCCTCCTTGTGCAGCGATAGAGTGCGCACGACGTGGAGAATCTTGAAAACAAAACGCCTTTACATTATATCCTAACTCAGCTAAAGTTGCGGCAGCAGAACCTCCTGCCAAACCTGTACCAACAACAATTACGTCAATTAAACGCTTGTTTGCTGGGTTAACTAAGTTAATTTTATTTTTATGATTAGTCCATTTATCAGCTAATGGACCTTGTGGTATTTTTGAATCTAAAGTTGCCATACTTAAAGTGTATTAGTGGTGATTGAAATGGTGAAATAAAGCAATAATGATAAACCCTAATGGAAGACCAATTGCATAAATTTTACTAAATGTTTTCAACCCTTTAGTGTATTTATTATTTGCTCCTACTGATTGGAAAGCAGAATTAAATCCATGTAATAAGTGTAATGCCAAAAAGACAAAACCTAAACAGTATAATGCCACACGCCAAATTGGAACAAATTTTTCTTGTAATTCATGGAAATATCTAAATTCTCCATTATGCATTCCAGAAAGATCTCCTTGAACATATTTTATATTCATTTCAGGAATCCAAAAATCAATAAAGTGAATGATTAAGAAGATTAGAATAAATAATCCACTATAAATCATGTTTCTACTCATCCAAGTAGAATTTGCAGCTCCATTGTTTTTAGCGTATTTTACAGTACGAGCAGCATTGTTTTTAATTTCTAATACAAACCCCATTGCAAAATGGAAGATTACACCAAAAATTAAAACAGGCTGTAATAAATACTGAACTGCCCAGAATGTTCCCATAAAGTGAGAAGCTTCATTAAAAGCATCAGGACTGAATACCGATAAAATGTTAATTGCAAAATGTTGTAGTAAGAAAACCATTAGGAAGAGTGCCGAAAGTGCCATAGCAAACTTCCTTCCTATAGAAGATTTTAATAATCCGCTCATTATTTTTAATTGTTGAATGAAATAATTACTAGCAAAGTTAAGACCTATGTACTGTTTGTACAAGGATTAAATATTCTTTTGTTTTATATTTAGAATGGGTTTAAATAAAAGATTGGCTAAGTTTCATAAAACTATGTTGTTTTTTTTTCATCATAAAATGATTTTTTTTGTTAGGAATACTGCATTAATTATTACAAATTATTGAATATCTTTTATTATGAAAAAAGTAACAGCTAAAATTTCTGAATCGGCTACATTACCATCTGATTTTTACTTTGATACTAAAATTTGGGAAGCAATGAAGGAAAAGGTATTTGCTAAAAGTTGGCAATACATAGGAGATGAACAAGAGATTTTTAATGTTGCTGTAAATACATATCCATTTTATCTTTTAGAAAAATATATTGAAGAACCTTTAGTCTTAACAAAGCAAAAGGATGAAGTTCGATGTTTATCAAATGTATGCACACACCGAGGTTTTATTATTTCCCATCACCCAGGAAAGAACAGAAAGTTGGTATGTTCTTATCATGGAAGACGTTTTGATTTAGAAGGAAAGTTTGAGTTTATGCCAGAGTTTAAAGAAGTAGAAAATTTTCCCAGACCCTGTGAGCATTTACATCAATTAGAGTTAAAAAAATGGTCGAAATTTTTATTTACGAGTTTGGCACCTCAGCAGGATTTCTCTAAAATTTTAAATGAATTAGAAAGTAGAGTAGGCTTTTTAAATGCAGACGATTTTGAGTTTGCTCCAGAATATTCAAAAACTTATAATGTGCAATCACATTGGGCATTGTATATCGATAATTATTTAGAAGGATTTCATATTCCATTTGTACATCCTGCTTTGAACAGTATTTTAGACTATGGAAGTTATGATACAATTTGTGATGGAGATATGGTATTACAAATTGGTTATGGAGAAAATGGAGCTGAAGTCTTCAAATTCCCTGAAGATCATCCAGATTACGGTAAAAATATTTCGGCATATTATTATTGGTTTTATCCGAATTTCATGTTGAATTTTTATCCTTGGGGAGTACAATTAAATATCGTAAGACCTTACACGGAAAATTTTACAAAGGTTGAATTTCTATATTACATTAAAGACAGAGAAATCTGGGAGCGAATGAGTGGAGAACAATTAGGAGAAAAAACACAACAAGAAGATGAATGGGTGGTTGAAGGTGTACAAAAAGGATTACGTTCACGCTTTTACACAGACGGCCGATTTTCAGCAACTAGAGAAACTGGAGTTCATCATTTTCATAAGATGTTAAAAAGAGATTTAGAACAATAAAAAAAGCCTGATTAAAAGGCTTTTTTTAATTTTTCAGATTTGCTTGTTCTTGCAATAAAGCAATTTGAGTTTCTAAATCATGCAGACGATCATAAATATCTACTGGTTCTGGCATTTGTTTAGAAGCATACATCGTTACATACCAAACTTCCATTATTTCATCTGCATTTATGGTGTAAGTTGGGTAGTTTCCATTTTTATTATCACTTTTCAATATAAGTTTACCTCTTTCTTGAATTCTGTTAATTACACGCTTTAAAACAATTCCATCATTTTTACTAACAATTATATATACTCTTCCATCTTTAATATCATATAAATCTTCAACATACTGACCGAAGACTAAATCACCATCAAAAAAAGTACGAACCATTGAATTTCCTTGAACTTCAAAACAGCGAAAAGATCCATGACGTAAATGGGGCATGTGAAAGGAAGGAAGATTTTGAATGTATTCAGAATCTCCATATCCATTTAAGTATCCAGCTCGGGCTTGAGTAGGAACAAAAACGATATTTTCATCTCCAGAAGAATTAGTTGCTACGACTTTAGGTGTTCCGCTATAATTACTGTTTGGAACATCTTCGTAAAGCATAATATCACTTTTACCAAATAAATAATCAGGATTAATATTAAATTCATTGATAATAGAAGTTAATACATCGTAACCAGGTTTTGTTTTTTTTCGAGTACCATCTGGCTGTGGGCGACCATTTACAATACTGTCTACAGTTGTACCAGTTACACCAATTCTTTTAGAAAACGACAAATTGTTTAATTTGTGAAAATCTCTAATCTCAGCTATTTTTTTTGAAATATCCATACTTGTCTTTTTAACATAAAATTAAAAACAGAACAATTGTTTTTATGTAAAATGTTTGTATTTTTGTCTCGTGTTTAGATGCAAATATAGTAAATTCTAAACATATGTGAAAAATTGCTAATCTTTTAGAAGTATTAATTTGCTATGAATCATTTTTTTAGTGCTTCTATTTTAAAATTTCACAACACTTATTTTACTGATTTAAACTTTATATGCTTGTTGTTTTGCTGTTAAATAAGCTAAACAAGAAGGCAACACTAGCTTCTTAAAGTTTAAAATTTATAAAAAAAAGTATTTACATGGAAAAAAAGCCCATTACATCAAGTCTATTTAGATTTGTAACATTGCGTACGCCACAATTGGCAGATGAAAGAAAAAGAGAATTTTTATTTGTTAGCTATCCTAAGGAAAAAGAATCCGAGAGTATAGCTCACAGATCAGTAGCGAAATTAGCACCAACAGAAGAAAAAGAAAGAGTAGAAGCTCTGGCTAATGCATATACAACTGAAAACTTTCAAGCTATTGAAAACAGACAATATTTGAAAAATGAATATGCAAAATTATATGATTTTTCAAATTGGTTAATGCGGAATAAGAATTATTTCACAGCTCAAAGTATTTTAGAGAATATTAATGTAATTCTTTATTCTGGAAGTAGAACTTCAGAAGTAACACCTACCATAGAAAATAGTTTGTTGTTGAATAGTGATGATGAAGTTTTATTGTGGAATAATTTATTTTATCAAACAATACATAAAATTTCAACTCCTGTTCGTGAAACAATAGTTCAAATGTTAATTGCAAACCGTTTCTTAAAAGCTTTTAACGAAGTTTATGTTGTATTTCAAGATGCATCAGGTAATTCTGGTGAAAGAACAGAAAATATAACAAGAGTTGAAGATGCATTGACAGGCCAGAGAGTTATAAAACAGTCTTCAGAAGCTACTATTGTATTTACTGAGCAAGAAAAAAAAGAATTTGTTTTAAGAGCCAATGCTAGTGTTATTATTCCTAAAGAAGTATTGTATAGCCCAAAAAATGAAAATATCAATACTACCGAGAATCCTAATTTAACTTTTGATCAAAAGAATTTCTTGGAAAAAGCAACGAAGGTGGATCAGGCAAAGTTGCTTTTAGAAACTTATGAGACTGCTTTAGATGAAGTGAATAGAGCAGAATTAGTATATAATAAAGAGGAGGCAAAAAAATACGAACAAGCTGTTATTGACCATCAGAGAAGAGTTGCTAATAGTCAAGCTTCAATAACAATAGATGGTTTAACAAATCCAGATAACACCTCATCAGATGTAGTTTCAACTGAAGATATTCCAGGTGTTACACCGAATGAATACATAAGGTTTGATTATGTTAAATCTCCTGAAATTATAAGACCTACCGAAGGAGTAACACTTAATGCATCAGAAGCTAAAATATTAGCGCAAATGTCTACAGCTACATTAGCATTAATTAATTCTTCAGAATTTGAAATTTATGATACGTTTGCAGAGGTTAAAACTTTATTAAGAACTAAGATTGATAAGGAAAATAGAGTTATTATTGATAATACTCAAAGACCTACGCAGAATACAAATACTAGCGGAATAGCTAATACAACTAATAGTGACGTTTCACCTAGTTACGCGTTTTCAATCGTTGCTAATAACATAACTTTTCAAACCCTAACAACATTCGATTTAAATATAAATGTGAATGATATCTCTAAGAAAATCACAGGGGTATCTTACGAAATTAAGAATGATGAAAATAGTTTTAAAGCTTCTAATAGTGAATTTAGAGTTTTAAATCCACGTTATGAAGAGGATGAGAAGATCAAAATTTTCCCTAAAGGACTTACAGTACCTGTAGGAACGTACAATTTTAAAGGGGAAGTTACATTTTCTGATGGTACCATAGTTGCATTTGATGCAGATATTACCTTAGCTTTTAAAAACTCAGTTTTAGATGGTGCTACAATTGGACTTGCAAGAATCATAAATTCTGGAAATACTTCAGTAGATATTGAAACACCAGAACAAGACAATACAATTTATGGAGTAACACAATTAGGTATAGCTGATTTTAGACGAGTAGAACAAGAGGTTTGTTGCTATGTTCCAGGAGAGGTTTCTCATATTGAGAATGTTATGGCTCGTGAATATAAGGAAAGAAATACTCGAAATTTAACATCTTCAGAAAATATTACAGAGCAAAATTCTGAAAGAGAAGCAGAAGTATTAACAGATACAACTTCTACAGAACGAAACGAACTACAAAATGAAGCTTCGTCTATTGTTAATGAAGATAATGCTACAAATTTTGGAGCAAACGCTAGTGTAACTGGAGGTATAGGAACTACTTTTAGTTTTGGTTCAAGTGTTAATACGTCATCGAGTAATGCTACTTCCGATTCAAATCTTAGAGCACAAACTTATGCCCAAGAAGTAACAGAAAGAGCTTTAGAGCGTGTGGTAGAGAAAGTTAGTAAAAAACGTACTACTAGAGTTTTAAAAGAGTACGAAGAGAATATAACTCACGGTTTTGATAATAGAAAAGGAGATGAGCATGTAACTGGAGTGTATCGATGGGTAGATATTATTTATAAAAATAAGTTAGTTAATTATGGTAAACGTTTAATGTATGAATTTACAATACCAGAACCAGCTAAATTTTATGTTGAAAGTATTTTTAAGAATAATGAAAACAACGATCAAAACAATAGTAGAAACAATTTAATTTCATTTACAAAGCCTATAAACCCTAAAGATTTAGTGTTGATAGGATTAACGGAAGGATTAAAAAACGCATCGCAAATAAATGAAGCAAATTATCAAAGAATAGCATCTACATATAATGCTGAAGTTGCCCCATTCCCTAAGCAACTTATTACAGTTGGTAAATCTTTTAGTTTAAGTTATACTAAATCAACATCAACAAATGAATCTGCAAACTTAAATGGTAAAGTAGAGTTGCCTGAAGGTTATAAGTCGACTCAAGCTACTGTTGGTTATAGTGCTACGGATAATGGAGATTCATCTCGAAAAGGTTTTTATATTCATATAGGAAATAAAAAAATCGGAGAGGCTGGTAGTAGTTCACCTCTTCATAAAGATGGAATTCCAACAAATATAGATAATTATATCAATGAAGTTCCAGTTTCTGCTGTTTTATTCAACTACTTTGAAGGAGCTTTAAATGTAAGTGTTAATTGTGTAAGAACAAACGAGTACTATCAACAATGGCAAAACGAAACATTTAATGCCATCATGAATGCATATTACGATCGTGTTCAAGAATATAATGAATTCAGACAAGCACAAGAAGTTTCACCAGAAGAAAAAGAAAAACAAAAAGAATTTAGCTCGCAATTAAATAGAGGAATTGAAAAACGTGAATTGAAACGTATTGCAATTGATTTAATGACGGCACCTTTTATTAAGAAATTTACAGTGAGTCAAAATCATTACCAAAATGATAATATTACTATTAATAATCGTAAAGTACTGAATGATCACGGTTCAGTTGTTAAGTTCTTTGAACAAGCTTTCGATTGGGAAATAATGGCATATACCTTTTATCCATATTTCTATAAAAATCAGTCAGATTGGGGAGACAACTTTGAATATTTAGATACTAACGATCCAATATTTAAAGCATTTTTACAAAGTGGAATGGCTAGAAGTGTTGTGCCTGTACAACCTGGTTTTGAAGATGCTGTAAACTGGTTTATGAGTACTGGTGAATTATGGGGCGGACAAGGAATGATAACTGATATAGAAGATGATTTATATGTTTCTATTTCTGAAGAAATGACAGAGCCTGAAGGTGTTGTTGAAGGTGAACCGTGGGAAACTCGTGTACCTACAGCCTTAACAATTCTTCAAGCAGACTCTGTTGTGTTGAAAGAAGGAGGACTTCCGTGTAATTCAGATTGTAATGAACATCACTTATTTGAAACAAGTACATATAAGCTTGGAGACGGAAACTCTGGTTCCACACCTTCTTCTAAGGGTGTAGATTTTGATATTGTTGGTGAAACAAATACCATCCAATAACCCATTAACTTTTATCGAAATTTTGAGTGCTGTCTAAAAGTATTTTTTAGGCAGCCTCTTTTATAAAATTTATTGTTTTCTAGAAATTAGTAAAACCTCTTTTTTAAATTAGGTTAGTATTTCTATGGAATCAATGTAAAGAAAAAGAAAAAATGTTATGTACGCACATGAATATGGGTTGAAAAACTTTAAACATAAAACCAACTTTAACAACTTGGTAGTGTTTTCAGATACACAACAAACTAAAATAAAAGATACTTTACCCTCAAGTAAAAATATTTATTTAGAAATTGAAAAAGGAGTAAATACTCCAAATAAATGGTTTATTCATTTTAATAGTAGACTTTCTGGTGAATATGGTGATTTCTATATAGAAAACAACGATCCTTTTGGTACAATTACAGACGGTTTCGAATCTATTAATACAGAAGAATCTATTGCTTTTATCGATACATATATTGCAGATTTTAGTGGTCAAGAAATTCCATATTATCAAATTAATGAAAATTTTTACATCAAAATTGACAATAATCTTGATTTAGATGAAATTGTTATTCAAGCAAAACCTTCTCCAAAACCAAGACCAATTCAAAGTATAGAATATGATGCATTTATCACTTTACTAATTTCTGATAATGGTGCAAAACTTGAAGCAGCATATCAAAGAATTACTGATGTAAGCGCACACCAGATCGTTATTTTCATAGAGGCTAATGGAGGTACAAATGCTTTCGGAACTGTTTTTCGATTAAAAAAGGGAAAAAATGTGAAAACATTGCTAGAAGTAGATCGAATTACATTAAGCCAGATTGCTAAGGCATATGGAGTGGAAATAAATAGTTACGAATTAACCACAATGGTTCAAGAAGAATTAAAAGACGACGATAGTCAGTTTTATCTTGTTGCTAAAAAAGCATTATCCTATGGTGGAAAAGTGATTCGTTGGACTTCCGATGAAATTTTTACTGGTGTTTCTTCAGGAGTACAATCGATAAGTAAAGAGATAGATGCTTTAAAGTTAGGTGATACCTATTGGCGAATGGAAATAGACGGTAAAGAAAACCCAAAATTTAATCCATTATTACCCAAACTTAAAGATGAAACAAAAGGAATAAATACCGAGGCGTTTATAAAATCGGTATATAGCAACTACATATTTCCACTTACAGAAAAAGCCACAAAAGTAACACAGGAAATATTGAGTAATAAAGTTTTAGCTAGACTGGTTCCTTTTGACTTAAATAGAATAATTAAAGTACTTGATACAATTCCAGAGTTATTACAAGAATTCTTTGAAACTGTAATTGATAGCTTAGCCGATCTCTACCATTTTATTAATGGACTATTAGTTGGGCTTATTAATAGTATTATCGATTTTATCAAATCTTTTTTTGATATTTTAGCCATGCTGTTTGATGTCTTAAATGGTATTATACAAGGCACCAAGTTCTTTGAAAGTCCAGGAAGTTATTTGAGCTTATTTGCTGAAAACTTTGAGAATTTAATCGACACTTTTGTAAATATTTTTACGCTTAAAAACTTAAAACAATTCTTCGTTTTTATTGCAAGTTTACCAAAGTTCGCCTACACTGCTGTAGTTGCTATTATCAATACACCGATTTCAATTAATATTGATCCTAGTGCTATAGGTTATTATCTTGGTTTTTTCGTTGGTTTTATAGCTTCTGAAGTAGCCACGTTTTTTGCCTCAGGAGGAACTGGAAACATTACTAAAGCCTTAAAAGCAGTACTAAAATCGTATCGAGAAATACTAACGATTCCAAGTACAGTAGTTAAGAATACGGCTAAAGTTGCAAATGCCACCGTAAAGTTTGGCATGGATACTTTTGCACGATTGTGGGATATTATTATTGAATTTTCTAAAAATATACCGCAGCATATTAAAACTTTAGAAAAGTTAATAGGCGATTTTATAAGGAATTTAAGGAAAATAGCTAGGCCTTTTTCAGATGATGTGTATACTATTTTTGAAAAATTAGGTATTGGCATCAAAAAAGCACCTAAACAACCTATTCTGGCTAGTGGTATTCCCATTCCTGTCGGAGACGGTTTATTTGCTTTAATAAAAGATGGTAAGGAAATATTTAGAGGCACCAAAAAACAAGTTCAAGAATTAAGTAAAGTTTTAGAAAGATTAAACGATAAGTCTAAAAGTAAATTAATAAACAGAATCTTAGATAAATCAAACGGAACTTTAAAGCTTTCGAGAGTAGGATTATCTAAACTTGATACTTTTGTTGATGAAGCTTTACAAATACCAAAAGAAATTAGAACAGGTGCGGCGGCTGTCTTAGAAGGAACAATTAATGGAAAGTTAGAAGTATTGGTGAATTATACATCTAAGGGATTAAAAAAATCTCAAATTAGAGGTAGAAGGCATAAATTAGTTGATAACTGGTTAGAAATCATAGCGAAAAGAGATTACCCTCATTTATTTCAAAGGCGTAATCATGGAAGATGTGCAGAACCAATTAATATTTCTGAATGGCTCTTTAAGTCAGAAGAATCTTTAGGAATTAAAAAAAATGGTATGACAATTGATCAAGCTAGGGTAATTTTTTCGGATGTAGTTTCTAAGGCAAAGTCAATTGAAAATTCTGGTGTTGACAAATTATCACATGGTTTGCACAAAAATGCTTGCAGAACGTGCAATCCCTTATTAAGTTATTTTAATATTAAACAAGTTTTTTAACTATGAAATTTAAAACAGAAGTAGAAGAGTTATTTAAAAAAAGTGGCTGGTTTGAAGGAAGGAATGTCAGAGATATTTTTGATAAGATACCTCGATTTCATGAGTACCCCGACTTTTTAAAAGATTTTTTATATGAATATGGAGATTTGAATGTTGAAACATATAAATATGACAAAAATGATATTACTGCTTATTTAGACTTAACTATATTATCAGGTAAAAGATATAATCTAAATGAATTTTTAGATTCACCTAGAAAAGATTTTGGAAATAATCTTTATACGTTTCCATTAGGATATTATCATCTAGATGTTTCTTTATTACAATGTGATAAAGAAGGAAAAGTATATATGGTTGGAGATTTTCCAACTTTAGTTTCTGATGACTTTAAAACAGGGATAGAAAAAATTTTAATGGAAGATTATAGTGATACAAAGGAATGGCATCCAGACATAAAACAATGGAAAAAAGAAGAATATTAAATTTTACACTAGCGTTTGACCTAAATAGTACTGATTTATAATCCGTGAAAAATAATAACATTTACAATTATAGCTTGGAAATTTCCAGGCTATATTTTTTTAAAGTAACATTTTCCATTTCAGCTAGGTTGTTCATAGTGATGAAAGTATAAAAACAGGACAAAACTTATTTGATAAATTAAAATAAAATATGGAATTTATTTATTTACAAAAACTTTTAGAAAATAAAGATACTTTAGAAAAGTATCCAACAATTTCTAGGAATCCAGAGGGAAATTCAATGGAAGAAATATCGGAATATGAAAATAAATTTAATGGAGGAAAAGAGCTACCCAAAGCATTAAAAGAGTATTTATATATATCAGGCAAGTTTTGTCCTTTAGGATTTGATGTTATTGATGGAGATTATATAGGTCTTCGAAAATTTTATAATAAAAAACTAGTTGAAAGAGGGGTTAAGATTGAACGACCTTTTATGATTTTTGACAATTTTGAAGGAGATAGCTTTATGTTTATTTAGATGAAGGAGATGACCCACAACCTTGGAATTGCTCTGTAGATGAAGATTATGATTTTGAAGATGGAGAAATGATTTGGAAAGTTCCTCACCCAACATTTAGTGATTTAGTAAATACTATGGTTGATAGAGCCCTTAAAGGTTTACAACCATGGTGATTCAAATAACGGATTTGTAATCCGTAATAAATAATAGCATTTATAATTATAGCTTGGAAATTTCCAGGCTATAATTTTTAAAGTAAAGAGGGAAAAGTATTTTCGCGCCAGCGGGAGATTTATTTGAAGCATTGGTAGGGAAGGAAATATTTTGAGCTTACGAAAAATTTTAAGATGAGGTTACGGATTTTTCAAATAATGTATTTTCTAAAACAGCTAGAGGTAAGTTTAAAATAAAAAATGGAGATATAGGTTGTGCTACCAAAAAATATATTTTTGAAGCAAAGCCAAATTTAAGTTCTGAAAAAGAACTAATAAAGTTGGCTAAACAAATAGAGAAATATATACCAACGAATTCTAGCAGCTCATTGAAGTATATGAATCCATTGAGTAAAAAAGTAGTAATTTTTATAGATGGAATTGAAAAATTAAAAAAATTATATTAACAATGAATAATAAAACATTAATTTCAAAAAGATATGTTGATAAAAAAGAGTTAATAGATAAAGCAAAAGAAATTGCTGAAAGCTTAAACTTTCAAATTTTAACTGAAAATTTGTATACAGAGTTAGATGATTTAAATTTCTATATTGATATAGATGAAGAGGCTACTTATTTAATTACATTTTGGAGTATGGAAGAAAATGAGTTCAAAAGAGATGAAATTGTAATTAATGGTCAAAAATATTTCATTGTCATAGATTTAGATCACGATTCTGAAGCATTACCTTATTTAAATAAATTTTTAAGGGAATTTTTAAAGATATATCCAGAAATGTTGGTAGGGGATGAGTCTTTAGATGATTTTTATTCTATAAGAGAAATAGAAAATAAAGATAATTTACCAAACTGGTTATTGGTTTAGTTGACTTTAGTTCGTTTAAAATAATAATAGATAAAATTATAGCTTGGAAATTTCCAAGCTATAATTTTTTAAAGTAAAGCACGGAAAGTATTTCCGCGCCAGCGAAGGTTAATTCTAGTATTGATACAAATTTGATAGAAAAAATAGTTGTTTAATAAAAGTATAATTAATATGGATAATAAAAATGTTTTAATAATACCATTATGGTTATTATATAATGTCAAATCAATTGACAATGTAAATTTTGACACAATCTTAGTGGAAAACATGAAAGAATATAATATTGTTGATAGACAGTATCTTTATTCCGTGATTAACTCTATTGATAAAAATTATGATTTCAGTAGTGTTTTGGAAAATATACCTAATAGTAAGGAGATCAGCTTTTCCAATGATGAAATTTATATATACTTAATGAAGTTTAAATCTTTTATGGAAAATGAAGAGTATGAATTATTGAAAAATTAAATTTTAACAGCTATGTAACCCAGCTAGCGCTCGACTCCTGTCGAATGAAAAATAAGTTAAAATAATAAAATCAGTGTTTTAAAAAACATATTACCACAACATTTTTAATAAGTGTTGTGGTTTTTTATATTTTAGTATTGCTGTAAGTAGAAGTTATAAATTTCATAATACATCAGGAGTGTACTTTGTGAGCTTTACAATTGTATACTGGATTGGTGTTTTCACAAGACAGTCTTATTTTAATGTTTTAGTGGATAGTATTAACTATTGTAGAAAAGAAAAAGCAATGCAGTTATACTACTCTATTTTATGCTTAATCGATCTCCCCATGGGTATTGAAGTTGCTCTAGGAGCAAACATAAAACCCAAATTAAAACTAACATGGCATCACCTTGATGACTTAGATACTGATGTCAAAAGTTCACTTGAATTAGTTCATTCCGTTGTTCATGATCAGACATTTCAGCATCTTGGAAGTTTCTTCCAATTAGAGAAATTATTAACATTAGTAAAATAAAAATAATATGATAGAATTTGAAATAGAAAATGAGTTAATTACAGAAGAAGAATTAAATAATTTTGAAATAAAACTTAATGGTTTAAAACTACCTGATGACTATAGAAATCATATGCTTAAATACAATGGGGGTGGTACATTAGAATTTTATGAATGGTATTTAGATGATGATATAAAGTTTTCGTATTTTCTCCCAATAAAGTTCGAAGATGATAATATGGAAAATGCTTTAGTTGCTAAAGAAAATATCTTACCTAAAACAGATATATATAGGCGCTATAAGAGGAGGCAAATTATGTATGTCTCTTACAAAAAAAGGAGATAATGGATCTATTTATGCTTTTTTCCCAGACGGAAATCGTTTAGATTTAGCTAGCTCTTTTACTGAGTTTATAAAAGGGTTGATTAAATCAGATGATTAATATTTTAAAGTAAAGTATAGAAAGTATTTTCTTGTCAGAGAAGAGATTAACAAAAGATAAATATTAAAATGAAAAACAATGTAATAAATCTTTTGAATGAAATGATAAGATTTGTAGATACTGAAAATTACAAGTTAATCTATTTTCAAAAAGTTAATGAGAAAATAGATGATAAAAGATTATCCGTAATGTTTCAAGAGATCTTAGTATGGAATCACCCAGTATTTATAGATTTAGAAATAAGTGTTGAAACTGAATTATCTTTGAAAGATAGAAATAAAACTGATTATCAAAATTTATTGGAACAGAGTTCTCTAGGTGATTTTTTATTTATAGATAACGACTCTATAAAATTTAACAAGTCAGTATCAAAAGAAAAAAAGAAAGAGTTAAGAGAATTCATTAGAGAAAATAAAAAAGTAACTTTAAATAGTAAAGAAACTAGAAAAAAGGAGTTCAGAAATTAGTTTTGTTTAAGGTAACCGCATAACATGAAGCTAGCGCTCAACTTATGTCGAGTGCAGAAACAAATTTTAATAAGTGTTTGTAATATTTTACAATTAAAAAAGAAGAGGTGCTATTTTGCACCTC
Organism: Tenacibaculum jejuense; assembly: GCF_900198195.1. Classification (NCBI taxonomy): domain Bacteria; kingdom Pseudomonadati; phylum Bacteroidota; class Flavobacteriia; order Flavobacteriales; family Flavobacteriaceae; genus Tenacibaculum; species Tenacibaculum jejuense. Next base: position 4,559,099 of record NZ_LT899436.1, on the reverse strand, counting down.
TTCTTTTTTATAAAACTGATAATGATTTTCAATTCTTAAAATAAAACTTCATCATTATCTTGCGAATATTTTATGTAACCAATTGAAACTGTTGTGAAAATAGCTTTACCACCACAAAAAGTTGCATCTGGCCTTACTTTAATTCTACCTATAGTTTGTAAAATACCATTAGAATTAACGGTGTTATAACTATTAAAATAAGTCTCTAAAATTAAACAAGCTATTCTATCTCTCATTATTTCTAAATCTGAAGTAAGAAATCTATCATGGTGGAAAAAATTATCAAAATATATTTCAAAATTACTAGTTTCTATCCACTCAGTTTTAGTCCCTGGTGCTAAAACAGGAGGAACTCCCTGATTCCTTAATCCTCTAAGAGCATTTTCTAATATATAACCAACACTACCTACATGATTAGAGTCGGCAGATATATTATATAAATAGTAAGGAGCTTCAACATTAAGAGGGATTTGCCAAATGTGAGGATTTCTAATTAAATCAAAGTCAGAGTTTACTAGATCTAAAGGATTACAGCTGTTATCATTTTTATGTACTAAATTGTATGATAGTACTTTCCTTTCTTTATCTGAAACAATAGTTAAAGAATTGGCACACAAAAAATCAAGATTTGATTTTTGAAAGCTATTTTCCTCTAGATGCACTTTTTTATTTAAAGAACCAGAATTCATGTCTAAAAATAATTGAACCTCAGATTTGCTTATATTTTTATGTGATTCGTTATTAGTTATAAGCTCTTCATTAATATCATGAAGTTCATTGGCATCACATGCTGTTAATAAAAATGGTAATAAAGCAAGTAGTAACTTTTTGTTTTTCATTGCGAATTTAATTTTTAAATTTTCCTCAAAAGTAACTATAAAATCAGTACAACTTACAGTGAAAAGTAGTTAAATGTTATAGAAAGAAGAAGCTCAAATCAAGTGTATATTATCTTGTTTTGAATCAGGATATTAGTGATAAAGAATTGTATGTAACAATAGGTTTATTGCTGTAAGTCTGTTATGTATTTGAGCAAAATGCTGTCAATTCAAGTGATTTTTTGGAATGAAATAGAGAAAAATCGTATCGAGAATACAACTTTTGACCTAATAGAAATTAGATTAACTACCGATTTAAAAACCTTCACAACACTTTAACTGTAAAATGTTTTTAAAACTGTAATATGTTTGTTATATTTGCAATGCTTATTTAACAGTACAACAGTATTGCAGAGGAGAAAGAAAAATTGATTAAACTACAATCTAGTTAAGACAAAAAGAAAAAGAAAGAATCAATTCATTATTTATCTCTTTTTATTTAAAAAAACACTTGCATGAACAATTTTAAATCAATGTTTTAGATATAAAAAACATTTTAATTTAAAAAAGAAAAATCAGTGAAAAGATCTTCGAACAGACACTTAGGTGTACTGTAGTATGAACATGTCTCTATTTTAGAGATTAAGATGATTACATATCAATAACCCAGGGATTTTTATAGTGAAGTAATTCCTGAGTTTTATGTGTATTTATTTCACAAAATTAAAAATATAATAATGAAAAAAAGTAAAGAAGAATTAAAGAGCTATTTTGAAAAAGGAGACAAACCTACACAAGCACAATATGCAGATTTAATAGATAGTTTTATAGATGAAAAACAGCCTTTAGGAGAAGCGAACCGAACATTTAACATAAATGAAAATGGAGAGATAAATCTTGTAAGTCAACAATCAAATTGGACTCAATCAGACGCTACTCAGCCAGATTATATCAAGAATAAACCAGAGTTAGAAAAATTAATTAAAGTACCTACTCGTAATTACGTGTTAAAAAGTCATGAGCGAAAAACAACCAATGGTGATACTTACGAATGCAAAGTACCATTAGTAAAAATGTATGGAGCTACTGAGCCAAAAACAAGTTCTTACTTTATGTCAGCAGATTTTCAAGTTACTGGTAAAACAAATCCAGGTGGAGAGATTGCAATAGAGTTTGTTGCTACAACAGAAGACGGAACAGTAATTACAGAAAAAATAGGTCTTCCTAAAGATAACATTACAGATGTTGGCGGTAGAAATTATTTAGAAAGAATAAGTGGTTTTTCATCTTTTTTTGGAGATGCTTTGTTAAGAAGTTTAACATGTAATTTAATTATTGATGTGCCGGATACACCTAGAGTTTTAGTATCTAATATTTATTTTGGATCTGGAAATGTTGCTGTAGATTGGCAACCTGCATTTGAAGACAGTGTATCTAACACATCAAGATCACCAATTACAATGTAAGCATATGAAAAAGACAAAAGAAGAATTAAAAACATACTTTGAAACTGGAGATAAACCTACACAGGAACAGTATGCAGATTTAATTGATAGTTTTATAGATGCAAAACAGCCTGTAGGTGAACCAAATCGAAGATTTATTATTGATGAAAATGGTGATGTATCCTTAAGTTCTGAAACAGCTCAAACAAGTAATTTCTCTGAGTTAGAAATTAAAAAGCTGAAAACATTAACAAAAAGGTTTGGCAGACTAGATTTTAATCATTTCAAAGATAGAGATGCACTTCCTACATTCCTTTGGGAAAATGGTTCATTGTTAGTGTTTTTTACAAATTACAACGACGGAACAAATAATGGAAACTATTTATTGGTAAAACAAACAGGAATTAGTGAAAATGTAAACTTATTATATCTTAGAAATAAAGAAAAGCTACAAATTTTATTTTATGATGATACTTTGTTTAATTTAAGTTTAATTATGCAAAGAACAAATGAGATTGTATTGAATGATTATATTGTTTTCAAACTAGAAAATACATATAGTGCTGCTTATGATCTTTTTGTACCCGATAGCGAAGGTTCATTTTATAAAAATATTTTAGTTATTCCAATTGAACCTAGCACAGAAAAAAGTGATGTGATTCCAATTGCAAGTAAAGATAGTAATGGGTTAATGAAAGCTAATTTTTACGAGGAAGGAGTTTATTCTCCAAACTTAGGAACTGGTTATACTTTTGCAAATTCAAATTGTAATTATGTTAGAATAGGAAACAAAGTAACTGTTAATATAGATGTTAACAATATTAATGGAAATTCTGGACCAATAGCAATATCAGCTCCTTTTCCAATAAACTCATATTCAGCGGGTCAATTGTATCAACTCAGAGGCTCGGATTTAAGTGAAATAGCAATAGCTAAATCATGTATTCATGCAAGTTTATTAGATAATTTTAATTTGGGTCAGATAGATGTTAATTCGGTGCAAGAAAATGTAAGTTTTACAAATGGTAGAATTATAGCTACAATAACATACATGACTAATGTATACACACCATAACTATTTCTAATTCTTTTTAGATGTTAAAAAACACCTTTTTGAGTAGTGTTGAGAATCTAGGTTTTATTACTCAGGTTTTACGACTATTCAATTAGGTGTTTATGAAATGATGGACAATTAATTTGTTAAAGAAAAAGAAATATTATGAGTGATTTTAATAATTTAATCAATTTTCTAAATCCTTACCGAGGTCAAAACGGGGATAGAAGAAGAGAAGAATATCAATTTATACGGATTGACAACGATTTTATCAATGAAAATCAAGATTTAAAAAGCAATAACCTTACTAGAGTTATAAGATATAAAGATGGTCGACCATTTAACAATCCATTTTCAGAAATCATTACAGAATTACCACTATATGTAAGTACAGCAAATAAGAGTTTAACTTACTTCTTTCAGAAAGATTTTAACGGACAAACTAAATACATTTCTATAGAAGATTTAATCAAAGGAGAAACCTCAGAAGAAAATTTTTTAGCGTTAGATGACTCAGCATTTATAGCGATAAGAGTAGTAACAGAAGAGGCTCTATTTTATAATGAAGAACAAAATAGTGTATATCTTTTAAATGTAGTATTAAGGGAAGTTATAATATCCGTACGAAAAACATTAGAGTACAATCCTAAAGAACTAGGAGGGTTATCTAGCGGAGTATATTATGTCGATTATACCAATGCAAAAGGATACAGGGATAATTTTATAGATAGAACATTAGGAAAAATCACAACTGAAATTTCTGAAGAAGATCTTAATAGAAGACATGTAAACTTAACTTTAAATCCTAAACCAGGTAAATTATATAGGTTTCCAGATTTTCAAATCGATAAAGATCAAGTTACAGTTTATTACGACTACGACATGATTGAAAACGATGACTATGAGGTAGAACCACTCAAAGAAGATTATGCTATAAAATTGAAATTTAGAGACCCAGAAGGTTTTTTAGGTTTTATGGTAGAGGTTTATTTTTTAAATGGTGTATCAATTTTAAATACAACTGAAGGTAGTGGAAATAGAAAATCTGATTTCAGTACAAAATATATAGAAATTATCCAGATTTTATTAAAAAAGAGGAGTAAAAATAACATTACTGAAAAGCTGACTTATTTATATTATGTTCCGCAAGAAATCTTTCAGAAAAAATTTAGAGGTTTAAACTTTGGAGAAGAGTACCTGTGGCAGTTAGTACAAGAAGCAGCGGAAGAAGCTATTACTAATTTCAGAACCAATAAAGAGGATATAGTTTTAAAACTTTTAGAAGCAATAAAGCTAAATCAAGACGATGAATATAATGTAGATCAAAAGAAAAACGATCTGTTTTTAGAAGAACTTTTAAAAAGGAGAACAAAAGACAAAAGCTCACTGTTGTATAAGTTAACTAAAAGAATAGATGGAGAACAGTTTATTAAGTTTATTGATTTTATATGGCAAATTTGGAAGAATAGTAGTTACGCAGTAACAGAAGAAACTAAAAATGAAAAGGTAAAAATAACCAAAACTAGCCCTGTATTACTAGATTATAGAACCAATAAAGTGTTAGGTTTTTATACCGATAATGCAGAAATTACTTGGAAAGATGAGCAAAACCAGTTAGACGTTACAGTGCGAGTAAAATCTGGAGAAAAGGAGGTGCCAAAACCTAGAATTAATTTTGATGATGGTAAAGTAACTTTTGAAGATACGGGAGAAACGAGGATTATAGATGTTTTCCAACATATCGATTATCAGTACCATCCTTTTTCACCGATATCATTTGTAAATAGCGAAAATCCACAGTTTTTATTACAAGATGGAGAAACTACAAATGCAACGAAAACAATTCTACCTGCTTTTGTTTTATTTGCCAATAATGAAAAAGCATTCTGGGAAAATGTATTTACTAGTTTAGAATATGCTTTAGATGTAGTGACAACAATATCTGGAGTTGCAAATATCATTAAAGCAGGACGTTTATTACGAGTATTACAGAAAGGAAAAACTGTTTTTTATAAAACAACGCAAGGAGTAAAAACCGTAGCAGAGTTTGCTGATGGAGTAGTAGAAGTTACCTCTGGAACTGTAAATGCTTTATTGAAATTAACAGGAGCCGAAGATACAGAGCTAGGAAAGTTAGCAGCTAAATATTTATTTTATTTAGAAATGGCTTCTTTGGCTGGAGGAATTTCAGCTTCATTAGAGCGTAAGTTAAAAAATACAGCTACAGAATTAGTTAAAAACTCTAAGTTTGAGGGATCTTTGGATGACTTGGTTAAAAAAGGAGATTTAAACGATGTAGATAAGGTCAAAATCACTGCTGAAATGCGTTTGATTTCCAAAAAAGGAATTAAAAAACGTTTAGATGTTGATAGAGTTGCGCAAAAATTTGTTCGTTTTGTAAGTGTAAAATCTGATGATGTTTCTAAAATTATTAAGAAAGCAGAAGAAGATATATTGAAATTAGCAAAAGGACCTAATGGTAAAACTTTACCTGAAAACCAATTAGAGTACGCATTTATTTATAATGAATCCAAAGGTTTTAGAACTTTAAAACCCTTTACATCTAATGCTAAAACTTATATAAATATTGATGATGCTTTTGATGTTGGTGAACTTACAATTGATAGGCTTAAGAGTTTTAAAGGAGCAATATATACTCATAATCATCCAAACTTCACAAGATTTAGTAATGCAGATATCAAAACATTTTTACAGTATCAACTAAAGGAAATGAGAGCTATTAATACTGATGGTATTATTTATAGTATTAAACTCAAAAATGGATTTAAGTTGACAAGACAAGAAGTAACTAAAGGCTTTAAGGTTTTAAGAAGAAAAAAGAAACAATGGATTAAACAATTTAATCTTAATATTAAAGAAGAGACTGATCGTATTTTATTACAAGACTTTGAAGAAGAGTTTCTACTTAATACTTTTGGGAATAAAATAGATTATAGAATTTTCATATAATGAACAATTATGATAGATAGAAATGTAACAGAATGGCTTTTTTATAAAAGTATATACCATAGAGCAATTGGTCGAGATAAGTGGGATGATCCAAAATGGGTTGACTTATATTTTCCGAATGAAGAAATATTTTGCAGTCAAATTATAGAGAGTGGTCTTGATGATTTTGTAAAAACTTTAATTTGGATTTTTAAAGATCAATATCCTATTGAATTTGCAAGTATAGAAACATGTATGTGGGGATTAGATAAAGAGAACACACCTTTTTACGAAGATGTTAACACTCGAAAATTACAAGACATTAAACCTATGGTTGTAAAAGAAGATGATTACGGTGGTATTCAGAGTGTTGCAGTTCATTTTAAAGAATCTCAACCTATGGTTTTTTCTTGGGTAACATCTGAGTTAAGTGATAAAATCGATACAAAAAAAGAAGAAGACGGAGTAATGATTTATACAGTTTCCGACAGTCCAATAAACTTCATAGAAGTAACTAAAGATATTATTACTATTCATATCCATCAAGATAAAATTGTTTATTAGTATATTATTTAGCTTTAAGAAACCAGCAATATCACAAAAAATTAAATCCCGAAATTATCTTTCGGGATTTTTACTACGTTAAAATAAAACATTTTACAAAAAAAACAGCAAAAAGTTTGTGAAAACTAAAAAAAGGTTGTATATTTGTACTCGTAATCGTCAGTTGGCATACAGTCGCAAATCGAGCTATTTTGTATGAATTCCAAACGGTACTTTTTTTGAGGTTTTAACTTGAGTTTCTTCATTTTTTTAAAATCTCTTCAACATTAATTCCAACATATTTTTTGAAGCTTTTATAGTCAAGCGCTTATCATTTGAATCATGATGCTATAAAACTGCAATCTGTTCACCTTTTTCGGGTGTATCTGTATGTGAATTAATAGAAGAGGACAAAACATTTTATGAAAGAACCAAATTAAAACTCTTATGGAGGAAAGCAGAAAAACCATATAAAAAACAGAGTACGTATATTTTAAAACCATCCTATTTATTATGCCAAATTTAGTACCAGAATTAAACAGTTTAGATTTCAACGTGTATATCGGAGGTCCGTTACAAGCGGCAATCCAAGCCCAAACAGAAGCTTCTATGGCTACTGTAGATTTCATTGAAAGAGTAGGGTTTGAAAAAGATGTTGATCCAGCAAAGCCAGATAACTTACGTTATGTAGATTTTAAATATAAGAAATCTACAGCTAATCCACATTTTGGAAAAACTGCTATCGAACTTTCTGATGAAGGTTTACCAGCCGACACAGATACTGATAATCAGTTTTTAGAAAGTAACGTGGCAATAAAGGTTCCGTTTTTAACAATGTTAACAATCCCATCTTTACGTATAGATGAAGTAAATGTTGACTTTAATGCACGTTTAAGTTCTGTTGAAACTAGAAGTATCGATACAAAGTTTGCTTTAGATGCTAAACTAGGTTTAAAGTTCAAGTTCATCAAATTTAAAGCTTCTGCTTCTTACAGAAGAAATACAACTCAAGGAACTAAAGTTGATAAAACATACAACTTAGGTGTTAGAGTTAGAGCTGTAAACGAAGAATTACCAGAAGGATTAAATAGAATTTTAGGCATGTTAGAAGATAGTATTGCTACTATAGCTTAGTAATTTATTTGAATTAATCTAACCACGGAGGTCATTCATTTTGAATGGCCTTCATTTTAAAAACTTAAAACAAAACAATGGTAAAACTTAATGAATATTTAGGAAGTATCGCTTCTAGTATTGCTGAAGCAAGATTAGTTTCTGATTTAAAATCTCTAGAAGTTGCAGAGCAATTTGCTAAACACGATTTGTTAAAACATTTTTCTATACCACGTTTCAAGGCTGAAAATATAGAGTTAACAATTCCAGTTGCAATTGCAGAAACGGGTCAAGACGATACAACTACAACATATGTTGCAAGTGTAACCAATAAGACAAGTTTAAGAAATGTAACGATTGAAGTTTTACAAGATCGTTTACCGTACAAAAAAAATGTTATTGGCGATATTAAAGGAGATATTGTCAGTAAAGATGAAACTGCTGCTTTTCCTCAAGAAATAAAGCCTACTGAAGATATTGTGGCTTTTGACGATGTTCAACCTCCTAGAGAAGAATCTTTAGCACCTCCTATTAAAGATGATGTTCCAGATTATAAAATTGCAGAATTAGAGAATTTTATTAATCAAGAAATTGTAAAACTTGATACAAATTTAAAGCTAGGTTTAAGTATTGAAAAAGAGTTAAGCGCTTATGCAGAAAGAGCGGTTAGAGCATTTACGAAAGTATACCCAATTCCTCCATATGTTAGAGTGGATTTAATTGGGGCTCAAAATGCTGTCAGCCAAAAGATAAAGAGTTATGTTAAATCTGCGCCTGTAACCGATGATTCGGCAGCTAAAGCTGGACCAAGAGTAATTGTAGAAGGTCACAAATTAAGAGAATTACCACCAGAAAATATCGTTCAAATTAAAATGACTTTAAAAGAAGAAAGTTTAGAATGGTATGCTTCTGAAAATGAAGAAGGAAACGTAAGTAATAAATTATTGCCAGAATAACAATGAGAAAATCAATTCTTAATACTTTAAATAGTCTAGAAGCTCAACTTTCTAAAATACATCCTATTGTAGATTTACTTGAGAAAAAGAGTAATTCAACTGCTAAAGAATTACGAGATTGGTTAGCAGAAACTGAAGAGTTATTCAAACAGAGTAATTTGGCAGAAGCTTCTATGTTTGCTGTAAAAAGAGGGGAATTATCTACCTATCACCCAGAAAACAGTCAGCATAAGAGAAAACAATTGTTGCAATTTTGTTCTAGTCTTTTAACAGATGCTCAAGGAGATGTATGGAAAGTATATGCTAGACTAAAAGATACAATTGAAAAAGCAAAAGTTTCTGTAAAACAATTGTTGGGAGTTATTTATCAAACCAAGCAATTTAAATACGATGTAAAAACTGATTTCACTCAATTCATAAATGAGTTATGGCAATTTTGTACAATGCATGAACAATTAAGAGGAATAACTGCTCAAATACAATCTTTAGTGAATAAAACAGATGTTTTACTTTTAATTGCTGAAGAAATAGAAATAGAAAACTTATAAGTTAGGAAACAAAAAACAGTAATATTACACAAAAAACAAGCTTCAAGTCTATATTGAGCTTGTTTTTTTGTTTTCGTATAACATTTTACAAAAATAAATTGTATTTTGTTTGTTTTGTGGTGTGATATGTTGTATATTTGTATTGCTATTAATTAGTGTTGTTTAATAATGAATCTTTTTATGTTATGTAGAAACATAAAGTTAGGTTAAACCACAATCTGGTAAAGAGAAAATATGAACCTCCAACTTTTTATGTTCTGTCTGCAAACGCTTTTATTAAAAAAATTATATGAATAAATTAATATCAGTGGCGTTATCGCAATATGGAGTTAAAGAAGTAAAAGGGGCAAAAGATCATCCTCAAATACTGAATTATTTTAAAACTATGGGTTTCGATATAACAAACTATAATGATGAAACAGCATGGTGTAGTGCTTTTGCTAATTGGGTAGCAAAAGAAGCTGGATATGAAAAATCAAACAAACTGAATGCAAGAAGTTGGTTGTCTGTAGGAACATCTACAAGTACACCAAAACAAGGAGATGTCGTTGTATTATGGCGAGAAAACCCAACGAGTTGGAAAGGTCACGTAGGTTTTTTAATTAAACAATCGAAACGTTATGTGTATTTACTTGGTGGTAATCAAGGGAATAGTGTAAGTATAAAAGCATATCCAAAAAATAGAATTTTAGATTATCGTGTTTTACAAAAAACCGCATAAATATATAAAAGCAAATGCTTGATAAAAGAAAGTGTAAATAAAGAGAAAAAGAAGAGTTAATCATAAGTCGCTAATGTAAGTTTAGCGGCTTTTTTTATGCAACATTAAAATAAATTATCTGTTAGTAATTTTCATTTCTCCGACCAATTTGTAAATTTGGTTTATGGCAATTCAAGATATTAAAACCTATACTTTTCAGGATGTTTTTTCATTACAGCTTGTAGATTTTGAAAAAGCTTGCGTTGTAAATGAACCAACACAAATAAATGAATATAAAATCTTTTGGATCAAAGAAGGTAAAGGAACTTATAATATAGATTTTAAAAGTTATTCTTTTGACGGAACAGTTTTGTTTTTCTTGTCTCCTGGTCAGGTATTTACTGTTGATTCTGAAAGAATAAAAGAAGCATATCAATTGAGTTTTACTAGAGATTTTTATTGTATACAAACTCATGATACGGAAATAGCATGTAATGGTGTTTTATTTAATAATGTCTATGAAACTCCATTTGTAACACCTTCAGAAAGGGATATAAAAAAACTTAATTTTATTCTAGATAATTTAGTAGAAGAGTTTGAATTAGCAGAAACAGCGCAATATGACATGTTACAATCTTTTTTAAAACAGTTCATCATTTATTCTGTTCGAATGAAAAAAGAACATTCTACAGTTAAAGATGATACAGAGACTAAATTATTTAAAGACTTTAGTTTACTTGTAGAACAAAATTTTAGAAAGCTTCACAGTGTAACCGACTACGCAAATCGTTTAGGAATTTCTCCAAAGTCATTAACCAAACATTTTCAAAAAATAGGAGCAGAAACCCCAAGTGATTTTATTAAAAATAGAATTGTTACTGAAGCAAAGCGACAATTACTCTATTCTTCTGAAGCTGTAAAGCATATCGCTTTCGATTTAGGATTTAATGATCCAGCTTATTTTTCTCGCTTTTTTACTAAAGCTACCGGAAATTCTCCTGCACAATTTAAAAAAACACAAAAAGTATAGTTGTAAAGTATACTTTTAAAATTATAGATTAAATCCGCTTTTGAAGAAATTTCAAGGCGGATTTTTCGCTTTTTCACCTTGTTTTTCAGCAAAAAGTCCAAATGTACAAGGCTTAGGAACTTTTGTCCATTTTTTAAGGTCTATTCTCGTCGCATCTTTGTACCAGAATTATTTGTTAATCCTCATTAAAAACAAAAAAGACATGAAAGTAATAACACATCAGTGCCCGAACTGTTGGGGATACCAAGAGTACGAAGAGCAAAACGAATTAAACAACAAACAAGAAAATAATAACTAAATAAAAACCTTAAGAAATGAGTACAAGAATTGAAACATTAAACCCAGAAACAACAACAGGAAAATCAAAAGAATTATTTGATGCAGTTCAAAATAAATTAGGATTTATTCCAAATTTAATTAAAGTTTTTGGTAATTCACCAGCAACATTACAGAGTTATTTATCATTAGGAGATTTAACAGCTAGTGGAAACTTTTCAAATAAATTTAGAGAGCAATTAGCCTTAGCAATAGCAGAAGAAAATAGCTGTAACTACTGTTTATCTGCACACACTGCAATTGGAAAAATGAATGGTTTAACTGATGAGCAAACTGAAGCAAACAGACAAGGACGCTCTTCTGATGATAAAGTAGCAGCGGGATTACAATTTGCTCAAAGTGTAACTAGAAACAGAGGTAACGTAAGTTCTGAAGAATTAGCAGCAGTAAAAGCAGCAGGATATAACGATAGTGATATTCTAGAAATTGTTTTAAATGTAGTTTCTAATACATTAACAAACTATGTAAATCACATTGCAGAAACTGAGATTGATTTCCCAGCAGTAGAAGCAGGAAAATTTACAGTTAATTCATAATAAAAAGTAATAAATATTTAAATCCCAAAAACAATAAATTAATTAAACATGAAAAAAGTAATAGCAATTTTAGTAGTAGTATTAGGTGCAGTAATGAATGTTAATGCACAAGAAGTAAAGACTGTATCTTTGGAGCAAACTAAAGGTGAGTTTACTCAAAAATCAGTAACATTAGCAGAAGGAACTTATATCTTCGAAATCGCTAATAGTAATGTTGGTAAAGATGTTGGTTTTGTTTTAGCTCCAAAAGGAAAGACAGATCAAGCAAACCACATTAAAGAAGCTTATGTTACTTCATTAGCTAAAAATAACACAAAGTCTACTTCTAAAAAAGTAACACTAAAAAAAGGAGAATACGTATATTTTTGTCCTTTAAACCCAACACCACAATATACATTGATTGTAAAATAGTATAGATTGTTAATTTTAAAAAGCTCGGTAGTTTTTACCGAGCTTTTTTATTTTTATAACTTTCCACCATCAAGTTCATCTTGCCATTTCAGTAATTCTTCCCATTTACCTTCGTAAGCAAGTTTAGCTTGTTGTGGCCATGTATCTGGCTTATGAATTCTGTATCGTTCACCACCGCTATTTAATACTTCTTGGCATTTTTCGATTGAAGCTTCACTTAAAGCTTTCCAGGTTTTAATATCAAAATTATGGAATAAACCTTCTATTTTTGGTCCAATTCCTTCTACAATCTTTAAATCGTCTTGTTTAATTTTTTTACCAAATACAGCTTTTGCGGCATCTGCATTAAATGGAATTAAATTTAAGTTGTTATTGGTGTTTTTAGCAGCTTCTAAATCAGTTTGTAAGTTAGCTTTTGCTTTATTACACGCATCTAATTCAGCTTCTAATTTTGTGATTTTATCTTTTAATTCTGAATCATCATTAGAGTTTTTAGCTAAAGATGCTGCTGCACCCAAGTTAGCGCTAGCTTCTCTAGCAAGTTTTAAGTCAGAACTTAATCCAGATTTGCTTTCACGACACGCATCTAAATCATTCTGTAAAGCTAATTTTGCTTTATTACAAGCGTCTAGATTAGCTTCTAATTGAGAAATCTTATTTCTTAATTCAAGTATTATCGAATCATTATCGTTGCTACTATTATCGTTTGAACTTCTAAAAAGTCTACCTAATAAGTAACCCAAAATAGCGCATATTAGGCCAACAATGATAGGAATGTAAATGCATGGACTCATAATTTTCTTATTTATTTAATTGTTATTATTGTTCTTCTGTTTTTTGCTCTTCCTTCTGGAGTACTATTATCTGCTATAGGTTCTGACTGTCCTTTTGAGGTTGCAATAATTTTATTCGCTGGAATAGCAGCATTTTTAACAAGGTACTCTTTAACTGAATTTGCTCTATTTTGACCCAAAATCACATTTTTAGTCACATCTCCAGTATTATCGGTATGCCCAGTGATAATACATGTAGCTCCATCTACTTTATCTAAATATTTTGCAATGTCAGCAATTTCTTGTCTTTCTTCTGAATTTAAGCTGATCTCAGATTGTCCAGATTTAAAATGTAATTCAATGGCATGTTCTTTAATGTATGTAGCTAGTTTATCCATTTCTTCAGAGTTATCTTTTAATTCTGAAATAGAAAAAGCAAGTGGACCGTGATAAACTTGCAACGAGTCAGCAATCATATCTTGTTTCAATTCGCCAAAAGTGTTCATTATTTTAGATGAAACACCTTTGGAGCTTAAGAAGTTCTTAATTGAGTTTGCTCTCGCTAAACCTAAATTAGGGTAGGCAGATTTGTTTTCCTCATCTTGAGTATAATATCCGGTTATTGATAAAGATTTACTATCATTTGTAGTTAAATAGTCTTTTAATTTATCAATCTCAGTTTCTAAATTAGTAGAAATTGGTTTTAAAAAGTTGAGGTTTGAAGCTTCAAAATTGAAATTATCATTTGACGAAAATGATAAGTTGCTAATAGCATCTTTAGCTAAGAACGGATATAAAGTAGGTTCTTTATATACTTTTTTGGTAGCTACAATTTCACTTGATGTTGTGTTTTCATCTTGGCTTTCGGAATTGCAGCATAAAATATAACTAAAGTAAGTTCCAATAATAATGGTAAGTAAAATACCTAGGAGATAAAATGATTTTCTACCCATAATTTTTGATTTAGATTACTGATTGTGAATTTATTATTTTTTTTTGAAAATTTTAACAGATTGAGTCTTTTACCTGTGTTTTTTTTAAGTTTTTAAAGAATTAGTATAGATTTTAGTATGATTTTAATAAATGTTAAAGAAATCTTATTAAAGTTATTGTTTTGTTAATTAAGCTGTTATGGTGAAACGATTTAGTTTTTTCTGTGTCTTGTAAGTAAATATCTACTAATTAATATTGAATTATGAAAAAAATCATTTTAACCATCGCCTTAGCCTTTTGTGCTCTTTCAACGACTACTGTTAATGCAACAGAATTAACAGATTATGAGAATATTACTGTTTTAGCTTATGACGACGTAACTACTTTTTGTAAGTTAATTAAAGAAGGGAATTACAAAGCAGTAGAAGCTATGATAAATAGTGGAGAAGACATTAATAAAAAGTCTACAGGATTAACTCCATTAATGTTTGCAGCTCGTTATAACAAAGCAAAAATTGCAAAATTATTAATTGATAATGGAGCTAAATTGAAAGCAAGATCGAATAGGGGATTAACAGCCTTAAAATGGGCAAAATTAGCGAAAGCTAATGAGACCATGAAAGTTATTGAAAATGCAATGAAGAAATAAGACCAAAAACTTCATCTGTAAATTGTTTGAATCAAAAAAAGACCGACAAATTTGTCGGTCTTTTGTTTTATATAGAATAATAAAAATTCTTATCCTTCAGCTTCAGCAGCAGCTTTAGCAGCATTACGAGACATACGTACTTGAGCAACCACAGTATTATCTGGGTGTAAGAAAGTAAAGTTCTCACTTGCTAATTCAGTAATATAAAGTTTATTACCAATTTCTAACTCAGTAATATCAGCTTCAATAAAATCTGGTAAGTTAGCTGGCAGAGCTTTAACTTTTACTTTACGCATATTGTGACGTAAAGCACCACCAATCATAACCCCTTTAGAATTACCTACTAATTTAACAGGAATTTCCATAGTTACTGGCTTATCTTCAAATAATTGATAGAAATCAATGTGTAAGATTTTGTCAGTTACAGGGTGAAACTGAATGTCTTGTAAAACAGCAGCGTAAGTGTTACCGTCCACTTCAATCGAAGCAGTATATACGTTTGGAGTGTATACTAAACTTTTGAACGCTTTTTCTTCAGCTGAAAAGTGAACAGGCTTATCTCCTCCGTATAATACGCAAGGAACCTTTCCAGCATTACGTAGGGCTTTAGTTGCTTTTTTACCTACGCTTTCTCTTTGAGATCCGTTGATTGTAATCGATTGCATTACTTATATTTATTTAAAAAATTTACATTAAAAACTTATCGCTTATTGATGTATTTTCTTGCACTTTGTGCATAACATCAGCGAATAAGGGCGCGCAAGATACAACTTTTATTTTAGAAATATCCTTTTTTAAAGGAATTGTATCTGAGACAATTAACTCTGTTAATTTAGAGTTCTGAATTTTCTCATAAGCATCACCAGAAAGTATTGGATGTGTACAAATTGCTCTTACAGATTTTGCACCTCTTTCTACCATTAAATCAGCAGCTCTAGTTAAAGTTCCTCCAGTATCGATCATATCATCAACTAGAATTACATTTTTACCTTCTACTTCACCAATTAACTCCATATGCTCAATAACATTAGCTTTTTTTCTTTGTTTGTAACAAATTACAACATCACTTGCTAAGTATTTAGAATATGCATATGCTCTTTTAGAACCTCCCATATCTGGAGACGCTATAGTTACATTTTCAAGTTGTAAACTTTCAATGTACTGCATAAAAATTGTAGAAGCATATAGGTGGTCTACTGGTTTTTCGAAAAAGCCTTGGATTTGATCTGCGTGTAAATCCATTGTCATAATACGAGTTGCTCCAGCAGCTTGTAAAAGATTAGCAACTAATTTCGCACCGATTGCTACTCTAGGCTTATCTTTTCTATCTTGTCTTGCCCATCCGAAGTAAGGCATAACAGCAGTAATATGTCTTGCAGATGCACGTTTAGCAGCATCTAACATTAACAGCATTTCCATTAAATTATCAGCAGTAGGGAAAGTAGATCCAATAATAAAAACCCTTCTTCCTCTTACTGATTCTTCAAAAGCAGGTTGAAATTCACCATCGCTAAAAGGTGTAATTTTAACATTACCTAGCTCTTCGCCATATTCTTTTGCTATTTTTTTTGCTAGCTCCATACTTTGTCTGCATGCAAACAATTTAGGAGTAAGTTGACTATAAGACATTTATCAGTTGTGTTTATTGTTGTGTTTGCGCAAAAGTAAAATTATTTTGAACAGTAATAAAGAGATTTATTCGAATTCAATAAAAAATATTTAGATTTGCAGCCTATTATTGCCAAAGTGGTGGAATTGGTAGACACGTCGGATTCAAAATCCGATGCTCATTAGAGCGTGTGGGTTCGAGTCCCACCTTTGGTACAATAACTCTTTTAGGTTTAAAAATTTTTATAAATCGAATCCAATATCTTTTCTGTAGTTCATTTTCTCAAATGAAATCTTGTCGATATTTTTATAAGACTTAGCTAAAGCGTCTTTAATAGTATCACCAAAAGATGTTATTGCCATAACTCTTCCACCGTTTGTTACTACCTTAGTATCGGTTATTTTAGTTCCAGCATGAAAAACAATAGAATCTTCAATTCCTTCGAAACCAGAAATTGCTTTTCCTTTTTCGTATGCTTCAGGATATCCACCAGAAACTAACATTACTGTAGTCGCAGTTTGTGAAGTTACTTCATAAGTTTTCTCATGTAAATTTTGGTTGGCAACTCCTTCAAATAAATCAAATAAGTCAGAATTGATTCTAGGCAAAACCACTTCAGTTTCAGGATCACCCATTCTTACATTGTATTCAATAACAAAAGGATCTCCAGCTACATTCATTAAACCAATAAAGATAAATCCTCTATAATCGATTCCTTCTTTTTGTAAACCATCAACAGTTGGTTTTATAATTCGATCTTCAACTTTAGTAAGAAAATCAGTATCAGCAAAAGGTACAGGTGAAATTGCTCCCATTCCACCAGTATTTAATCCGGTGTCTCCTTCACCAATTCTTTTATAGTCTTTAGCAGAAGGTAAAACTTTATAGCTTTTTCCATCGGTAAGTACAAAAACAGAAAGTTCAATTCCTTTCAAGAATTCTTCGATAACTACTGTAGCAGAAGCATCTCCAAATTTTTGATTGGTTAACATTTCTTTTAACTCAGTTTTAGCTTCTTCAATATGATCTAAAATTAGAACTCCTTTTCCAGCAGCTAAACCATCAGCTTTTAAAACAAAAGGAGGATTTAAGGTTTCTAAAAAAGCATATCCGTCTTCTAAAGAATCTTGAGTAAATGACTGATATTTTGCAGTAGGAATATTGTGTTTCTCCATAAATTGTTTAGAGAAATCTTTACTTCCTTCTAGCAAAGCACCATCTTTTTTAGGTCCGATTACAGGAATGTTTTTTAGTTGATCGTCTGCTAAAAAGAAATCATGAACTCCTTCAACTAAAGGAGCTTCTGGACCCACAACAACCATGTTAATTTCATGTTCTAAAACAGCTGTTTTAACGGCATTAAAATCTGTTGGATTAATACTTAAATTTTTAGCAATTTTATCTGTTCCTGCATTTCCAGGAGCTACAAAAACTTGGTTAACTTTTTTACTTTGAGATAGTTTGTAAGTGAATGCATGTTCTCTACCTCCGGAACCTAAAACTAAAATATTCATGTGTGTTGTGTTGTTATTTGGCTGCAAATATAGGTATTACCACTTTACGAAATACTTAAAAGCAGAAGATAAATGCCAAAGAAATAATTTAATTTTTTTAGAGGATTCTTTTTGTAAAACATGAGTGATTTGAACACTTGGATCGTAGTATTTCTTTTTTTCTAAGAGGTCTATTTTTTTACAGATATCTATATCTTCCATATACAAGAAATAACGTTCGTCAAAACCATTTAAACTAATGAAGTCTTCAGATTTAAATAACATGAAAGCGCCATGAATAGCTTCGGGATAAAAAGGTTGATTCAAATCTTTATTTCTGTATTCTTGTTCATGAATTCTACTCTTAAAAATATTTAGTTTTCTAATTATTAAATCGAAAAAAGTAGGATACTTCCTAACGTTATATTGGTGTTTTCCGTTTGGAAATTGAATTTTAGGAGTAATTACAGCTACATTAGTTTTGTTTTTTAATGTTTCAATTAGTTGCTGTATAATATTAGGTTTAAAAGTTACATCTGGATTTAAAACTAAATGATATTTAGAATCCTTTATTTTATCTAACACAAGATTTTGAGCCTTAGCAAAACCTAAGTTTTTATTGTTAAAAACATAAGTAATATCGGGGTGATTTTTTAGTTCCAGAGGTAAGTTCTGTTGAGGTGAATTGTCTACTAAAAAAAGGTGTTTTGTAAAATTAGAAATATTTAAAAAGGAATGAACAGCATTTTCTAAATCATTAATATTCTCATTATATAATACAATGCACGCTGTTATGTTGGTATAATTATCCATTAATAAGCATTTTCATCGCCCTTAAAAACGTTTAATACGGTACTAACAACAATTTTTATATCTAACATAAACGACCAATTTTCGATGTAAAAAATATCTAATCGAACTCTATTTTTAATATCTGATTTCTTTTTTATTTCGCCTCTATAACCGCTGATTTGAGCTAAACCAGTTATACCTGGTTTCACAGCGTGTCGTTCTAAATAATTATCAACATCTTTTTGATATTCAAGAGCTAAACTTTCTAAATGTGGTCGAGGTCCAACGACACTCATATTTCCTAGTAATACATTAAAAAACTGAGGAATTTCATCTAAGCTTGTTTTTCTTA
Source organism: Tenacibaculum jejuense (assembly GCF_900198195.1). Taxonomy (NCBI): domain Bacteria; kingdom Pseudomonadati; phylum Bacteroidota; class Flavobacteriia; order Flavobacteriales; family Flavobacteriaceae; genus Tenacibaculum; species Tenacibaculum jejuense. The sequence goes on along the minus strand of NZ_LT899436.1, from coordinate 4,540,059 downwards.
AAAATGCACCTATGGGAGTAATTCTACTGTCATTTTTTGTAGCGTGAACTTTGTTCGCTTGTTTGTTTACATACATAGATCTGAATTTATAACACACAAATTCATCTCCGTTAAACCCTTCACGTCCTTGTTTAAATATTGCAGGGCCTCTAGATTCAATTTTGATTAATATCCATAATATTGGGTATAGCCAAGAAATAATAAACAAACAAACAAATGAAGAAAAAAGAATATCGAAAATACGCTTGATGATTCTATTCTCAATTAAATCGAAAGGTAGTTTTTTAACATTTAAAATTACCAGTGAATCTCCATAAAATTCTGTAGTGATATTCTTGTTATAAAGTTCATTAGCATTGGGTATTAATTTTACTATTCTTTTGTGGCGAATTGCAAATTGCTTAATTTTTTTTATTTGTTTGCTTTTCAATTCTGTTAATGAACAGTAAATTTCATCAATATTGTTACTTAAAACATAATTTTCATATTGTTTTAAAGTACCTAAAGTATCGTTAGTTTCAATCTTCTTATTAGTGAAAAAACCAAGAAATTGATACCCTAATTCTTTTTCCTTTTTTAACATCTCTGCTAACTTAATAGTAGATTCATCAAACCCCAATACTATAACTTTTCTATAATTTTTCCCATAGCTTCTATATTTTTTTAATAAATAGAAGAATAAAATACGAACAATACTAATGATTACTATAATTGTAACTAATACCTTAGTTTGGTTATGTACTATCTCTCCTTCCCTAAATAAACTAAAATATGAGAAAAACCCTAAAATAAAGAGTAATAATTGACCTGTTAATCGTGATAAAATTTTAAAGTAGTTGTGATGTCTGTAAATTTTATAAAAACCTGAAGTTAACGAAGCTATTATCCAAAATAAATTAATGTAAACTAAAAAATTAGTAATTAAATACTCTTTGTCTTTAAGAATAATCAAAGATAAATTTATCAAAAACAAATCTATTATCAATAATAGATAGGGAATGTATGTTGAATATCTTTTTTTCAAAATTAACTTATAACTGTTGCAAATATATTTTTTCTAAAAGAGAAATATTCTTGTTAATATTAAATTTCTGTTCATAAATTTTTTTCGAGGCATTTTCCATAGATTCCCTTAAGTTATTATTAAGTAAAATTTCAACGATTTTTTTAGAAATCTCTAAAGGATTCTCATTTACTAGAAAACCATTTACTTTATCCTCTATAAGATCTTTATGACCATCAACATTTGTAACTACACATGCTTTAGATAAAGCAATAGCTTCTATAACTGCATAAGGTAATCCTTCATATCTTGAAGTAGATATATAGAGTTTAGCTAATTTTAAAATGTACAATGTTTTGGCTCTTTCTAACCAAGGTATAATTGTTATACTTTCGTTAAGGTTTAATTTTTGAATTAAATAATTAACGGCTTCCAGTTCTGGTGAAAAATGACCTGCTCCCAAAATAACAAGATGAATGTTAGGAATCCGTTTTTTTAACTCAAAAAAGCTATGAATTAGTAATTGAGTGTTTTTTTGATACGACGGACGACCTATTGAACAAATAAAATTTGAAGGAAGTTTATCTTCAAAAGCCTGTAGATTAAAATTATTTTCTATAGCATTATTCCACAACAAAGCCTTTTTAGCATTAAATTTTAAGTCGTTTATAGTTCTATTATATTCTGATGTAGAACAAGCTAGTGTTTTTGCTGGAAATAGATTAAAAAGCTGCTCTATTCGTTTAAATTTTTTTTGTTTCTTTTTTGTGGTGGCACTTAAATAAGAATAGGCATGAGGAGTATACAATGTTGGAATACCTAAATAAGCACCAGCTATTCTACCTAATATTCCGGCTTTTGCACTATGGCAATGAATAACATTAGGTTTTATCTTTTTCAAATGTTTAATGATATCAATAAGACATTTATAGTCATTGATAATATTAATTTCTCTTTTTAAATTAACATGATAGGTTTTAATAGACTTATTGGTTAAACTTTTTATATCAATAATTTGATCTTTTTCATTACATAATAAAATATTATTAAATGTTATATGATCAATGTATTTATAAAGTAAATTGATGTAAATACCTACACCTGCAACTGGTCTAGCAATGTGAACAATCTTTGTCATTTACAAATTTTTTATTTAAAAAAAGTAAGGCGAAAAAACTAAATAATAAAATTCCTTTACCTCTTACTAATACAGATTCTGTAAGCATTATAAAACAAAAAAATAAAATAAAATAAATGTTTATCTCTTTATTCTTTAGTAAAAAGAAAATAAAAAAAATAAAAAATAAGAATCCTAAAATTCCCATTCCTATAAAAAAATGAAGGTATTGATTATGTGTATTAATTCCTTGAAAATATTTATATCCATCCGCTATTATTTTTTCACTGATTTTTTTTTCTACATTCTGCATGCCTATGCCAAGAAACCAGGATGTTTTTAATTCTTTGAAGGTATAATCATATGCAAGGTATCTTAGATACATGTTTTTCCAAGAATTATCAATTAAGTTTTGTTTGTTTTCGGTTTTAACAGCAGTGTAAAGTGCTGAAATTTCTTGTGTTCCTCTTTTAAATCTTGAGTTTTCTGAGGCTAAAAAAATAAAGATAACTGTTAACACAAAAATAATAGTTATCTTTTTTATTGGTTTTATTTTAATTTTCTGATAAATGAATAGTAATAGGATAAAACACGAAGTTAAAAGAGCTAATCTTGATCCAATATAAGCCATTAATGCAGTATTAAACATAAAAAATATACTATCTGTTATAGGGCTGATAAACGATTTTTTTTTAGAGTTAAGGTAAAGCAAAAACATATTAGAGGTACCTAAAAAGACACCCATATATACATGAGATAGTCCAATAGGTTCAGAGAAAAAAGTATGAACACTGCTCATTAACTTTCTTTGAAAAATATTAATAATGAATAGCAATACCGATGCAATAAATACAGAGGTGATATATACTTTTAATGATGTGATTATACAGATTTTAAAGTGTAATTTTTTTATTCCTAAGAACAACAGCGGGATTAATAGAAAATAGATAAATATATCCAAACCCTTTAAGTAAGGAGGAAAAATAAGATGATTGAGAGTTATTAAAATAAAAATCATTAAAAATAGATACTCATTCAACTTTTTTGGGATACGACTTTTTATTTTTCTGTTCACTATTAATTTTAAAAAAAATAAGAGCAAAATGCATAAAATGATCTTATGAATGCTATCGTAAAAAATACTGGCGTATATTAATAGATAGAAATAAATAGTAAAGAAATATTGATTAGAAATTTTATTCCTAAATAACTGATATACTTCAAAACAAGTAATAACACCAAATAATAGTAAACCAATACTATGTGTATTTTTAAAGCATAATGATACTGCCACAAATAATAATAGTGTTTTAGGGTCTTTTAAAAGAAAACTTTTTTGTGCTAGCTTCTTATCCATTAACATATAGTTTTTCCAATTGTTTAACATAGTTGTCTATATGGTATTTTTCTGTGAATGTATTATATCCTTTAATAGCTATTTTGTTTCTTAATTCAGGGTTATCTATTAATTCTTTTAGCTTTTCTGATAATTCTTTATCGTTTTTTGGAGTAAATAAAAGTCCATTTTTTTGATGTTGAATTAATTCAGCTGGTCCCTCAATATTTGAGGAAATTATAGCTAATTTTGCCCTAAAAGCTTCTAAAATTACAATTCCAAACCCTTCCCAAATAGATGGTAATATAAACACGTCTGCATTATAAAAATAGGAATCTATGTTTTTTTGTTGTCCAACAAAGTAAACCTTATCCTTTATATTTAATTTTTCTGCTAATGCTTCTAAGTAAGTTCTTAAATTTCCATCTCCTACAATAGTTAATTTGAGGTCTGTTTTTTTTAAAATAGCAATCGCTTTTAATAAAGTGCTAACAGATTTTTGTTTTACTAAACGCCCCACAAATAGTAGTTGTATAGTTGTATTCTCTTCTTTTACTAACTCTTTTTTATAAGATGGTATTGCGTTATATAATAAAAAAGACCTAGACTTTGACTGTTTTAAGGTGCTTATAACATGATTTTTTACAGATTTAGAAATAGAAATAACATGTGTTTTTTTAAGTTTGAAAAGGATTGTATATACAAAAAACAAAAAAGAATCTATTTTATTTTTCTTAAAGTAAATATTATGCATGGTACAAAACACTTTCGCTTTAAAACCTAAACTGGCTATAATTCCTAAAATATCTGCATGACTTAAATGTGTATGTATAATTTTTGCATTTACTTTTTTATAATATTGTCTTAATTTAATTACAGTTAAAGGGGATAAAGGAATGTATGTAATGCTGATTTCTTTTTTTAAAAAAGGAGATAAGTCATGTATCTTTTTTAAATAGATGATATGCACCTTATTATTTTCAGCTTGTTTATTTGCTACATTTAAAAGTAATTTTTCTGCACCACCAATACCAAAAGCAGTAATTACATGAACGATTACCATAATTTTTTTTCTTTTTGCTCAAGATAAACTAATTGAATAAATAAAAGTAATATCCACAAAGGAGCATGATAAAAATCGGACAAGATACACAAATGTAAGAAAGAAGTGATGATTGAGAATAGAATGAAAGGTCGAATTAGACGATTCATTTGGAGTGTTTTTTTAAATATTGCTTCTTGAAAACCAATAAAAAAGATAAAAGCAACAATTCCTAAGTCAGACAGTACAGTAAAATAAACACTTAAATAACCCTCATGATCTTCGTGAACACCATAACCAGGTCCATAGCCAAATATAGGATGATGAATAAAGTTAGTCAAGGCTCTTTTCCACTGGTATAATCTTTGTCCACTTGAGGTATAAGATCCAGTTTCATTAAATAATATTTTATCGATAAAATCACTTAGATGAAGACGAATACCGCCTAAATTAAAAGTTAAGAGTATCAATGTAATAATAACAATGGTACTTAATAAAAGAAAAATAATGTTAATCTGTTTTTTATTGATTTTGTTACGCTTAATTTTTTCGTAGATGAATATAGAAATTCCAGAAAAAATAGCAAGGGCAATGCCAGCACTAGAAAACATAGCAAAATGACTAATTAAAAACAACAACACTAAATACTTTAGGTGTTTTTTCTGCCTATTAATCGTTAAGTAAAATAAAGATATACCAAAATATAAGTTGTAAAAAAGAGCCATAGTACCAGGTTCTTCTGCTACTCCTCCAACTCTTCTAAAACCACTTCTGATATAATAATCCATATTACTAATTTTTCCATCCGCTACAGAGAAAACTTTTCTAAAACTAACTTCAAAAAAGTTAATTCCAATAAAATCGACAATTATGATTACTGATACACTAATGAATGAGAAGAAAATTGTTTTAGCGATTTGAAAAGAAGAAATATTAAATTTTTTCACAACATACTTCCCTAAGAAAAAGAAAAATAGAATTGCATTTGTATATGCTAAAGAATGGTTAAAGCTTCTCTTTTCTTTAAATCCTAATAAAAAACTTAACCACATAAGACCAAAGAATGTTAAGAGGTATATATCTTCTTTTAGTAACCATTTTTTATGTATTTTTTTAAATGTAAAAACACTTGAAAGGGTAATAAAAAAAAGAAATTGATTTACTATTACCGGTAGCCTTAACCAAGCTGACAAAGCAAAAAAACTTGTAAAAGGAGCAAAAAAGACAAAACCGTGAAATAGTTTTTTAACCATTTTTAATCGGTTTAATTACAATATCTCGAAAAGCAACTAAACAGTTAAAAGCTTGTTTTTTAATATAATTTAAAAAAGCATTTTTTACATGGTTCTTTTTTTGAATATGATAATCTTCACTAGACGATATCCATAAATTTTTTACTTGGCTAGTAGCACCACTATTACGCATATTAACTAAAAGATCTTCTGTATATAGAAAGGGGATATTGGCTTTAAAAGCTCTAAACATAAAGTCATAATCTGCTGAAAGTTTATAATATGTATCGAATTTTCCAATACTTGTATATATATCTTTAGGAACAAAACTAGCAGGATGATTAATAGGCATAAAATTACTAACGTTACTTATATTTTTATTGAGCATGGTTTTGTAAACTTTCTTTTCATGTGTCACTCTATTCATAGCTCCAGAAATAATGGCTTTTGAGTTTTTTTGAAATAAATTTACAACTTTTTCTATAGCATCTAATTCATACCAATCGTCACTATTTATTATCCCAATAAGTTTACCTTTGGCAATATCTATTCCTTTATTCATTGCATCATAAATTCCAGAATCAGATTCACTAATCCAAGAATAAGCGAATTTTTTTTCAGCAAATTTTTCTTCATACAAACGTATAATATTAAGCGTGGTATCTTTTGATGCTCCATCAACAATAATGTATTCAATATTTTCATATGATTGATTCAGAACAGATTCGATAGTGTCCTTGATTGTTTCTTCACTATTATAAGTTACTGTAATAATTGAAATTAAAGGAAAGAAATGATTCATAAATCTACATTAATATATTTTTGAACAAAATTTCATAATATATTTCACCATGATCACTTTCGGCAAAGGTTTCTCTATAAACCTCAATAAATCCATTAGATTTCATAAAAAGTATCATATCATCTAGTTTACAGCAGTTTTTATATGATTCGAAATTTGCCACTTCTGTTGAGATATATTTTATTTTCTTTAATAAGGCGATACTTCCCTGTAAAACAAGTAATTCGGACCCTTGAGTATCTAATACAATGGCTTGATATTTATTTATATCTATTAGCTCATCAGCGACTAGTTTTTGTAGGGTAATACTCTTTAATTGAAGTGTTTTTTCATAACTAACTTCTGGCCAAAGATCTTGATGTTTATCTAGTTTTAAAATAGAAGAAGAAGCTCCATTATTATTTGCTATATTAAACTCGTAAGTTTCATCATTTTTATTGGTTAAAAGAGCCTGAATTGCTTTTTGGTTAGGGAACTTTTTAATATTTCTTTTTAATTGTTGAAAGACCTCTGGTATTGGTTCTATCCATATTACATCTAATCCATATTTTTTATATAATCTACATTCCTGACCAATATTAGCACCTACATGTATTAAACCTGTAATATCTGTAAGGAATTTTTCAGATTCTTTATCAAAAAGTTTTTTGAATTTGTTTATTATTTTTTCTGAAAAGCTTTTCTTTTTTATCATTTTATTTATACCAAATTTGGGGTAATTTAACACTCTTTAATCCTTCAACACAATCTGCATCTAATTTGTGAGGAAAATCAGTTCTTTTATCTCTTACTTTACATCGATCATTTCTTAAAAATGTAACTTCTATAAGAGGAGGTATTTTTATACCATTAATAGTTACAATTTTGGAGCTATTATTAGGATGTATATGTACACAAGTATGATTTTCAATTAATCTACTGAAGACATTTGAGGCTACAGTATAAAAAAAAGGATTGGATAATTGTTCTAAATGATGAAATTCTACAACAATAATTCTAAATCTTTTTAGTAATTGATCTGAAATGTTTAAAAAATTAATATATTCATCTCCTTCAATATCCATTTGTAAAATCAAATCTGATTTTTTACTCTCTATGCTATTAGTAACCCATTTATCCATTGAAATTAAATCATCATTACTAATAGGATTAATAAATTTTTCTATAAAGTTAAACTTTTGAGGAACGTTCTCTTTTTTCACTGTTTTATCTGCAATAAAAACTGCCATTTCCTTTTTAAAACAATCCTCTTCAAATTGAAATTTATTGTCACATCCAGGAGAAAAACAGGCTTCAATTCCTTCAAAATCATTAGGTAGTAAATAACCACTATCTTTAGAAGCTCCTAACCGAACTAAATCTAAACCTACATAAACAGGTTGAATACTTTGTATTAGTTTTAGTATTCTAGTGTTGTTTACTTTGTAATTTATATTAAACCCTAGTAAATGTAATAGTCGTCTTAAAAAACTTTTCATGTTTAGGTGTATTTAAATACGTAAATAAATAAGATTGATGATATTAAAATTGCTAATATTGTAACAAAATGATTTTGTGGTATAATTTTATTATAAAAAATTAGGTCCATTTTTCTATTATATAAAACCGTAGATATAGCATAAGTAATTAAAAATGATAGAATTATTAAGTGTAAACTCTCATAAGTAGATAAAAAATAAAAACTAACATATAAAACAATAGAATTTATAAAACTAAAAAGGAATACAGTTTTTATTTTTCCTAAACCCAACAGATAATAATAGGGAATTGTGATGGTTGCTAGTATGGGAAGTATACTCACAAATAACGTTATATATTTTTTTGCTTTATTATACTCTTCATAACCTAGCCATAAACTAAAAAAGAAATCACCCAAAAGTAAAATACTTAATGTACTCAACGAACTTAACATAAGTATTGATTTTGAGCTTTTTATATACGATGTTGGATTTAACTTCCCTCGTCCTTCAAAAGAAACTTTTGGGAATAACCAAGAGGCAGATGAAGATATTAGCATATGTAATTGGTAAAAAATGTTTACAGCAATACTGTAATATGTTACCACTTTTAAGTCATATAATACGGCAACAATCCATTTGTCTAATTGAGTAGAAATTAGTACAAACAGATCGTTTAACCACACCCAAAAACTAAACGTAATAAAATCTTTAAATATTTTCCATTTTACATTTAGAAAAAAAGAAATCTCTGGATACCAATATTTGTTTAAAAAACAATGAAAAACAAAAAAAAAGAAAGAAAAGATTAAAGAATATGTATACAAGCATACCAAATCTTTTGTAATTAGGATAACAATTATTTGAATTGAAAACCTAATTATTTTGCTTACTGTTGAGATAATTAATGCTCTATCAAATCTCTCAAATCCTTTATGAAGACCATTGAAATTTTTCTCAAAGTTTTCAATGAGAAAAAAAGGAATAGCATAAACAATAATATTTTTAAAAATAATAGTATTTGCAGTTGGTTTAATTAAAGAAGATATTATGTAATCAGATAACAATAGAGTTAAACATAGGACTAATAAAGAAAGTACTAACTGAAAAACAAATATTGTACTACTAAATTCTTTGATTTTGCCTATTTGTTTTTTTCCACGATAACTAGAAATGTATTTGGTAATAGTAAAGTTTCCACCCAAATTAAAAATTGCAGCAAAGTATAATAAGCTTTGTACTAAAACATAGATACCATATTTTCCAGGCCCTAAATTTTTTAGAAAAATAGGTAATGAAATAATTATGAATAAAAGATTAGTTCCCGATTCAGAAATTGTAAAAAGAGATTTTGCTAATGATTTAGAAGCAATAAGTTTTTTTATTTTATTTCTAGTCAATGTTAGTTTCTATATACCATTTATACATTCTATCTATTCCATCTGTTAGCTCAACTGAATGTTTCCACGCTAAACTATTTAGTTTAGTTACATCTGTAACTTTTCTCATAGTACCATCAGGCTTATTACTATTAAACATTAATGTGCCTTTAAATCCTACTCTTTCTTTTATTAATAGAGCCAATTCTTGTATTGATATTTCTTTTCCTGTACCAATATTTATGTGTGTGTTTTTTACTTCTTTAAAATCCTTAATTAAGTCTTTAAAATCAACTTTATTCATAATATGAACACACGCATCAGCCATGTCTTCACTCCATAAAAACTCTCTTTTAGGTTTTCCTGAACCCCAAATTTCAACACTTTCAGAAGATACTCCGAATTTTGATAAATAAGATTTTGCTTCTTCTATTGAAGTTACATTCAAATCACTAATAATTTCAGATTCTTTTCCTTCAGATAATAATTTAGCTAAATGTATTTTTCTTATCAAAGCCGGTAGTACATGAGACTTTTCTAAATCAAAATTATCATTAGGGCCATATAAGTTTGTTGGCATTACAGAAATGAAATTAGTATCATACTGTAAATTATAACTTTCACACATTTTTATTCCTGCAATTTTTGCTATTGCATACGGTTCGTTTGTGTATTCTAATTCTCCTGTTAATAGTGAATTTTCCACTAAAGGTTGAGGTGCATTTTTAGGGTAAATGCATGTGCTTCCTAAGAATAAAAGTTTTTTTACATTGTGCTTATAACTTTCATGAATCACGTTATTTTGAATCATTAGATTAGCATAAATAAAATCTGCTCTATACGTATTATTGGCAATAATACCACCAACCTTTGCAGCTGCTAAAAACACATATTCAGGTTTTTCTTTTCTAAAAAAAGAAGCGGTTTCGGTTTGATTTGTTAAATCTAACTCATCATGTGTTCTGGTAATAATATTTGTGAAACCTTTTTGTTTAAGGTTTTTAGTTATAGCACTACCTACTAAACCTCTATGTCCTGCAACAAATATTTTAGAAGATTTATTCATAGTTATTTAAAATATTATGACCACCTTTTTGTAAATATCTTTCACGTTCCATTAATTTTAGATCACTTTCCATCATTTCTTTTACCATGTCTTCAAGTGTGTATTCTGGAACCCAGCCTAATTTTTCTTTTGCTTTTGAAGCGTCTCCTATTAATAAATCTACCTCTGTTGGACGATAATAATGAGGATCGATACAGGTTACTGTTTTTCCTATTTCTAAGTTGAAATTAGTGTTGTTACACGACTTTATAATTCCTTTTTCGTCTTTACCTTCTCCTTCAAATGATAATTCTACACCTATTTCATTAAAAGCCATTTTAACAAAGTCTCTTACTGTAGTTGTTTTACCTGTTGCAATCACCCAATCTTCTGGTTGTTCGGCTTGTAAAATCATCCACATCATGCGAACATAATCTTTTGCATGTCCCCAATCTCTTTGAGCATTTAAATTTCCTAGGTATAATTTATCTTGTAAACCGTGAGCAATTTTTGAAACAGCTCTGGTAATTTTACGTGTAACAAAAGTTTCTCCACGTATTGGAGATTCATGATTAAATAAAATTCCGTTACATCCAAAAATATTATAAGCTTCTCTATAGTTTACAGTAATCCAATATGCATACATTTTCGCAACACCATACGGACTTCTTGGGTAAAAAGGTGTTGTTTCTGATTGTGGTACTTCTTGAACTTTTCCATAAAGCTCTGATGTAGAAGCTTGATAAATTTTAGTTTTGTTTTCAAGTTTTAAAATTCGAATAGCTTCGAGTAATCTTAATGTTCCTAGTCCATCAACATTAGCGGTATATTCAGGTGTTTCAAATGACACATGAACATGACTCATAGCTGCAAGATTGTAGATTTCATCAGGCTGAACTTCTTGCAGAATTCTAATAAGATTAGTACCATCAGTCATATCTCCATAATGAAGAATCAAATTCCTGTTTTTAGTGTGTGGATCTTGATATAAATGATCTATTCGTTTTGTGTTAAAGCTTGAAGCTCGTCTTTTTATACCATGGACTATATAGTTTTTCTCTAATAAAAGTTCCGCTAAATATGCACCGTCCTGTCCTGTAATTCCTGTTATTAAAGCTACTTTTTTCATTTTATAATAAGACTAGTTAAAAAAGAATAAATATTAAGATGATTTATTGCTTCTGTAAGATTCTAAATATGAATTTAATTTGAGTAATAATAGTCCTGCTATCATCAAAGCTAAACCAGCTAATCCGAATTGAAAAGCTTTATTTTTTTCAATTTCTTTAATTTCATGACCAATAGGTTGAAAGTCAGATATGATGTTAATTACCTCCGATTTTTCAGATAAATCGTCATTAATTTCAATTAAACTTTCGTTGATTTTAATATCAGTATCAAAGAGTTTCAATTCTTTATTTGAGTTATTCGTCCTCTGTCCCAAATCAATATTAGTTCCAGAACTTGTTTTTTTAGCTTCCTCTAATAAAACTTTTTTATATAAATAATGTAGGGAATCTGCTTTTTGAAGATTTTTTCTTAACAAGGAGTCTGTTCTTAATAAGTTTTGCTTATTAATTTTTTTTAAGTTCTTGAAGTAACTATTATTTATAATTGAAGAAATAATTGGTCTACTTAATTTGGTAAAGAAATTATTTTTGTTAGAAACTACTGATATTTCATGCACTTTATAATCAAACTTGGTAAAAGCATTTTTGAATTTTTCATAAGAATAGCTTTTTACAGTTGAGGTATCTATAACCTGAATAAGTTCATCAAATGACGTTAAAATATCATTTTCGTTAATTACAGGATTTATTTTAAAACTCTTTAATGATTGAGCTTCTTCAGGGGTAATTTTAAATATGGTAGATAAATCTGTACTTTTCTTTTGTTTAACAAGATCGTTGTAAAATTTTACACTATTGTATAATTCTCTTGTACTTCCAAAATTTGGTTTTACATAAAGATTTCCTTCGTATCTATCTCCTGAGTTTTTTTCTAATAGTAGACCAACACCAACACCTATTAGAGAAGCAATACCTAATTTGATAATATTTTCTTTAAAAAAGAGTAAAACTTCTATCAGAAAAGTGAAAATAGTTTTAAAGATTGAACCTATAAAACTAAAAAGTTTAGAAAACCCTTTTCCTATGATAATGAATAAAGATCCTAAATCTACCTCTTCATTTTCTTTATGATGTTGATCAGACATTTTTAGTCGTTTAAGATTTGTTCTAGTATTTTTTGTGTGATAGCATAAGTTGGTGTTACACCACTCATTCCTAATCCACCAGAAGCTAATGTTGCTCCTGTTTCTAATGGATTATCCGAAGCATAATATGCATATCTTACTTTCACATTTTCACCAATATTACCTCTAATCTTAGATGCTGATTGAATAGCTTTTTGGTAATGCGCTCCTTCCATTTCTAACCCAATAACATCCCACGTTGAGTCATGGAAGAATTTTAAAAGATCTTTATTTTGTAAAGAAGTTCCTAATACAGTAACCATGGCACCATCAAATACTTCAACACCAAAACCTTCTAAGTCTTCTTTTTTAAGTTCGTTCTTAAATGGATAGTTATCTGCTGTACCTTCAAAAATGTGAGAAGAAGGAATCATAATATCTCCTTTACCACCTTCTAAAATTCCTGCTTTACCCATTATAGAAACCGATTCAACATTAATATGAACGATCTCATTATTACACTTGTATGGTTTTAACAATTCATCCATTGTTTCGTAAGCTTGCTCACCAAAAGCATAATCCATTACAATAATTACTGGTTTTGCAGACGAATTCGGACTGTTAAATTTAGTATTGTTGAAATTTACTTTAGCAGTATCAATAATTTGAACATTAATATTAGTTCCACTTCTATCTTTTAAATAAATTAATCCGTTTTCTGAAGCGTAATTTTTTACAGTAGTTTGTAAAGGTTTGCTATTTGCGTTACTTAATAATTCATACAGTTCAAAGCCTGAATTATTTTCTTCTGGTAAAGCGTTTTTGGCATATAATGTATTCAAGACACTGTGCATATTTGCACTGATAATATGAATAGGTCTGTTTAATAAATCGTTTTGTAATAAAGCTTCTTTAATATCATTAGCCCAAATTTCACCATGATAATGACGACCAATTTCTTCTGATAAAACAGAACTAAAACGGATAGATCTTTTCTTATCGTACAGTTCTTCATTAATTGCAAGTTTACCTAACCAATAAATTAATTGGAAGAAACGATGTGGATTTTCCTCTGTTCCGTAAGTATTGTGAGCTTGATAAACTTCTTCATAAGTTCTTCCTAAAATGCTTCCAAGATGAACGATTAAAACGTCTTTTTCTTGATCGGTAAGCGATTTGTTATGAAGAACAGTTTCCTCTAAGTTTTGCCACTCACGAGTTGTTTTTTTACCGTCACTAATTAAAACTCTATCTTTAATTTTATGAGATTCAATGAATAAAAAGGTAAGGTGAGTTAAAATATCATAGATATCAGATCTTCCTCTGGTAATCTCGATATTCATTTGATCTTTATCGATTCGATAACAGTTCCTTCTCCTTTTTGGAGGAATTATGGCTTTAAAATTAGAATTTCTATACCCTTCATCTCCTGTAAGATTAATGAATTGACATTCTTCTATTCCTTCAGGAAGTCTTTCTATAATATAATTTAAACCATTTAATTCAGATTTATCTTCAGCGATAGAACCATAGATTTCTGGTCTAAGTGATAATAATGATTTTCGTAAAGTTTCACCAGAAACTCCCATAGGTTTATAAAATCCACGACTAAATAAGTGACGCATAGAAATGTATAACCGTTCTATTGCATTTGTAGATTCTTGGGCTCTTGTTCTTTCTTTATATATTTTCGACATGTAATTTCTAGCTATTTCCTAGTATTTTATTGTATTTTGATGTATTATTTAATAAATCAACAGCTTGTTTTATTGTAGGATCGTTTTTCAAATGGTATTGATAAACTCCTTTATTATAAAAATATTGTTGCAGAATTTCATCTTGAATTTTTTCTAACAAAATATCTTTGTTTTTGTTGATTTGTTGAACTTTATAGGTTTTAATCTTAGCGATTAATTGATTATAATCTGATGCAACATTATCTTTATTTTTTAGTTTCTTGTAAGCATCTTTAAAAAGTTTTTCTTGTTCAGTAACAAAAGCTGTGTCTTTAACTTTTAAATAAGTTTTAAAACTTTCAAAATCATTAAAAGAGAAAGCATTGATATCTGACTTTTTATTTTGTCTCACATAGTCTGTTGCAAAATTAAAAATCGCTCTCGAACTTAAAAGTTTTTCGGTTTCTTCTGTTTTTTTAGAGATATCAATTTTAATATCAGGAGTTACTCCACCACCGTCATAAACAACTCGACCATTTTCAGTTTTAAAAGCGTTTACTTGACCATCAGAAAATTTAGGCACTTTTCCTGTTTTCCAATCACGATTTGCGTAATCTAATTCTTGAATACATCTACCACTTGGAGTGTAGTATTTTGAGATAGTAGCTTTCATTTGCGTACCATACGGTAAATCAAAATAACGTTGTACTAATCCTTTACCAAAAGATCGCTCACCTAAAACTACAGCACGATCATAATCTTGAAGTGCTCCAGATACAATTTCTGATGCAGAAGCAGATCGATCATTAATCAATACAACAACCGGAAGTGTTTCATCTAATGCGTCTTGATTGGTCGTATAACTTCTTGAATTTTTTCTAGTTTTCCCTTTTGTATCAACAACTTTTTTTCCCTTAGGAATAAATAAATTAGTAATATTTACTGCATCAAACAAAGAACCACCAGGATTACTTCTTAAATCAAAGACTAGTTTTTTCATTCCCTTTTCTTTCAAAACATTAATGGCATTTCGAACACCATCAGTAGATTTTCGAACAGTGAATTGAGTTAGTATAACATATCCAGTATCTTCATTAATCATTTCGAAAAAAGGAACAGGATTATCAATAATTTTATCTAATTTTAAGTCAAAATTTAAAGTTTTATTTCCTCTTTTAATAATTAAGGATACTTCAGTTCCAGGAATTCCTTTTAAAACCTGAGATAAATTTTCATTATCTAAGCCTTCTAATTTTTGATTATTTACATCAATAATTATGTCACCTGCTTTTAAGCCAATCTTATCTGCAGGAAATCCTTGCTTTACTTTACGTATAGTAATTCCTTGTTTAGAATACCAAGAAGAAATACCAATACCTCCATATTCACCTTCTCGTCTAATTTTCGCATCTTCTACCTGTTGTTCATTATAAAAACGAGTGTAAGGATCTAAATTTTCTAACGTATTATTTATCGATTTCGTTGTAATTTCTCCAGGATTAATCTCGTTGATATAATCAATATTTAGTGTCTTATATAAATTGTTATAGATTTCTATTTGTTTAGCAATCTCAAAAAAACGAGATTGAAAAGAGAAAAAAATAAGAACTACACTACTAGTAATTAGAATTAATTTTTTTTTATTTCTCATCTTCAGAAATTTTTTCGGTAAACTTCACTAAAAGTTTTTCCATTGAGTTTTTTAAGTTGGCAAATTGCCACTCTTCTTTTGCAAGATAAGAAATCATGAACACATAAGGTTTATCTACTTCCGAATACACTATATTTTTTTGTAAACGATAACTTTCTCTTAATAAACGTTTAATTCTATTTCTATCTACAGCTTTTTTAAAGTTTCTTTTTGGTACAGAAACTGCACATTGAACAGGAAAATTTGAGAAATGATCTGTTTGTAAATACACCATTCGTAAAGGAAAAACTTTTACAGATTTCCCTTCAGAAAATAACTGAGTAATTAACTTTCTACTTTTTAATCGTTCTTGTTTTCCTAAAGTAAATTTCATTAGGGCAAACATAAGGAAAGAAAGATGAATATCTGTTTTTTTAGCTATTTTTGAATAAAGCAAACAAATATGAAACCCGATCTTTTTCAAGCTCCAGATTATTACCTTATTGATGAGTTGTTATCTGATG
The DNA here is from genome assembly GCF_900198195.1 of Tenacibaculum jejuense. Taxonomy (NCBI): domain Bacteria; kingdom Pseudomonadati; phylum Bacteroidota; class Flavobacteriia; order Flavobacteriales; family Flavobacteriaceae; genus Tenacibaculum; species Tenacibaculum jejuense. The sequence goes on along the minus strand of NZ_LT899436.1, from coordinate 4,523,622 downwards.
AACATAAGCTAGTTAGAAATACTTCCCGTAGTTGGGTAAAAAAGGAACTATCACCAATAATCGAAGAATACGCTCAAAAATCAGAATTTCCAAAACAATTAATAAGTGGATTAGCAGAAGTAGGTGCTTTTGGTTCATATATTCCTTCTGAATATGGAGGAGCAGGATTAGATCAAATATCTTATGGTTTAATTATGCAAGAGCTGGAAAGAGGTGATAGCGGTATTCGTTCTACAGCGTCAGTTCAAACCTCTTTAGTAATGGGACCAATTTATAATTATGGTTCAGAACCACAACGAAAAAAATACTTGCCAAAATTAGCATCTGGAGAATGGATTGGAAGTTTTGGTTTAACAGAACCAAATCATGGTTCGAATCCAGGAGGAATGGAAACGAAGTTTAAAGATATGGGCGATCATTATTTGCTAAATGGAGCAAAAATGTGGATTTCTAATTCTCCTATTTGTGATGTTGCTGTTGTTTGGGCAAAAAATGAAGAAGGTAGGATTCATGGTTTAATTGTAGAACGCGGTATGGAAGGTTTTACAACTCCAGAAACTAAAAATAAATGGTCGTTGAGAGCATCGATTACAGGAGAACTTATTTTTAATAATGTAAAAGTGCCTAAAGAAAATATATTACCCAATAAATCTGGGTTAGGAGCTCCGTTAAAATGTTTAGATCATGCGCGTTATGGTATAGCTTGGGGAGCAATTGGTGCTGCTATGGATTGTTATGATACAGCTTTAAGATACTCAAAAGAAAGAACTCAGTTTGGAAAACCAATTGGACAATTTCAGTTACAACAAAAAAAGTTAGCTGAAATGATTACAGAAATTACAAAAGCACAATTAATGGCTTGGCGATTAGGTGTTTTAAAAAATGAAGGTAAAGCTACTTCAGCACAAATATCTATGGCTAAACGTAATAACGTAGAAATGGCAATTAATATAGCCAGAGAAGCTAGGCAAGTTTTAGGAGCAATGGGAATTTCTGGTGAATATTCTATCATGAGACATGCAATGAATTTAGAAAGTGTAATTACATATGAAGGAACACATGATGTTCATTTATTAATTACTGGACTAGATATTACAGGCTTAAATGCTTTTAAATAAAAAAAGCTACCGAATCCCCGCGGTAGCTTTCTTTGTGTCTAACTAATGTTGAATTGCATAACCGGCCCCTTCTCCCAGTTTGCTAAGCATTTTAGTTATCCCGTTTAAAATAATAGTTAATCGTTCTAATAACCCTTCAAATTGTTTCATTTTGTTCCCGTTTAATGTTCGTTATTTGGTATTAATACAATCCAAATTCTGAACACCCTACGTTTTTTTAAAAAAAGTTTGAAAAGCTATCGAATTTTAGTCGATAGCTTTTACATTAAGTTCGGTTTTTAGTGTTGTAATGCATAACTTGCTCCTTTACCCCACTCTTTTAAAGCTAATAAACAACGCCTTAAAATTCTTCTAGTTTTTATGAAAAAAACTTTCCCCATGATTTTAATTTTTAAAAATAATCCCTAAACTTGTTATTAAAGAATAACACTACAAATATACTAGGCTCTGTAAGGTTTAATCAAGGGGATAACCGCAAGATAGTATGCAATTTTCCGTAAAGTTTTTAAGGTTTTTTCCTAAATAGAAAGCACAAAAAAACCACCTAGTTTTAGGTGGCCATTTATATAGTTTATAGATTCGGGGGGTACTATATTCTAATTTTGTAATGCGTAGCTTGCTCCTTTAGCACATTCAACTAAATTAGCTATAAATGTTTTTGTTATTTTGTTAATCGTTAAAAGTAATAATTTTCCCATATTTTTAATTTTTTATAATCCCTAAAATTTTGTGTAACAAATAATTACATTACAAATATATCACGGGAATTTAATTTTTTAAAAGGGATATCCGCAGAAAAAAATGTGATTTTCCGTAATTAGGTAAAAAAATCAAGAATAATTGTTTAAAATGCTGATTAAGTTTGGTTTATGTTTTTGTCCGATAGGGATTTTATGTTCAGATACTGACAAATGATTCCCTTCAATAAAATTGATTTTTTTAGTATTAATTATATAAGATTTGTGAACTTGAATAAAATCTTTAGATGGAAGCTTTTCAAGCATTGCACTTAATTTACTATATGTAGTTAAAGAGTTATTTTCAGTATGTACTTTTACATAGTCACCTAATGATTGAATAAATAATATTTCATCAAAATTAATAAGATGAAGTCGTTTATCTGCTTTAACAACAAGTTGATGATCGTCTTTTTTTAAAATATCTTTTACTTTAGTTACGGCTTTAAAGAATCTTTCAAATGAGAAAGGTTTTAATAAATAATCGGTAGCATTTACATCAAAGCCTTCTATGGCATATTCTGCATATGCAGTTGTAAAAATTACCAACGGAGGATTAGTTAGAGATTTATAAAAATCTAAACCAGAAATAATAGGCATATTGATATCTAAAAATAATAGATCAATCTTTTCATTTTTCATTATTTCTTTAGCTTCTAATGCATGATTACATGTAGCTTTTAAAGCCAGAAAATCAATTTCATTTACAAACTGTTGTAACACTTGTTGAGAAGAAGGTTCATCATCGATAATGATACAGTTTATTTTTTTCATCATAACTCAATTTTTAATATTACGGTATAATCTGTATCTTTTTGAATAATTTCTAGTGTATATTGATTAGGAAATAAAATTTCTAATTGTTGTTTAACATTTTGTATTCCTATTCCTGAATATTTATCTGTATGATTTTTTTCTAGAAAATTATTAGATATATGGAATGATAGGCGATTATTTTTTTCTACCAAATTAATAATTACAAAAGGATTTTTTATACCACTTTTAATTCCATGTTTAAAAGCATTTTCAATTAAAGGTAATAAAAGCATTGGAGGAATTTTTTGATCTTTTTCTATGGCGTGTTCAAAATTAATTTTAGCATTAAGTACACTTCTGTTTTTTTCAAAATCAATGTAATTTTTAATAAGTTCAATTTCTTTACTTAAAGGAATCTTTTCATTTTCTGTTTCATAAATACCATATCTTAAGATGTTGGACAATTGTAAGATAGCTTGCGTTGTTTCCTCTTTTTTACTGATGGATAAAGAATACAAAACATTTAAAGCATTAAATAAAAAATGAGGATTAATTTGATTTTTTAAAACAGAAAGTTCTAATTGTAAGGCAGCTTTTTCTTTTTGATTGAAGTAAATCCAATCCTCTGCAAGCTTAACAAAAATGGCTAAGAAAACAGCAGTTATAAACAATAATACTGTTTCTGAGTTTTTTAAGTAAGAAATAAAGAAGTAATCTGGAAACAAGAAATCAATTAAAATATTGTGGAATGAAATATTTAAGAAGGAAAAGAATAGCGTAGTTACTAGTACACAAATTACGAAGAGTACATTTTTTTCCTTTTTTAAAAGTTTTGGAATAAAATAATACAATCCTAAAATAACTGGAGGAACTAATGTGATTAGATAGCTTATAGTGTAAATGATATCAATCTTTTGAATAGGATAATCAGAAAAGATAAATAGTAAAATGACAAAAAAGAACAGCCACAATATAACATTGAATGTAGTTATATTGTGCCTGTTCCAAATATTATATTTTTTGTTCAACTTCATTAACTCTTTGTTAAAGTAAATTTTGTTTCCGTTTGCCATTTTTCAGCAGATTCAGAAACCATATATTTCTTTAAAAACTGTTGTAATCCTTCAGAAGTTGCAGTTAATAAAATATCATCTTTCATTGCACCAACTTTTTTGTGTTTGATTTTTATCTTCTTTTCTGTGAATAATTTTTCTAATCTTTTTTCATCAAACCATTTTATACTAACAGTTCCATCATTTAACATATCAAGTTTTACAAGTGAATGCGTATAAATAATATGATACTTCATTAAAGAACTCAAATCAATATTTTCAGAATTAAAAGGAATAAAGTCTAAAAAATATTGATTTCCAATTTTAAAAGGTGTTGCAATAAAAGTAGAAGTTTCTTTCTTTTTCTTGTATTCAACAAAGTAAGAGTTTTTAAACTGTTCTCTTAGTATTTTTTCTTCCTTAGAAATTTCCCCCTTATTGTTTTCAGGCTTAGAGAATTCTGCTTTTGTAGAAATAATAGTCCAACTATTATTACTATTATCTTTCCATTCTCCAATTAAACTTTCAATATGTTTTACAGTGTCTTTTGTGTAAAAAGGATTTAAAGATTTTACAATACAAGAATTAAAAACTATTAAACTTAAAACTAAAATTATGTGTTTCGTTTTCATAATACTCAAATTTAAATTATTTGAGTCAAAAGAACCTCAAAGTAAAAAGAATTGAAACTTTTTTCGATGAACACTATTATTTTCTAGTCAAACATAGAAAAAGAGTATATGGTAAATTATTCTTTAAAGAAAGCGCCAACTATGGCTAACATCATTCCAACAAATGTAGTAGCTGCATTTGTTATACTTTGAGTTGCATCTGTATTTAATATAGCCCATACAACAATAGAAGCTAAACCAATTAAAATATATGCCCAAGCGTAAAGATTACCTAGTTTTTCTTTTAGTTTTTCATCGCTAGCAGTCATGGCAAATTCACCCATTCTTTTCATTTTAGTGTTACCTGAAGATTTAGGTTTGTTTTCTAGGTTTTCATTTTCTGTATCGTCATTACTTTTAACTCCAAAAGCTGCAGCAACAATACCACCTACGAGTCCTGTTAAAGCACTAGCAATGTACATAAGTGCAGGATTTGCTTTAAGTTCGTTGTTTTCTTTTACTTCAAAAGCTTCTATAAAAAGTAGAACAGAACTTACAATGTAGCCAAGTAATGCAACAATAACAATAAAGTTTATGATAGCTTCTTTTCCTTTCATGATAAAGTAGTTAGAGGTTAAAAATCAGTTTGGTATACTCAAATGTAACCTAAAAAAAGAGCAAGTTCAATAAATATTTGTAATTCTTTTTTAGTGCTAATTATCTTAACGCTTATACTTTATTTTGATACGTTAAAGATTTTAGAATTCTTAATAGAAAGGGTTAAAATTATATTTGAGTAGAATTAGAATGAAATTTGTTCGGGGGAATATAAATTTTACTAATTCAATATTCTTCAAAGGCTGAATAATCTATTCAGCCTTTATTTTATCATGAACTTTAGTTGAAATATTATCATTCCATAAAGTAAGAATATCTGTAGCAACCGAAGCGCCGCTACCAGCTGCTATAGCATATTGACTTCTCCAGCCTGCGATTGTTCCGCAGACATATAATCCGTCTTTAATAAGATGATTAAAATTTCGTAGTTGAATTCGATCTTTCATTGGATTAGCACGAGAATGTTTTTCAACATATTGTTCCAATCCAGCTATCGAAAATGGTTTAGCATAATTTAAAGCGACAACAACATTTTTTGCAAAGTGCGTCTCTTTATTAGTTATTACTTTATAACCATCTTGATCGTCGAGAACAGCCTCGACTTTTTCACTATGAATTTGATGAATATGCGGATAAAGTTCGTTCATTTGATTTTTTCCCATCTCTAAAATATCTTTACCTAAAGCGCCAGGATTTAATCCTAAAACGTTATTAAATAAAGCATTTTGTAAGTGTGAACTTCTTTGGTGCATTATAATTCCAATGTTTTTGTCTTTGGCAAACCATTTCTCTTTTGCAGAACCTAAAACTAAGGCACATTGCATACCAGCAACACCACCACCAATAATTAAAGCATCAAACTTCATATTAAGCTAGTAACATTTTAATGTTTGCAGCAAAAAGTTTTACAGCAATTGCCAATAATATTACTCCAAATATTTTTCTAATAATTGCAATACCGTTTTTACCAATAATGCGTTCAATTCTTGCAGAAGTTTTCAATACTAAATAAATAACGATTACATTTAGTAATACAGCTATGATAATATTCATTAATTGAAATTCTGCTCTAAGCGATAATAAAGTTGTTAAACTACCTGGTCCTGCAATTAAAGGAAAGGCTAAAGGAAATACTGTAGCATTGAGCGCTTGATCTTCTTCGTCTTTGTATAACGTGATACCAAGAATCATTTCTAAAGCAATAAAGAATAAGATAAACGAACCCGCAACAGCAAAAGAATTTACATCAATTCCAATAAATCCTAATAATCGTTGTCCTACGAATAAGAATAAAATCATAATTAACCCGGCAATAATTGATGCTTTTTCAGATTGAATATGACCAACTTTTTTTCGTAAATCGATAATAATAGGAATGTTACCTACAATATCAATCACGGCAAATAATACCATGAATGCAGTGAAAATTTCATTTAAATTAAAATCCATAACTGATGTTTTTAGTTATACTTTTTTTAAAACAAGCGGCAAAAGTATGTATTAATGGAATTAAATGTAGTAAAAATAAGTTTATTTTTACGCCATGTTTCAGTTAGGAAAAACAATAGTCTCAGAAGACATTATAGAAAAGGAGTTTGTATGTAATTTATCTGCATGCAAAGGTATTTGTTGTGTTGAAGGAGAAGCAGGAGCTCCATTAGACAAGGAGGAAACAAAGATTTTAGAAGAAATTTATCCGAAAGTAAAGCCATTTCTTCGTAAAGAAGGTGTAGAAGCCATAGAATCTCAAGGAACTTGGGTGACAAGTGATTTTGGAGAATTAGAAACACCACTAGTAAATCATGCAGAGTGCGCTTATGTAATTTTCGATGAAAAAAATACAGCTTTGTGTGCTATAGAAGAAGCTTACAATAAAGGATTAGTAGATTGGAAAAAACCAGTTTCTTGTCATTTATATCCTGTACGAGTAAAAGATTATGCCGAATTCTCTGCTGTGAATTATCATAAATGGGAAATTTGCGATGATGCTTGTTCTTTAGGAGAAGAGTTAGGTGTTCCTGTATACAAGTTTGTAAAAGAAGCTTTAATTAGAAAGTTTGGAGAAAATTGGTACTCAGCATTAGAGAAATTTGCAGAAGAGCGTAAATAAATTTATAATTTATTAAGTAGCTCTTCTATTTCCTTGCTTTTGTATTTACTTAATTCTTGAACATTTTTAAAATATTTTTTAGCTTGTTCTTTACTGTTTAGTTGTAAGTAACTTAAACCTAAATACCAGTTTGCCTTATCTTTAAATATTTCTTCTTTAGTAAGATATTCGTTTAAAGCGCTAATTGCTTGTTCGGGTTGTTGTAAAGACAGCAAACAATTCGCTTTGTATAAAAGTAAATGTGATTTTTGAGTGTTATTATACGCAGATTCAAACAAAGTTAAAGCCTCATTATATTCTTGCTTTTCGTAGCTTAAAAAAGCTTTAAACTCGATAGTTTCAGATGATTCTCCTCTTACAATAGGTTGCACTACATTTTCGTACGGACTGTAATACTCTCGAAATAAATCTTCTGAAGAAGCAGGATTATTGAGTAAAAAATAAGCTCCCAGTGAAAAAATTAAAACAATAGATGCTGCAACTTTTAAGAGTGGGAATGCAGATTTTTTCTTTACTTTATTAGTAATGTCAAATTCTAAGTCTTGAAGCTCTTTCTTTAATTCTTCCCTTTCATTTTGATGAATAGCTTTTTGAAGGTTCGATTGAAATTCAAAATCTTTTTTAAACTCAGAATCCGTATTGATTAATGAATCAAACTCTTCACGTTCAATTGAAGACAAAGTACCTTCAAAATATTTTTCTATAAGTGAAAGTTTATCCATTGATTTTAGATTTTAATTGTTTTAAACATCTTGATTTCTGACTTTTAACTACATTTTTATTGTCGTATTTCAAATAGTCTTTAATCTCTTCTATAGTTAAATTATTATAATAAAATAGTGTTAGAACCTCTTTGCATTTTTTTCCTAATTGGAGTAATGCTTTTTGAATTTGTCTCTGTTGTAAGTTAATTGTATCAGAAAAACTTGGAACTTCAACAGTATCATAATCATCTTTTATATCATGATTTACAATACTCACTTCTTTACTTTGTTTTCTGTTTTTATCAAAAATCATATATTTTCCTATACCAAATAAATATGTTTTCAACGTACAATTTAAATCATCTGTTTTTCCTTTTAGTACTTGTTCTCTAAAAGCAATAATAGCATCTTGATATACATCTAAGATATCTTCATCAGAAGAACTAAACTTTTTACCAAACACTAAAAAAGGTTCTCTATAAGTTGTATAGATTTCCTTTAATATTTTAGTGTCTCCTTTTTTTATACGCTGGAGTTTCTCACTATCATTCATTTAGTGTCATTTTTTTTCTAAAAGTAAACAAAAATCTCAAAAAACTTTTTTCAATAGTAATGTTAACCTTTTTTAAAAGTAAACATTAAGCTATAAAACAGATACTATTATGAGAACAAAAAAACTAATTAGAATAATTTGTGTTGTTGGAGGTTTGCTTTATGCACCAATGAATGTACAAGCTCAATTTTGGAAAAAAGTAAGCAAAAGACTTCAAAACAAAGTGGAGAATAAAGCAATGAATAAAATTGATAAAAAAGCAGATGAAACAATAGATGGAGCTTTGAAAAAGAAGAAGAAAAAGAAAAAATCAACATCAGCAAACTCGAAGTATTCTTTTAAAGGAAGCGTTACTGTAGAAGTTTCTAATGATAGGAATGATAAAACGGTTTTTAATCTTCTTTTTAACAGGAGGGAAGATGTGATTTGTATGGAAATGAATGTAGATGGTACAAATCAGATTTATAATGTAATTACACCATCTAAAATCATTTCTTTAATTGATGCAGGAGGAATGAAGATTAAAAAAGAAAGTGAATCTATTGAGTTTGATAATTCTGACAAAATGCCTCAAGGAGAAGAAGGCTTGATTAAAACTGGAAATACGAAAACTATTTTAGGATACAATTGTGAAGAATACCAATATAAAAACGAAGAAGGTTCTGCTTCAATTTGGGTAACATCAAAGTTCCCTATAGAGTCTAATTATGCACCTTTGTTAGGAATGACAAACAGTACAAATATTAAAGGTTTTGTGCTAGAGTTAAACTACGAGTCTAAATCTGGTGAAAAAGGTTTAGTTCAAGTCATAAAAATAGAAAAGGATAAGAAGCAAGAGATAAATACTGCTGACTATAAATCAATGTTTTAATTATGAAAGCTGTTTTATATGTTTTAGGAGTTGTTTTATTTATGATTTATCCTAAAGAAGAAAGAAAGGAAACAAAAGAACTTTACCATAAAGAGGAGTTTAAGATAGCCAAAAAGTTAAAACCTTATATCAAAATTAGTTTTAAGAACGGACCGTTTAAAGGGACACATACTTTTAAACCTGCAAAAGGAGATTACTTGAGTCAAATTAATCTCGGATTTCACGATAAGGTAAGTCAAATAAGTGCCAATAAAATTATTTCTGAAAAAGGAATTCAGATTCATAATTTTTCAAGGAGTTTTTTAGGAGAAGCTAGAGTAGGAGATCAGACGACTAAAAAATATACTTCAGGATGTGGTCATTTAAATTTTATTGATATTAAAAATAATCAGAAGTATAAAAGAATTGATGGTGATTTTACAGGCTGTACGAAGACTAAAATTATCAAAGCTACTCCATGGAAAAAAGGTGTTGTAAAACTTAGAAGAAAAGTTACAGGAACATTTACAGATTCAGTAAAGTTTAAAATTACTAATGACGATGGCTCTGAAGAAACAATAACAACAGAAGTCACTGTGGAGTTCTTAGCAAATCAGTCAAAATTTTCATGATTTTGTTTGTAAAAATAATAGTAGATAATTAGTTTTTTGATGGAATTGTTTGTTCTGCTTTTATACCTCAGTGTTTTACAATGCTGAGGTTTTTTTAGTGGTATTTTATGTTAACCTTTAATTCAAATAAACATAAAAAAGTATATAAATTAAAAAACATAAAGAAATGAAAAAAAGAAATCTAATTTTAGTATTCTTAATCGCATTAAGTTTTTATTCATGTAGTAAAGATGATGAAAATATTACTCAGCAAATAAATGAAGAACTTCAACTTACAATTGAGTTTGCAGATGGACCTCACAAAGGAAAATACACGTTTAAAGAGATTGAAAATAAATTCGATAGTGATATTGGTGGAGATGTGTTTGATGGAAATTCTAGTTTTGAATTTAGGAACATAACAACCGAAAACAATTTTGTTTTAAATAACTTCAGAAGAACTTTAAAAGGATTTGTAGATACAGGAAAAATAGAAAGTGTAGAATTTACTAATGGTTGTGGAAGTCTTTTTTTTAGAGATGAAAACAATAATTTTTCTTACAAAGAAATACGAGCAAATTTTACTGGTTGTTCTACTACAGAAGTGTTAGAAGTTTCATCTTGGCAAAAAGATTTAGCATACGAAAAGCGAAAAATAAAAGCAGAATTTGATGAAGATATTGTGATGAAGGTCATAAATGATGATGATAGTATTTTAGAAATAAATACTACAATTAAGGTCAGCTTTGTTGCGGAACAAAAAAGATTAATTTAAGATGAAGAAAATATTGAATTATAGTTTATTTCTATTGATTTTGTTATCGTTTTCATGTAGTAATGATGATAAAGTTTTAGAAGAAACAAAACCTTTTCATGAGGTGGTAATTGGTAGTTTAAATGAAGCTTTAAATTTTACAATATTACCAGATAATATGATTACTAATACGAATCAAACTTCTAAGGAAGCTGTTGTGGCCTTTAATGATATTGTAAAAACAACTAGTCAAATAGTTGATTTTTTAAAGGTTCCTAAAACTACAATTTCATCAACTATAACAGATAAAAAAGAATCTTTTAATTGGTTAGATAATCTTTTTGGAGATGTAGTTGAAGTAAATTATGCAGTAGAAAAACAATTGGATAGATTTTCTTTTGTGTACAATGTTTCTTCAGGAAATCTTTCTTTAGACTTTTTAAAAGGAAATACTTTATTAGATGAAAATGCGGGTGTTTTTATAATAAACGAAGGTTCTGCAATAGGAGCTTTAAATTGGGAAATAACAGATGAAAATATTATTATCGAATTACTTTTTGAAGATAAAACTACCCTTGTATATAACAAATCTGATAGATCTGGTACTATAACAAGTGAAGAGGTAATTTATAAATGGAATAAAGATGGGAAAGGCTCGTTTACAGATAACAGTACAAATATACCAGTTGTAAAAACATGGTAACTAAAGTTTGATACAAAAAAAAGAGCTACTCATTTAGGTAGCTCTTTTTTTTAGTTTATTGTATTACACTTCCATTCACTTTTTTATACAAACGAATAGCATATCCATCAGACATACTTGCTATATAACTACAAATTTGCATAATTCTATCGTACAAATTTTCTTTTGGTTCTTGGTATTCTTCTGGTAGTAAATTCAGCACTAGTTTATCGTAATTAGATTGTTTTTCGTCATATTTATTATTTAAAGCGACGACGAATACATCTAATAAATCTGCTATAATTTTATATCCTGAAACTTCTTTCTCAATAACTTCTTTACTCTTATAAATCTTTTCTACACTAATATTTATAATGTCACGTATTTGAGCTTCAAACTTACATTTATCTAATAACGCATTATTGAATTTACCTTGTAAAATAGCTTCCTCATTATCTAGAAATATAGAAACAGCTTCACCAACTAGAGTATTAATTGCAATGGCTCTTAAATATGCAGTTCTATCTTTTTTATATTTTAAGGAATAATATTTATCTCTATTAATGTTAGAAACTAATTTAGACATGTATTCTAATGCATAACTTTCATCAATTAAGCCAAGATTGATTCCATCTTCAAAATCAATAATAGTATAACAAATATCATCAGCAGCTTCTACTAAATAGGCTAAAGGATGACGGTGAAAAGCAATTTCATTTCTGTCTTTTTTTAACATTCCTAGATCTCCAACTAAATCTAAAAAAGCTTCTTTTTCAGATTGAAAAAAACCATATTTTTTATCAGAAATTTCTTTAGTTGGTTTTTTAGGAAGACTTTCTTTAGGATATTTAATAAAGGCTCCTAAAGTAGCATATGATAAGCGTAAGCCACCAGGAGTTCCTGCTCTATCTTCAGTAACTATTTTTAAACCATTGGCATTTCCTTCAAAGTCAACAATATCTTGATATTCTTTTTCTGTCAATTGCTCTTTGTATTGCTTTCCGTTACCTGTTTTAAAATATTCTCCAATAGCTTTTTCACCTGAATGACCAAAAGGAGGATTACCAATATCATGCATTACAGAAGCAGCTGCTACAATAGCTCCAAAATCGTTAAAAGTATATCCTAATTTTTTTAAGTTTGGGTGTCGTTCTAATAATTCTTTTCCAACTCTTCTTCCCAAGGTTCTCCCAACTACAGAAACTTCTAAACTATGTGTAAGTCTTGTATGTACAAAATCAGTTTTTGATAATGGAATAACTTGTGTTTTATCTTGTAAGCTTCTAAAAGGAGAAGAAAAGATAATTCTATCAAAATCAACTTCAAAACCTAAACGAGTTTCATCTTGTTGAATTCGCTCACGCTTTTGTGTATCACCATAACGTTTTAAAGAAAGTAATTGCTCCCAGTTCATTTATTCTATTAAATCAATTCGAAACAAAGTTATTTAATCTTTTTTCTTTATATTAGAGAAATGTGAGTAAACTTTAACTATTTGATTTTTAGCTTCAGAAATTGTATTTTTGTCCTGTAGAAATTGAAAAAGGTTAAAAATTGTCACTACATTTGTATAAACAACACAGTATTAAAGGTATGGGAACAGCTAGCTCTGTAGCTAATGAATTTATAAGTCTTGCAAAACAGCACAATGTTGGTTTAACTAATATGAAATTAGTAAAGCTAATGTATATCGCTCAAGGGCTTTCACTATCTTTATTAGAAAGACCAATCTTTAAAGATGATACTATTGAAGCTTGGAAGTATGGACCTGTAGTTCCTAGTATTTATCACGAGTTTAAACATTTTAAATCAGATCCAATCACTTCTAAATCGATGGCTTTAGAAAATGAATGGGATAGCCCTTACGAACCTACTTTAACAGATGAAGAAGACAAGAAAATTGTAAGGTTAACTTGGAAATTATATAGAGATACTTCTTCTCAAGAATTAGTTACTTCCACTCACAGGCCTGGAACTCCGTGGAGTTTAACTTATAGGTATGGAGAAAATAGGGTAATTGGAAACCGACTCATAAAAAAATACTACGACGAATTTGTTGTTAACTTAAGAAAATACCTAAGAAGTGCATAATTCTGAATTAGATGATCTACTTAAAGGTGCTGGAGATACAGGTGTTGATGGTAAAGAGTTGGACTTTGACATTAATTTAAATTTAACTCAGCAAGAGATTTCTGACAGAATTCAGGATAGAAATGAGCGAAAAAAATATGCTTACAGAACCTTTATCTTTTTAAGTGTTTTTACTTCTTTTATTTTACTTATAATTACGGCCGCTGGTTTTTCTAAGCAATTAAACTTTAAATTAGAAGATACTGTTTTAATAGCTTTAATAACATCTTCTTTAGCAAGTGTTGTTGGTATTTTTATATTAGTAATGCGTTATTTATTTAGATAAAAAAAAGAGAAGTTTTTTAACTCCTCTTTTTACTCCCTTTTAATTAAATTCAAATTTTAAGAACCACACATTAAGCAATCTTCTGGTCCTTCAGCGTTTTTAGAAGCTTCTACCATTGCTTTAAATTCAGCAGGACTCATTGGTTTATCCTCCTGTTCTGTGTTCTTTTCTTTTGACAATGTAAACTGAATAGCGTTTACAGCAGATTTTGTACGTAAATAGTACATTCCTGTTTTTAATCCACTCTTCCAAGCATAGAAATGCATAGAAGTTAATTTACCAAAATCAGGATCTTTCATAAATAAGTTTAAAGATTGAGATTGATCAATAAAATATCCTCTATGGCGAGCCATATCGATAATATCTTTCATGCTCATTTCCCAAACTGTTTTATATAAATCTTTAAGATCTTGTGGAATCGAATCTATATGTTGAATAGAACCATTGGCTCTCATGATATCTTCTTTCATATCATTGTTCCATAAGTTTAATTCAACAAGGTCTTCTAATAAATGTTTATTTACAACGATAAACTCACCAGATAAAACTCTACGAGTATAAATATTAGAAGTATATGGTTCGAAAGCTTCATTATTACCTAAAATTTGAGATGTAGAAGCGGTTGGCATTGGAGCTAATAATAAAGAATTACGAACACCATGTTCGATAACTTCTTTACGTAATGATTTCCAGTCCCATCTTCCGCTTAAGTCTTCATCTTTAATTCCCCACATGTTATATTGAAATTCTCCTTCAGACATTGGAGAACCTTTAAATGTAGAATAGGTACCTTTATTCTTGGCCATATCTTTAGAAGAAGTTACAGCTGCGAAATATAAAGTTTCAAATATTTCTTGGTTTAATTTTTTAGCTTCTTCACTTGTAAATGGTAAACGAAGCATGATAAATGCATCAGCTAAACCTTGAATACCTAACCCAACTGGACGGTGACGTGTATTTGAGTTTTCAGCTTCTACAACTGGATAAAAGTTCTCATCAATTACTGTATCTAAATTTCTGATTACTTTTTTAGTTACATCAAATAATTTATCGTGATCAAAGAATTTGTTTCCGTTTTCATCTTCAGCAACAAACATAGGAATTGCAATAGAAGCCAAGTTACAAACAGCAACTTCATCTTCAGCTGTATATTCCATGATCTCTGTACAAAGATTAGAAGAGCGAATTGTTCCTAAATTCTTTTGGTTCGATTTACGGTTAGCAGCATCTTTATATAACATGTATGGAGTTCCTGTTTCAATTTGAGATTCAAGAATTTTCTCCCATAATTCACGAGCTTTTATTGTTTTTCTACCTTTTCCGGCTTGTTCGTAGCTAGTGTATAAACGCTCAAATTCTTCTCCGTAAGTATCATATAAATGTGGACATTCGTGTGGGCACATTAAAGTCCAATCTGCATCTTCCTGAACACGTTTCATAAATAAATCAGAAACCCACATTGCATAGAATAAATCTCTAGCCCTCATTTCTTCTTTACCATGATTTTTCTTTAAGTCAAGAAAATCAAAAATATCAGCATGCCAAGGTTCTAAATACATAGCGAAAGAACCTTTACGCTTTCCTCCACCTTGATCTACATAACGGGCAGTATCGTTAAAAACACGTAACATTGGTACAATACCATTTGATGTTCCATTAGTACCGGCAATATAACTACCTGTAGCACGAATATTATGTATAGACAAACCAATACCACCTGCAGATTGAGAAATCTTAGCAGTTTGTTTTAATGTATTGTAAATACCATCAATACTATCATCTTGCATTTGTAATAAGAAACAAGAAGACATTTGTGGTTTAGGAGTACCAGAATTAAATAAAGTAGGTGTAGCATGAGTAAAGTATTTTTTACTCATTAATTCGTATGTAGCAATTGCTTCGTCAATATCTTCTTTATGAATACCAATAGAAACACGCATTAACATTTGTTGAGGGCGCTCAACAATTTGTCCATTTAATTTTAGTAAGTAAGAACGTTCTAATGTTTTAAAACCAAAGTAGTCGTAGTTAAAATCACGACTATAAATAATAGTAGAGTCTAATTTATCAGCATTTTTCATGATAATTTCATAAACATCATCTGCTAATAAAGGAGCTTTTTTGTTTGTTCTTGGATTAACGTAATTATACAAATCTGTCATTGTCTCAGTGAATGACTTTTTTGTGTTCTTATGTAAGTTTGAAACGGCTATTCTTGCAGCTAATTTAGCGTAATCAGGATGAGCAGTAGTCATAGTTGCAGCAACTTCGGCTGCTAAATTATCTAATTCAGAGGTAGTCACCCCATCATATAGCCCTTCGATAACTCTCATGGCTACTTTAACCGGATCAACAATATTGTTTAATCCGTAACACATCTTTTTTACTCTTTCTGTGATTTTATCAAACATCACAGGTTCTTTTCTGCCGTCTCTTTTTACTACATACATGGTAAATTTTGGTTTTATATAGGTTAGTCCTAGGGAGAATACTTCCCTAAGATTTAATTGTTTTTGGATGTTTTTATGTGTGTAAGCTCTTAAAAATCAGCGTCAAAACTGATTGAGCCTGTTCCCCCAGATTTTACTCCTGCTTTTTGATATTCAGATACTCTTTTTTCAAAGAAATTGGTTTTCCCTTCTAATGAAATCATCTCCATAAAGTCAAAAGGATTAGTTGTATTGTATTCCTTTTCACAACCAAATTCTAATAATAAACGATCTGTTACAAACTCTAAATATTGAGTCATTAAATTAGCATTCATACCTATTAAACTAACAGGTAATGATTCTGTGATAAATTCACGTTCTATGTTTAAAGCAGAAATTATAATTTCCTTAATTCTATCTTTAGAAACTTTATTTTGTAGATGATTATTGTGTAAGTGAACTGCAAAATCACAGTGCATCCCCTCATCTCTAGATATTAATTCGTTTGAAAATGTTAATCCTGGTAATAAACCTCTTTTCTTTAACCAGAAAATTGAACAGAATGACCCCGAAAAGAAAATACCTTCAACAGCTGCGAAAGCTATTAGTCTTTCAGCAAAAGAATCAGATTCAATCCATTTTAAAGCCCAGTCTGCTTTTTTCTTAATAGCAGGAAAAACTTCAATTGCCTTAAACAAGCTATTCTTTTCATCATCATTCTTTATGTATGTATCAATTAATAAAGAATAAGTTTCAGAATGAATGTTTTCCATCATGATTTGAAAACCATAAAAGAATTTAGCTTCAGAATATTGAACTTCATTTACAAAATTCTCAGCTAAGTTTTCATTTACAATTCCATCAGAAGCAGCGAAAAACGCCAATATATGTTTGATAAAATAACGTTCATCATCAGACAACTTGTTGTTCCAATCATCAAGATCTTGATGCAAGTCAATTTCCTCCGCTGTCCAAAAACAGGCTTGTTGTTTTTTATACCAATCCCATAAATCATTATGTTGAATAGGAAAAATAACAAATCGGTCTTTATTTTCTTGTAAAATTGGTTCTAATACTGCCATTTTATGTGTACAATTTTGTTGTTAAAAAGTTACTGCTAGGGGGGAGGACAAAGATTCAAAATTTTATGAATAAAATAAAGCTATACTTATCCACAAACTCCTTGAAGTTTTTAACAAATAACCTAATTTTTAAAAAAAAGGACAATATTTTTGATTTATGTAAAATGTTGTAAAACAGGTGTTTGACCTGTTGTTTTTTGCTCAACTCCTTGTGTTTGTTGACATTCTTATTTTGATAAAATTAGAAGAAAAAGTTGTTGTTTTTTTGTAGAAAAAAGACAATAAAAAAAGCAACGTCTGAGAAACGTTGCCTTTGATTCCATAATTCGAATAATCCCCAATATTACGATTTATGATTGTGTAAATGTTGAATACATAAAAGTACACCGCGAATATACAGAGATTTAATAGTTTAGAAGTTATATTTTGTATAAATGGTTAAATTTTGTGTGTATTTGGTAATCAAAATACTTTAAATTTAAAAAGAATACAATAAAATCGTCTTATTTAGATACTTTTAAAACATCTTCAATAATTTTTTCTATTTGTTGCTTAGGCAGCGCACCATGAGCCATCTGAGGAGCTTCCTCAACAGGACAAAAAAGCATTGAAGGTATACTTCTAATACCAAACATTGCCGACAATTCTTGTTCTGCTTCAGTATCTACTTTATAAATTATTACTTTGTCTTTGTATTCTTCACTCAACTGTTCTAAAATTGGAGCTAACATTTTACATGGCCCACACCAATCAGCATAAAAGTCAATAATAGCAGGTAGTTTACCCGAATAATTCCATTCTTTATTTTCTTCATAGTTGAATACTTTTTCTAAAAATGTATTCTTAGATAATAATTCAGTCATTTTATTTTGCTTACGTTTTTTTGTTTAGACGTTAAATGTAAAGGAAATTACAAATAAAAACTATTGATGTTAAAAACCTCTTAAAATGTAACAGTTCATAGTTTTTTTAATCTAATTTTGAAGTATTAACTAATCTTTCTAAATAATGAAAAAAATAATATTACCAGTAATAACAGGATTACTGCTTGTAGGATGTAAGCAGGAAACCCCTAAAAATACAATAGCATTGAACTATCCAAAAACTGAGAAAATACCAGTAGTAGATAAATATTTTGAGACTGAAGTAACGGATAATTACAGATGGTTAGAAGATGACAGGAGTGAAAAAACAGAAGCATGGGTAAAAGCAGAAAATGCTGTAACATTCGATTATCTTGATAAAATTACTTATAGAGATCAGTTAAAAGAAAGATTATCTGAGCTTTGGAATTATGAAAAATTAGGAGTTCCATTCGAGAGAGGTGACTATACGTATTTTTACAAAAATGATGGTTTACAGAATCATTATGTATTGTATAGAAAAAATAAAGAAGGTAAAGATGAGGTTTTTTTAGATCCTAATTCTTTTTCAGAAGATGGTACAACTTCTTTAAGTACAGTAAGTTTTTCAAAAGATGGAAAAATATTAGCGTATTCAATTTCAGAAGGTGGTAGTGATTGGAGAAAGATCATTATTATGGATGTAGAAAGTAAAGAAATCAAAGAAGATACTTTAGTTGATGTAAAGTTTTCAGGAATTTCGTGGAAAGGAAATGAAGGATTTTACTATTCAAGTTACGATAAGCCAAAAGGAAGCGAATTATCAGCTAAAACAGATCAACATAAATTATACTATCATAAACTAGGTACAAGTCAGAAATCAGATAAAGTTATTTTTGGTGCAACAGCAGAAGAGAAACATAGATATGTTTATGCATCTGTATCTGATGATGACACTTATTTAACGATAGCAGCAAAAAAATACACAAAAGGTAATAAGCTTTTTATAAAAAACTTAAAAGACCCTAATAGCAAGTTTACTACTATAGTGGATGATTATAAAAATGATACGTATCTATTGGAAAATGTAGGGAGTAAATTATATTTAGTGACTAATTTAAATGCTCCTAATCAGAGAATAGTAACTGTTGATGCTGCTAACCCAGGTGTAGAAAACTGGAAAGATTTTATACCTGAAACAGAGAATGTATTAAGTCCATCTACAGGTTCAGGGTATTTCTTTGCTAGTTATATGGTCGATGCAGTTTCTAAAGTATATCAATATGATTATGAAGGAAAATTAATTCGTGAAATTGAATTGCCAGGCGTAGGTTCTGCTGGTGGTTTCGGGGGAAAAAAAGAAGCAAAAGAGTTGTATTTTTCTTTTACAAATTATAAAACTCCAGGAACATCTTATCAATTAAATCCAAAAGATGGGACTTATAAAAAATATTGGAAACCAAATATTGCTTTTAATTCAGATGACTATGAAAGTAAGCAGGTTTTTTACACTTCTAAAGATGGAACAAAAGTTCCTATGATCATTACACACAAAAAAGGAATTGAACTTAATGGAAAGAACCCAACTATTTTATATGGTTACGGAGGATTCAATGTGAGTTTAACACCTAGTTTTAGTATAACAAATGCTGTTTGGATGGAGCAAGGAGGTGTTTATGCTGTTCCAAATTTACGCGGAGGTGGTGAATACGGAAAGAAATGGCATAAAGCAGGGACTAAAATGCAAAAGCAAAATGTTTTTGACGACTTTATTGCAGCAGCTGAGTTTTTAATTAAGGAAAAATACACATCTTCAGATTTCTTAGCTGTAAGAGGTGGTTCTAACGGAGGATTATTAGTTGGTGCTACAATGACACAACGTCCAGATTTAATGAAAGTAGCATTACCAGCAGTAGGAGTTTTAGATATGTTACGTTATCATACATTTACAGCAGGAGCAGGTTGGGCATACGATTATGGAACAGCAGAAGATAACAAAGAGATGTTCGAATATTTAAAAGGATATTCACCAGTTCATAATGTTAAGTCAGGAGTAGAATATCCAGCTACAATGGTTACAACAGGAGATCATGACGATCGTGTAGTTCCAGCTCACAGTTTTAAGTTTGCTGCAGAGTTACAAGACAAACAACAAGGAACAAATCCAGTATTAATTAGAATTGAAACTAATGCAGGTCACGGTGCAGGAACTCCTGTAGCTAAAAGAATAGAGCAGAGTGCAGATATTTTCGGATTTACATTATTTAATATGGGATTTGAAACTTTACCATATTCTCCAAAAACAAAAATTAAAGGTTAATTCCTGTAACGTTTTATCTAAAAATGATTCTTATATAGCGTAAAACAAAGTAACTAATCGTTTATGAAAATTATAGAATTGAAGAAAAATAATCAGTTAACTCAGAAAGAAACAACAAAAAAAGCGTTTTCTAATTTAGAAAAGACTTTAGTTGCTTTAAGAGAGTTAGAGATACCTCTTGATTCTGTAGAAAAAATTAACGAGAAAATTACAGTAATAAATTCCTTTCAAGAAAATAATGAAAGAAAATTCAGAAGAAAATTGTTAGTTCAAAAAAGTAACATTATTCATCTTCTGGTAAAAGAACATGGTTTAGTTCCAGAAAAATACTATCAAAACCAATGGTTTGCTATAGGTATGTCGACATTTGGAATTCCATTAGGTTTAATTTTTTCTTCCGCTATTGGTAATACCGCTTTTTTAGGTTTTGGTCTTCCGCTTGGGATGTTAATAGGTTCTATGATTGGAAAGCAAAAGGATGAAAAAGCTAAAAAAGAGGGGAAACAAATAAACTTATCATTTAGATAAAATGTAATACATAATATTAAAAACCGGCATGAAAATGTCGGTTTTTTTATTGAAATTGAACGTACTGATTTCTGTATTTTAAGATGTTGTTTTAATTTTACCTTATGAATTGTAAAAACTGTAATGCAGAGGTTATTGGTAATTTTTGTTCAAACTGTGGACAGAAAACAAATGTAGATACAATTGATTTTAAATATTTACTGTCAGAAATTAACAATTCTATTTTTCAGGTAGATCATGGTTTCTTTTATACAATAAAACAATTAGCAATAGCACCAGGACACAGTGTTAAAGATTTCATTGACGGAAAGAGGAAAAAATACTTCAAACCTATAACTTTTGTGTTGATCCTGTCAACTATTTACGGATTAATCGCCGGTATTTCTGGTGAAAAAACAATGCTTGCCGACTTTGTTTCTGGCTGGAGTAATTATGAAAATTCTGAGTTTGACTCTCATGATAAAATATTTGTTTTTCAGTGGTTAATTAAAAATTATGCATATGCTATGTTGTTATTGTTACCTGTGTTTTCTTTAGGTTCTTACTTATCTTTTAGAAAATACAAATACAATTATTTTGAACATTTAGTCTTAAATTCTTTTATCACCGGTCAACAAGCGATTATCTATATTTTATTTATTTTTTTAAAGTTAGTTACTGGAGATGGAGCTTACATAGAACCGATTTACATGTTGTTTGTTTTAGGTTATGTTTTTTGGAGTTACTTACAGTTCTTTAATAATTATAAAAAGTTAAAAACGTTTTTCTTAACTGTTCTTTCTTACGTGTTTTATTTAATTTTTATAAGTTTAATGGGACTTGTTTTCTTGTAATTAAATGATATCAAAGTTATTATCATCAGTATAGTCATCTATAAAATCTTCAACTTCTTTTTCGCTAGAAGTTAAAACTTTATACACAAAAATTATGACGAAGGTTATAAATAAAGTAATTACGGCAAATAAAATCATTAAATATTCTTTTTTTTATTTGAATTATAAAGGTTTGAAATTCCCCATGATACATGTAAGTTTTGGTTTAGATTTAATTTGGTTATAATTAAATTCTTTCACTAATTCAGCTAACGGAATAAAAGTAAAAATAAGAACAAGAATAATTGATGTGTATTTAACTAAACAAGAGGTTTTCCTTGGGTTTAAAATCTTTATATGAAGTTGTTCATAGTTTTTATCCATGGGGTAAAAATAAACTAAAAGTTTAAGTTTTATTTATTTTTTGATGCTGAATAAATAGATCAAGTGATACATATTATTATAATGACAAAAATACCAATAGCAATTAGTACAGGTGTAAAATTTATCGATTTGCACATATGGCAAAATTAATAAATAGTAGAGTAAAATAGTGGTTCAGATGTCTTTTTTACATGAAAAGAGCTTATTTTTACACTCATGCTACAAGTAAATAACATTACATTTTCATATTCAGAAAAAAAGAAAATTCTTAAGAATATTAGCTTGAAACTTTCAGAAGGTGAACACTTAAGTGTTATGGGTGAAAGTGGATGTGGAAAATCAACATTGTTAAAAGTTATTTACGGATTGTTAGATCTTGATGAAGGAAATATTTTTTGGAAAGATCAAGAAGTTTTAGGTCCGGCTTATCATTTAGTTCCTGGAATGGATTTTTTTAAATACGTTCCTCAAAACTTCGATTTAATGCCTTACATAACAGTTGCAGAAAACATCTCAAAATTCTTATCTAGATTTTATCCAGAAGAGTCTGAAAGAAGAACGAATGAATTGTTAGATGTTATAGAAATGAAAGCGTATGCAAATGAAAAAGTAAAAAACTTAAGTGGAGGTCAGCAGCAACGTGTGGCAATAGCAAAAGCTTTAGCAAAGGAACCAGAATTGTTATTGCTAGATGAACCTTTTAGTCAGATTGATAATTTTAAAAAAAATGCTCTAAGAAGAAATCTTTTTTCGTATTTAAAAAAGAATAAAATTGCTTGTATCGTAGCAACTCACGATGGTAATGATGCTTTGTCATTTTCAGATCAGTTAATTGTAATTCAACACAATGAAATTATAGCTTCCGGAACTCCATCTGAATTGTATCAAAAAAGAAACAACAAATATGTGGCAGCTCTATTTGATGATGTAAACGAAGTTGTAATTAATAATGAAACAAAACTGTTTTACCCACATCAAATAAAGTTTGTAGAAGATTCAGAATTTAAAGTAAAAGTACTTAAGAATTATTTTAAAGGATTTTACTGGTTGGTTGAAGTAACTTACGATAATCAAAGCCTTTTTATTGCTAGTGAATTTGAATTAGAAGTTACATCGGAAAGGTTTATCATTTTTAGAGAATAGATTGTATTGTTATCGAATTTCCATTGAAAACAACTTTATCGCCTTCCTTTTTACCCAAGAATATTCTTCCAATTGGAGAAGAACTAGAGATAATAAA
This sequence comes from Tenacibaculum jejuense, assembly GCF_900198195.1. Classification (NCBI taxonomy): domain Bacteria; kingdom Pseudomonadati; phylum Bacteroidota; class Flavobacteriia; order Flavobacteriales; family Flavobacteriaceae; genus Tenacibaculum; species Tenacibaculum jejuense. The sequence continues at coordinate 4,500,413 of NZ_LT899436.1, read as the reverse complement.
ATAATCTTTGTTGTCAACGGTTGTTTTACCTAAGCTTATTGCGATAAAATAATTCATCTTTTCGGTGATAATAACACTACCTAAACGGACTAAATCGTGAGAATTAGCAGTATCAACTTTAGCTAAAGTTTCTTTCATTTGTTGTACGACAGCAATTTGCTGGCTAGCTTTTTCCATTTCTAATTGCAGCATAGCTCGTCCAGTTTCATGCTTGTCACCAGCCGAACTTTTGGTTTCAGAAAGTAATGCTTTTTTGTTTGAACTTATAATTTCTTGAATTGTTCGTTCTCGTTTTTCAACATAAAAAACACATTCTTGATATAGTTTTTCTTTTATACTCATACTAAATCCGCTAATTCTTGTCCGATTAAACTACCAATAGCAACACCCATTCCTCCTAATCGTATTCCGCAAAATACATTTTCTGATATTGGTTTTACAATGCTTTTTTTCTGGTTTCCTATTCCCATAATTCCACTCCATCGATGATCAATTTCAAAAGCGGTATTTGGTAAAATAGTATCTTTTAAAATTTCTTCTAATTTCTTTTGAATCAATTCTGTTAGAGAAAACTCAGTGGTTTCTTCAGTTTTAAAATCTAAATTTCTACCACCTCCAAACAAAATACGATCATTAATATTTCTAAAATAATAATATCCTTTGTCTAAATGAAAAGTTCCTTTAATATGAAGGTTTTTAATAGGCTTTGTAATTAAAACTTGAGCTCTAGCTGGCTTAATATCCTCATTTAATAAAGTTTTAGAAAATCCATTTGTAGCGATAAAAACTTTATTTGAGTTAAAGCTTAGTAAGTTAGTTTTAATATGAACAGCGTTTTTGTGATCTTGAATTTCCTCAACAGTAATATTATTGATGATTTTAACTCCAAGTGATTGAACTTTTTTAAGAAGTTCATGCATCATTTTTCCTGTATCAATCTGGCCTTCATAATTATTTATAATATATTTTTCTTCAATTTTTTTGAAGTTAAAAGTATTGCTTGATGTTGAAAATACGGGAGTATCAAAAACACCTGAAAGTAACTTATTAATTGTTTCTTTTTGAGATAAACAACCATCTAAAAGTTCCTTGTTTTGAAACAATTCAAAACCTTTGTTTTGTTGAAAATCAATGTTTTTATCACCTAAGTTTTTTCGTAATAATTGTAAACCATTCCAACGTTTTTTAACTAAACCCAATACTTCATCTTCTGTATGATTTTGTAAATCATCAACAAGTTCAGATAAACTTCCAAAACAAGCAAACCCAGCATTTTTAGTGCTTGCACCGTGTGGTAAAATACCTTTTTCTACAATTAAAATATTTGATTTTGGAAATTGTTGTTTTAACTGCAAAGCACAATTTAATCCAACAATTCCACTACCAACTATGGTATAGTCTACATTTGTAAACCATTCTTTAATTTCCCAATAACTTAGTTGTATCATGCGTTAAAACTATAAAAAAGGTTTCATTTAAATTTGTACATTGGTATGATCCTTGAAAAAACATTTTGAAAATACATATTATGAAGATAATTAAGACTAAAAAGATAATTTTCCCACTTTTTATTTTAGCAATTGTTAGTTGTGGAAGCTATCAATTTGAAAAAAAACCACCTTTTAAGATTCTATCTGGAACGTACACAAGTTGGGTAGGAGGTGTACGAGGTGTTTCTGGAGTAAACATTAACCTTGTATATTCTTCTGAACAAAAAGTAAAATTTGAACATATCTTTTATCGTGGAAGAAAGGCAACAGTTAGTTACAAGAAAGGTAACGGAAGCGAAACTTCAATATTAGGGCAGTTTAGAAATCAGTCAGATGATTTACAATTACACGATGATCCTAGAAATGAATATGGAAACACAGTTCCAAAAGATGCAGCAAAAGAAGATTTTCCGTTTAAATTAGATGGAAATGAAGTTGTGATAAGTTATATAGAAGATGGTCGGGTAAAGTATTTTAAATACAGTGGGTTAACTCAAGGAAAACAGGTGCTTTTTCAATAGAAAACAAAGCGAAAACACAAAAAAATAAAGCCGTTCGAAAGAGCGGTTTTATTTTTTGGCACACATTTTGAAAATACTTTTTACATAACCGTAAAACTTAAACTTATGAAAACATTAAAATTACTTTTAACGCTATTTGTAGCCGCCACAACTTTAACTTCTTGTGTTGTAAGAAATGAAGAAATCATTGTAGATAATATTGTGCCTACAGAAGCAATTGTTTCTGGTTATGATTTATGGTATGTAGATTTTCATAGAACACAAGGAAGCGCAGAAATTCCATTTTTATCTAAAGCTTTCACAGTTTCTTTTTTAAACGGAAATATGTATGCAAACAATAATATTGTTGACATTGGTCAAACAGGAAATGGTTTAGGAATCAATGTAGGGAGTTATAGAACTTTTGATGATGGAGTGATAGAAACGTTTCATACACAAGATGGTGATTATAGTTTTGAAGTTATAGAATTGAGCAATAATGAAATTCGATTGAATGATTTAAATAATAACGTGAGTTATTTTTTAATAGGATATCAGAGAAATAATTTTGATTATGACAAGTTGTTTTATGACAATATAGAGTTCTTTTTACAAGAATATATTGCTTGGGAAAGAGTAGAAACAAGAAACGGAGCACCAAATCCATTTGATGCTGAGCATTTTTTACAATTTACTCCAGAAAACAATACAACTTTTTATTCGTCTCATGACGCATTTGGCACAAATCTTGCTTCTATTAATTGGGACTTTGTAGGTGGATATACTGTAGACAATATTATAGATTATGACAATCTAAAGTTTTTAACACTAAATTATGACGGAGGAGATACTGAGGAGTTTGAATTGAGCGTTGTAAATGATGGAGAGATAGAATTGTTCCATTTAAATACACAAACAGTATATGTTTTCAGAGGTAGAGGATATATTCAATTCTTAAAAGGAGAAAATGCAAATGGTTCTAAAAAACCAGTAAGGAATAGTAATAGAAAACGTACTAAAATAAAAAGAAAAGAAATTACAAGAAAAGTATTAAAATAAAGTTTGGTTAGTTGATTTTTGGTTGGTTATTCTCAAATAACCAATTAGAGATGCCGCCCCAGGAGGGCGGTTTTTCTCTTTATATAACCTAAGGTTTACATTAAAAGTTTTACTTTTATAGTAAATAATAAAATTTATGTCAACCGTACTAATTACTGGTGCTACATCTGGAATAGGTAAAGCTTGTGCGTATTTATTTGCAGAACAGAATTATAATTTAATTTTATGTGGTAGAAGATCAGAAAAATTAAATGAATTAGAAAAAGAGCTATCAAAACAAACCAAAGTACACACACTTCAATTCGATGTGCGTTTTAGAGAGGATGTTTTTAAAGCTATTGAGAGTATTCCATCAGAATTTAAAGCGATAGATATTTTAATTAATAATGCAGGAAATGCCCACGGATTACATTCAATTCAAGAAGGTAGTTTAGATGATTGGGATGCTATGATTGATGGTAATGTAAAAGGCTTGTTATATGTTTCTAAAGCAATAATTCCAACAATGATAGATAGAAACCAAGGTTTCATTGTAAATATTGGATCTATTGCTGGGAAAGAAGTATACCTGAACGGAAATGTATATTGTGCTTCAAAATTTGCAGTAAATGCGTTAAATAAATCAATGCGATTAGATTTAAATCAATACAACATCCGTGTAAGTGGAATTCATCCAGGTTTAGTAGAAACAGAATTTTCTGATGTTCGTTTTAAAGGAGATTCAGAAAGAGCAAAGCAAGTTTATAAAGGTTACAAGGCACTTCAAGCTGAAGATATTGCAGATATCATTCATTTTGTAGTTACAAGACCATATCATGTAAACATAGAAGATTTAATCGTTTATCCAACTGCACAAGCAAGTGCTACAATGTTAAATAAGAATGAAAACTAAATTATCAGATATTATAATAGGCTGTATGTCTTGGGGTATATGGGGTAAAAACTTCTCGACTAAAGAAATGACCGATCTTATACATTTTTGTGTTGAAGAAGGAAATATTACTTTCGATCATGCAGATATTTATGGTGGATATACAACTGAAGCAGCTTTTGGAAAAGCATTTGCTGAAAGTGGTATAGAACGAGAACAAGTTCAGTTGATATCTAAATGCGGAATTCAATACATCACGGAAGAAAGACCTGATAACAGAGTGAAGTTTTATGATTATTCTAAAGAATATATCATTTGGAGTGTAGAACAATCTTTAAAGAATTTAAAAACAGATTATTTAGATGTTTTACTGTTACACAGGCCAAGTCCTTTAATGCAATCTGAAGAAATTAATGAGGCAGTTGTTAAACTTCAGGAAGAAGGAAAAATTATAGATTTTGGAGTTTCAAATTTTACTGCAAGTCAAATGGAGTTGTTAAAGAAGAAAACTCCATTAACATGTAATCAATTAGAGTTTTCGTTGGTTCAAAACTCAGCAATAGATCAAGGTACTTTAGATTATCTAATTAAAGAAGATATGAAAGTGATGAGTTGGAGTCCTCTAGGAGGTTTCTTTGGTTTAGAAACTGAGCAAGCAGAGAGAGTTCAACAGGTTTTAAAACCAATGTGCGAGAAGTATAATGCAACAAGCGATCAGTTATTATTAGCTTGGATTTTAAAACATCCTTGTAATGTTGCTCCGGTTATTGGTACATCGAATAAAGAAAGAATAAAAATGTCAAATCAAGCTTTACAAATTAATCTAGATTTACAAGATTGGTTCGTGCTTTATGAGGCTAGTAGAGGTCACAAAGTAGCTTAATATGATTAATAAAAGGCTGCTAATTAAGAATTTGCTTTCTCATAATGATGAAAATAGTTTTTACGATAAAAAACAACGACTTTCATTAGGTAGTAAAGAAGGAAAAGCAAAGTTTATAAAACATATATGCGCCTTATCTAATTCTAATCCAGAAAATAATTCATATATCTTAATAGGTATTCGTGATGAAGATAATGAAGTAATAGGTGTTGACTTTTTTGATGATAGTAAAATTCAAAATTTAGTCAACGCCTATTTAATAAATCCACCCAATATTCAATACGAAAACATACCTTTTCCAGGTTTGCCTCGATATAAAGTTATAGGATTAGTTACCATTCATCCTAAAGAGAAAATTTCTCATTTATCTAAGTTTATATGGAAATATCCTAGAGGAACTGTCTTTTACAGAAGAGGAAGTAATTCAATGCCATTGTTGGAAGAATTTAAACTCCCCAACAGTAATAGAGAAATTGTAGAGTCTATTGAGAAAAATGCTAGAAATAATATTGAACTAACACTCGATGGAGTTTTCGATTTTTTTAATAGACACAAAGAGGAATATCATCCGAAATATAAAGTCTTTAAGGAACAATTTGTTTTATGTTGGGCAGGAAAAAAAACAATGGTAAATGAAGAAGAGTTTTATTCTAGAGTTGATATTGAATTAATCAATGAGCAAGTACAGCTTTTCTATTCAGCATTAGATGAAGTAAAAATCAAAATAAACCATCACTCATTTATAATTATTGAATATATAACTTTAGGTTTAGAAAAAGACGAGGTAAAATATCCTTTAGAGAAAACCATTGTTCATTTTAAAAACAACGGAAAGCTAGATATTATCAAAGAGTTTTTATTCGAGCCTCCGACTTACGATAGTAAGATTATTAATCATATTTACGAGAATAGCAATAATATAGTTAACAATATTGAAAATAATATTCCTTTATCTGTAACAGAACATGAAGATGTTCATCGATTACCCAACAACTATTTAATCTGTTATTTAAATGGATTTTTAGATGCTAGAGAACAATTAGAAAAAGCAAAAGATTATATTAAAAATCTAGAAGATAAAACGACTTACATAAAATATAAGGAAGTAAATAGAGTACTTAGAAAAGTAAAATATCATTAATTTCTCTTGTAGTTTGAATCAACCAAACATTTATTGTTTTTCCATTTTCCTTTTAATGAGTTGGATTCAATTAGTTTTCCATCACACATTAAAAACTCGCCTTTTTTGTTTTTCTTGATGACTTTCATTTTGCCTTTTTTAATAGCATTTGCAACTTTATGAATCAAACCAATTTTTGAAGTTTTACAATTTTTTACGGTTAATGTAAGACCAACATCATTGTTAAATAAATCCATTTCAGAAGAAATCTCATCAGGAACAACACCTTCTTCTAATTTTCGCTTCTTATACATTAAATAATTTTCTTTCTCGTGTGCTTTACCAAGAGATCTTGCGGCAGATTTTCCAATTTCCTGACGTAATCTAGCCATCCAATATGCATGTCTAAAGGCATCTACTTGTCCACCAGCATGATCACGATCTAATAAATCAGTTTTTCGAATACTATCTGAAACTCGACTAGCCTCTTTAGAAATTTCCAAAGCTTTTTTTGCTTTAAAAGGATGGAAAACAACCCACCATTTCTTAGGAGAAGAAAGCTTTTTGAAATTTTTGTAATTAGATTGAGAAAATCCAATAGTCACCGATAAAACAAGAATTAGAAAGAAAACTTTTTTCATGAAAAGAAAGATACTATGTTTTTTATAAATGAAAAAGAGAGGCTAAAACCTCTCTTTTCATTACTTTGTTTAAAAGTATATTTCTTATTTTATAATTAATCTTTGTGTAGCTATCTTGTTAGATTCTACTACTTTTAAGATATACATTCCTGAACCAATAGATGAAACATTTACATCCTTTTTAGTTCCAGAAATTGAAGTTTCGTATACTTTCTTACCAATCATATTAAAGATTTGAATGTCTTTTACATCAACAGAAGCAGAAGTAAGAGTGAATGTTTTATTATTTGTTGGGTTAGGATACACTCCAAAACCATCTATTTCATTTTCTATTATAGAAGCTGTAGAATTATCTTTAGGAGTAACTTCAGCCCAGGTAGTAGCAATTCTTAATTCATCAATTTCTATAGTTGGTGTTTCGTTTGTTGAATCCTGTCTTAATATAAAAGTATTGATAAAAGATGGTGCACTAGGATCGTTACCTCCTAAATCTGGAGTAGGTGCAGCTCCTTCAAAAGTCGCACTGTCTGGATTAATCCATAAACTCACTACTTCATTATCTAAATCGTAAGCCATTACGATAAATAATACATCTCCTAAATTATAAGTAGATGTTGTAAAAGGAGGATTTGAACTTTCTGGTCCAAAACCAATATCAAATGTAGTTCCACTAGTGTCTGGATTTGGTCTAACCCATAATCTAGCATCGTAAGATGTTGTAGTTGCTGCTAAACCAGCAAAATAACCTCCGTCAGTTAGGTCAGGACTTCCAGTTTGAAAAGCTGATACTTTTAGTAAGAATGAACTGTAAACTGTACCTGTTGAAATATTAGTGAACTTAGTAAAAGATTCAGCTCCTGAACCATCAAAAATAACTTTATTCCCTTCAGAAGCCTTTAAACCACTATAATCTAAATTTCCAGAAGAAATAACGATATCATCTCCAGAATTTGTACTTTCCCAATTCACTTGATTAGATAAAACAGCAGCATCAGCATAATCAAAAGTTTCAATAAAAGGTAGAGCTTTACAAGTTGGACTAGAAATGTTTCTTGTGAAATCACAACTACTATTGCTAGTATCACCTTTAACGGTGAAAACAATATTTGTTCCTTCAGTAATTCCCGTAATGGTAATTGTACCAGAAGCCATCATTGAAGGATTATCTCCACCTACTGCTCCATTATCAGCAGTTAACGTATATGTAGAAGTTCCTCCTCCTGTAAAATCGATAGAAACATTATAAGTATCTACACCAGAAGTTTCTGCAACACATGACGTAGTAATTGTACTTACTTGTATATCACAAGGAAATCCTACAGTAAAAGAAATTGTTTGATTTACTGGAGTTGATAAAGCATTTCCGGCATTATCAACCAACTCGATAAATACTTCATAAGTAGTTCCTCCCGTAGTAGCAAAAGTGATATCATCTGTATCAAATTTATCAGCCTGAGCTACGCTATTCAATGTCCATTTTATATAACCATCTCCTGAACCACCAGCAGCAACATTAAAATTGTTTACAGAAAATTTAACTGTTGCAATATCAGTAAAAGATATTGTAGATCCGTTTGAAGGAGAACTAATTGTTAATGAAGGTTCTGTAGAAGCTGTTCCAGCGTATGTTCCAACAGGAAATACAGAAGAACAGTCAGCATTTGTTCCAGAGTCGTCACTTTTATCACATCCATCAAGAGCGTTTGGGCCGCTAAATGTCCATTCATTTGGATTAAAAGTAGCACTTGGTCCTTGTCCGTCTTTTCTGTAAGCCCATCCATCAACATAGTCCCAATCTTTACCAGTACCATCTTCACCAATTCTCCCTAATAGATCTTCAACTGTTCCGTTCTTATACAGAATTATTGTATCATCTCCATTAACGTTAATAACATTGTCAACATATTGAGGTGTTACTCCTAAATACTGATTAATGCGAGTATCTTCGAATGATAAGTAAATATATGTACCTGCAGTTATGGCGTCTGCAGGAAAAGTATATTCAGCTCCAGCCGCAGGGTCACCATTTGTTGTAGATTCAATACCATAAATACTTAAATCAGCAATGTTATTTACTGCATATAGTTCGATAGCTTTTGGTGCACCTGAAGGTAAAGGGCCGTCAATAGCTCCAGTTATAATTAAGTCCTGAGAAAAAGCAGAACTAAATAAAAAAGTTAGTAAAAAAGTAAAAAAGTAATTTTTTTTCATATTATCCCGTTTTAAAAAAAATGCTCTCAAAATTAGGTAATTATCCGACTTATAGATAGTTTTTTTAGATTAATTTAATGTTAAGCGTCTGATATTTAATATTTATGTAAAAGGTTTTTGTTAATATTAAATCAACATTAAGTTAAAGTCTCTTTAACTGTTTTTGTTAATTTATCGTTACTTTTGGGTTGTTTTGCACATTAATTATACCAGTATGAATACTAACGATATTAAAATTTTATTAGTTGATGATGAACCAGATATTTTAGAGATTGTTGGATACAATCTAAGATCTGAAGGTTATCAAGTTTTTACAGCAACTAATGGATTGGAAGGGGTTAAAATCGCTAGAAAAATCACACCACATTTAATTTTATTAGACATAATGATGCCTGAAATGGATGGTATCGAAGCTTGTGAGAAAATTAGAGATATTAAACCTTTAGAGAATGTTATAATTTCTTTCTTAACAGCTCGTGGAGAAGATTATTCTCAAGTAGCTGGTTTTGATGCAGGCGCAGATGACTATATCACAAAACCTATTAAACCTAAAGTTTTAGTAAGTAAAGTGAAGTCATTATTAAGAAGACTTAAAACAGATACAGTTTCTGAAGCAACTACTAAGATAGGAGATATTTTAATCAATAGAGATGAGTATGTAGTGTTTAAGGGTGAAGAGAAAATCACATTGCCAAGAAAAGAGTTTGAATTGTTTTCATTGTTAACCTCTAAGCCAGGAAAAGTTTTTAAAAGAGAAACTATTTTAGACAGTGTTTGGGGTAACGAAGTAGTAGTCGGTGGTAGAACTATAGATGTTCATATTAGAAAATTAAGAGAAAAAATAGGAGACCATCATTTTAAAACAGTAAAAGGTGTTGGTTACAAATTTGTCTTAGAAACAGATAAATAATCGAAATATTTATTATTGAATAAATTAAGAAAAACATATCGATACGCGCTTACTTCTGCGCTATATTTAACAGTAATATCAGTTGTTATTGCTGTTTTTTCGTATTTGTCATTTTTTAAATCTTTAGGTTTAGTTGCAATAATAATTTTTGGGATTTTATTATTTACAATCTCATTTTTTGTAATTCAATATAGAGCAGAACATTTTATATATCAACGAGTTAAAAAGTTGTATCAAGATATTTCTATTTTAGATGTACAAGATTTAAAACGAGATAAAATTACAACTGATATAGAGGATTTTACGAAAACTGTTCAAGATTATGTAGAAGATAAAAAAGAAGAGATTGCTAACTTAACTGAAAGAGATTCATTTCGTAGAGATTTCTTAGGGAATGTTGCTCATGAATTAAAGACTCCTCTTTTTACTGTTCAAGGTTATATTTTAACTTTAATCGAAGGAGCTGCTAACGATAAAGTAATTCGAGACAAATATCTAGAAAGAGCAAATAAAGGTGTAGAGCGTTTAACTTCCATAGTGAAAGATTTGGATATGATTGCCAAATTAGAAACCGATGGAATGAAAATGAAAATAGAACCTTTTAATATTATCGAATTAATTCAAACAGTTTTCGATCTGTTCGAAATGAAAGCGAAAAAAAGAAATATTCAATTAGTTTTCGATAAGGTTTATGATTTTCCTCTTTTTGTAAAAGGAGATGTAGAACGAATAGAACAAGTTCTAATTAACTTAATTGTAAACTCTATCAAATATGGTAAAGTTGATGGAATTACTACTGCTAGTGTAGAGTCATACAATGAAAATAAGTTTGTGATTAAGATTTCAGACGACGGAGAAGGAATTAAACAAGAACATATTCCTAGATTGTTTGAGCGTTTCTATCGTGTAGATCAAAGTAGATCTAGAGAACAAGGAGGTTCTGGACTTGGACTTTCCATTGTAAAGCACATTATAGAAGCACATAACGAAACAATTTTACTAAAAAGTACTTTTGGCGAAGGTTCAGAGTTTTCTTTTACTTTAGAGAAAGCAATTTAATTTACTACTACAATTTGTTAGATTCAATTTAATTTAATTGAATAAATTGTATTTTCGTTATATGCCAACAGACTTAGAACTACAAATAAAAACGCTACCCAATTCACCAGGAGTTTATCAATATTTTGATAAAGAAGACACTATTATTTATGTTGGTAAAGCAAAGAATTTAAAGAAACGAGTTTCTTCATATTTTACCAAAAACCATGAGTACGGAAAAACCAGAGTTTTAGTAAAAAAAATAGTGAAGATCGAGCATATTGTCGTCGATACAGAAACAGATGCTTTATTATTAGAGAATAACTTAATAAAGAAATACCAACCACGGTATAACGTGTTGTTAAAAGATGACAAATCGTATCCTTGGATTTGTATTAAAAAAGAACGTTTCCCTAGAATATTCATAACAAGAAGAGTTATTAAAGATGGGTCAGAATATTTTGGTCCGTACACAAGTGTAAAAACAGTACATAACTTACTAGATTTAATAAAACAGTTATATCCTCTTCGTACCTGTAATTACGATCTTAGTGAACCCAAAATACAATCAGGAAAATACAAAGTTTGTTTAGAGTATCATCTTAAAAACTGTAAAGGACCTTGTGAAGCTTATCAAGATGAAGACTCTTATGTTAGTAATGTTAGAGCGATAAGAAATATTATTAAAGGAAATTTTAAAGAAAGTCTTGAAAGTTTGCATAATATTATGATGGATTATGCTGCTGATATGAATTTTGAAGAAGCACAACGTATTAAAGATAAATTAGATTCATTAAAGAATTATCAAGCAAAGTCAACCATTGTAAATCCGAGTATCAATAATGTTGATGTTTTTTCAATTATCTCAGATGAAACTCATGGTTATGCGAATTTCTTTAAAATAATGAATGGTGCGATTGTGCAATCGTATACAACAGAAATCAAGAAAAAGTTAGATGAATCCGATAAAGAACTATTAGAACTTTTTATTGTAGAAACTCGACAGCGATTTAATTCATTATCAAGAGAAGTTTATGTTCCGTTTGAACTCGATTTAGGTGAGAAGATTAAGGTTACTGTACCTAAATTAGGAGACAAAAAGAGAATTGTAGATTTATCATTACGTAATGCAAAATATTACAGACAAGAACAATTCAAACAAATAAAAATTGTAGATCCAGATCGCCATACCAAAAGAATTATGGCACAAATGCAAAAAGATTTACGTTTAAGTCAAGAACCAAGACATATAGAATGTTTTGATAACTCGAATATTCAAGGAACAAACCCTGTAGCAGCTTGTGTAGTTTTTAAAGATGGAAAACCAAGTAAGAAAGATTACCGTCATTTTAATATCAAAACTGTCGAAGGACCAGATGATTTTGCTTCTATGGAAGAAGTTGTTTTTAGAAGGTATAAAAGACTTTTAGAGGAAGATAAACCATTACCGCAATTAATTGTTATTGATGGGGGTAAAGGACAGTTATCATCTGCATTAAAAAGCTTAGATGTTTTAGGATTAAGAGGAAAAATTGCTATTATCGGAATTGCAAAGCGTTTAGAGGAAATTTATTATCCAGGAGATAGTGTTCCTTTGTATTTAGATAAGAAATCAGAATCTCTAAAAATTATTCAATACCTCCGTAACGAAGCCCATAGATTTGGAATCACTTTTCATAGAAATAAGAGGAGTAAGAGTGCAATTCAATCTGAATTAGAACAAATTCCTGATGTAGGTAAGCAAACCATAACCAATTTGCTTCGAAAATTTAAATCAGCAAAAAGAGTGAAAAGTGCTACATTAGAAGAGTTAATAGAAGTAGTTGGAAATGCTAGAGCAAAAAAGGTTTTCGACTATTTCAACACAGAAAAATTGAAATGAAAAAACTACTACTAACATTAATTTTACCATTACTTATTTATGGTCAAGAGCAACCAAAAGTTGGACTAGTTCTCAGTGGAGGAGGAGCAAAAGGTTTTGCTCATATTGGAGTACTAAAAGAGTTAGATAATCTGGGTATCCAAATAGATTATATAGGAGGAACAAGCATGGGAGCCATTATTGGTGGAATGTATGCTTCTGGCTATAGTCCAGAGCAGATAGAACGTATTATTACTGATATCGATTTTTTATCTGTAATTCAAGATAATATATCAAGAGAAGATAAATCATATTTTGAAAAAGCTTTTTTAGAAAAAACTGCTGTAAGCTTACCTATAAAAAACGGAAGTATCGGTTTGCCTTTAGGATTATCTAAGGGTCAAAATGTATTAAACTTTCTTACAGAACTTTTAGCTCCAGTAGATGCTGTAGATGATTTTTCTAAATTACCAATTCCTTTTTTCTGTGTTGCAACAGATACAGAAACAGGAGAAGAGGTTGTTTTAGAAAAAGGATCACTTCCTTTAGCTTTAAGAGCAAGTGCTTCGTTTCCGTCGCTTTTAAACCCTGTTGAAGTTGAAAACCGATTGTTGATGGATGGTGGTGTGGCAAATAATTTTCCTGTGGATAGAATGCAGGAAAAAGGACTAGATATTATTATTGGAGTTAATGTTCAGGGAACTTTATTAAAACGAGAAGAATTATCTTCTGTAGCTTCTTTATTAAGTCAGATTGTAAATTTTCAGATGTATAAGAAGTCAGCCAAACAAGTGAAAAGGCTAGACATTCATATTCATCCTAACATAAATGAATACACAGTCGTATCGTTTGATAAAAAAGGAGAAATTGTAAATGAGGGTGTGAAATCTGTAAAGCCTTATCTTAAAGTCCTTAAAGAGTTAGCTAAACGACAAGTAAACAAAAAAGTAAGGAAAGAAATTACTTATAAAGAAAAACAATTTTTAATAGATAGGATTATTCTTAAAGGAAATAAATACTATACACAAGATTATATTTTAGGAAAGTTGCGCTTAAAGGAAGGAGATTCTGTTTCTTACAGAGACATTTCCAAAAAAGTGAATACACTTACAGCATCAAAAAACTTTCAACGAATAGATTATACATTAAAAAAATCCTTTAAAGGAAAAAAATTAGAAGTAGTTGTAAAAGAAAATGATATTAAGAGTTTTTTAAGCTTAGGTGTACACTACGATCTGTTGTATAAAACAGGAGTTCTTTTAAATTATAATCAGAAAAAAATACTATCATCAAATGACGAAATTTCTTTAGATGTTGTTGTCGGTGATGACATTCGTTACGATTTTCAATACTTTATAGATAACGGTTTTTTACTAAGTTATGGTGTTTCTTCTAGATTTAATTCTTTTGAAACAGATGTGCTTTTCAACGAGAATAATTTGAATAAAATCAATGTAGATTATAGAGATTTTACCAATCGAATTTTCGGTCAAACTATTTTAAATAAAAGAACAGCTTTTGGAATAGGATTAGAGTTTAAAAATTTAAAAATATCTTCAGATACTTTTTTAACAAATAATGAAGAAACAGTATTTGATAGTAGTAATTATGTGAGTTCTTTTGCCTTTCTGAATATAGATACTTACAATAAAAGTATGTTTCCTACAAAAGGGTTTTTGGTAAATGCAAACTTCAAATGGTTTATGTGGTCAAACAGAGATAATAGTCTTAACGATTTTGCAAACGGAAGTGTAGGGTTTAACCAATATTCACAAGTTGATGCGTTGTTTAGTTTTGCAAAAACATTTTGGGAAAAATTTACTTTTTTAAATTCATATCAATTTGGAGCTACATTGGGTGAAGAAGATTCAGAAATTTTCGATTATCGTGTCGGAGGATATAACCAAAATTATATTAATAATTTTATTCCTTTTTACGGTTATGATATTTCTTCATTAACAGATCAGTCGTTCTTAAAATCAGAATTTCATCTACGATACCAGCCTTTTAAGAAGAATTACATCAGTTTTATTGCAAATTATGGTAGAGTAGCAAAAAATGTTTTTAGAAGAGGAGAACTCTTAAAAGACACCAAATCAGGGTATGGTGTAGGTTATGGTTTAGAAACAATAATCGGACCGATTGAATTAAAGTATACATGGTCGCCAGATCACAATGATAAATTTTTACTATTTAATCTAGGTTTTTGGTTTTAAAACAAAAAACCTACCTGAAAATACTTCAAGTAGGTTTTAATTTCTTAATAAGAAAATTGCCTTATTTATTTTTTTTCTTGTAAGAGAAATGGTATTGTAAATACTGATACGCATCTCTAGGTATAATTTTAATCCATTTTTTGTGTCTCAAAAGCCAGTTAAAGCGAATAGATTTTAATAAACCTTTAGTTAAGTAGGCGTAAATGAATGGATGCACATTTAAAGTGATCTCTTTGTATTCTGTTTGGCTATTAACTATTTTATCTAATTCAGCTTCAATTTTATCAATTAAAACGATTGGAGCTTCAACTTCTCCATTTTTATTAGGATTTGGTTCACGAGTTTTAATTTCGAGTTCAGGTCTAACTCGTTGTCTAGTAATTTGAACAAGTCCAAATTTACTTGGAGGTAATATTTTATGCTTTGTTCTATCCAAAGCCATAACTTCTCTAAAGTGTTGAAATAATTTCTGTCTATTTTCAGCAGACTTCATATCAATAAAATCAACAACAATAATTCCTCCCATATCGCGAAGTTGTAATTGTCTAGCTATTTCTGTAGCAGCAATTAAGTTCACTTCTAAAGCAGTTTCTTCTTGATTTTTTGCTTTATTCGAGCGGTTTCCACTATTTACGTCAATTACATGCAGTGCTTCTGTATGTTCAATAACTAAATAGGCACCTTTACTCATAGATACGGTTCTACCGAAGGAAGTTTTAATTTGGCGTTCAATACCGTACTTTTCGAATATTGGAATGTTAGATCTATGGAGCTTTACAATGTTTTCTTTTTCAGGAGATATTTCTTGTAAATACTCCTTAATTTCCAACATTAAACTCTCATCGTTTGTTACAATACTTGTAAAAGAATCATTCATAACATCTCTTAATATAGAAGATGCTCTGTCTAATTCACTTAAAACTTTTGTTGGTGTGTTTGTGTTTGGAATTCTCTTACACAGAGATTTCCATCGGTTAAGTGAATTTTGTAAATCTTTATCAAGCTCTGCTACTTTTTTACCTTCAGCAACAGTACGCAAAATAAGTCCAAACCCTTTTGGTTTAATACTTTTTGCTAGCTTTTTTAAACGCTCTTTTTCTTTATTATCAGTAATTTTTTGAGATACTGATACTCTGTTAGAAAAAGGGACTAATACTAAATATCTACCGGCAATCGATAACTCAGAACTTATCCTTGGGCCTTTAGTAGATATTGGTTCTTTTACAATTTGTACTAATAAATTTTGACCTGATTTTAGTACATTGTTAATGCCTCCATCTTTGTCGATATCATCTTCAAAGCGGAAGTTTTTTAAAGTGAACTCTTTAAATTTACCTGTGCTTACTTTTTTAATAAACTTATTTAATGATTGAACTTGTGGGCCTAAATCATGATAGTGTAAAAAACCATCTTTAGGATAACCAACATTAACGAAAGCAGCGTTTAAACCTGTCATCACTTTCCCTATTTTAGCAAGGAAAATATCTCCAACAGAGAATTTGTTATCGCTTGTTTCTTTATTCAACTCAATAAGTCTACCATCTCTTAATAAGGCAAAATCAATATCAGAAGAATTGGAACGAATAATTAATTCTGTTTTCATCTGAATAAATTTTGTGTTTACGTTAAAAACGAAAACTGATTAAGATTTTAAGCAGGTATTTGTAATACCAGTTTTGAGGATTTTAACCTCAATTTCAAAGAACTTAGTGCTTCTTTTAAGCAAACGAAAAAGTAAGTAGAAACTACTTACTTTTTCTTGTGACGATTTGCTCTTGCTCTTTTTTTCCTTTTGTGTGTAGAGATCTTAGCTCTCTTTCTTTTTTTACCACTAGGCATATTAAAAATGTTTTAAAACTCTTTTATAAAGAGTAGGTTAATATCTTATTTTACTGCAACTTTAGCTTTTACACCTTCTGTGAAAGTCTTAGCAGGCTTGAAAGCTGGAATGTTGTGTGCAGGAATTTTAATTGTAGTGTTTTTAGAAATATTTCTACCTGTTTTTTCAGCTCTTGTTTTGATGATAAAGCTTCCAAAACCTCTTAAATATACATTATCTCCACTCTCTAAAGAATCTTTAACCTCAGACATAAATGCCTCTACAGTCGCTAATACATCTGCCTTCTCTATCCCTGTCTTGTCTGAAATCTTCGATACGATATCTGCTTTTGTCATTGTATATATACTTTTATATTATATGTTGTGAATTTAATTTTACGAGGGTGCAAATATATGATAATTAATCAATTCGTAAAATATTTGTTCTTAAAAAAATCTAAATAAAATACAGTAATTTCGCTAGCACAACTTTAAATTGATGAAATTTAGTAAGGAGCTGATAGACTGGTATTTAAAAAACAATAGAGAATTGCCATGGAGAAAAACCAAAAACCCATATTACATTTGGTTAAGTGAAATCATGTTGCAGCAAACTAGAGTTGCGCAAGGTTTACCATATTATTTAAAGTTTACAGAGGCTTTTCCTACCGTTTTCGACTTGGCAAATGCAGATGAAGAATATGTATTAAAGTTATGGCAAGGATTAGGATACTATTCAAGAGCCAGGAATTTACATTTTACGGCAAAACATATTGCAAATAATTTAGATGGAGAATTCCCAAAAACATATAAAGAACTATTAAAGTTGAAAGGAGTTGGTGATTATACAGCTTCTGCAATAGCTTCAATTTGTTATAATGAGCCTACTGCCGTAGTAGATGGAAATGTGTACAGAGTACTTTCTAGATATTATGGTATAGATACAGCAATAAATTCTACCAAAGGAGTTAAAGATTTTAAAGAGTTAGCCCAACAAGTTATAGATGCTGATAGAATAGGGATTTATAATCAGGCAATAATGGATTTTGGAGCAATTCAATGTAAGCCTAAAAGTCCAGATTGTACAGTTTGTCCTTTAAACACTAGCTGTGTAGCTCTAGAAAAAGATAAGGTTAATATTCTTCCTGTTAAAGAGAAAAAGCTAAAAGTTAAAAAACGATTTTTTAATTATCTCGTTTTGAATACAGACAATAAAACCATCTTGAAAAAAAGAGAAGGTAAAGGAATTTGGGAAGGTTTGTTTGAATTTCCTTTAGTTGAAACTTCAAAAAGTATTGAAGTAGAAGAGTTAATAACTAATATAGATTTTTTAGGCTTTTTTCCAAAGGATGTAAAAATTAAGCTGTTTAATGCTAAAGATATTGTACATAAATTATCGCATCAACATTTACATACAAAATTCTGGATTATTGATAGTGAAACTACAACTGAACAGATTATAAATTGGAGTAATGTTGAAACTTATCCAGTTCCAATTTTGATCCATAAATTTTTAAATGAATACAAAATAAGCAAAAACTAAATTCGTATATTTGAAATTACACAAGTGTAAAAAATGGCAGGAACAATAAATAAAGTAATACTTATTGGTCACTTAGGAGACGAAGTGAAGATGTACAGATTTGATGAAGGTAATGCTGTTGGGCGTTTTCCTTTAGCTACTAATGAAACGTATACAAATCGCCAAACTGGTGAAAGGGTTTCCAATACCGATTGGCATAACGTTGTTGTGAGAAATAAACTTGCAGATCTTTGTGAAAAATATTTGAGTAAAGGAGATAAAGTATATTTAGAAGGAAGGATAAAAAATCGTCAATACGAAGTTGAAGGACAAAAGAGATATACAACTGAAATTCATGTCCAAGAGATGACTTTTTTAAGTACTAAAAAAGAATTAGGTACTCCTAATGAACAACCTCAACCACCTGTACAAAACAATAATCAAAGTACTTCAAGTGAAGATGATGATTTACCATTCTAGTTTAACTAAAATTTAAAAATTGGACCCAGAACCCCATTTTTTACTCATAGCGAGCACTGCTTTTTTAAATTCAATAAGTTTAATAATTTTATTATTTCTTTTAATTTGTTCTGCGTTAATATCGGGAGCTGAAGTCGCTTTTTTTTCGCTATCTCAAACCGAGTTAGATGAACTTTCAGAAAAGAGCAAAGGAAGAAATACTGTAGTTAAACTTTTAGAAAAACCTCAAAAACTTTTAGGAACGATTTTAATTACTAATAATTTCATTAATATTTTAGTGGTTTTAATCTTCGCTTCGTTAGATGAGTTTATGTTTGGTAATATCAATTTCTCTCTAGATTTCGGGTTTTTTATTCTGCCAGCATCAGTAGTAAAGATTATAATTCAAGTAGGTTTAGTAACGTTTTTAATTTTGCTTTTTGGAGAAGTATTGCCAAAAGTGTATGCAAGTAGAAAATCTCTTCAATTTGCTAGTTTTATAGCAAAACCTTTAGATGTTTTAAATGCAGTTTTAAGTCCATTAAGTATTCCGCTTACAAGCGTTACAACTATTATTGAGAGGAAGCTAGGAAATAAAAACAACAACTTATCAGTAGAGCGATTGTCGCAAGCTTTAGAGTTAACTTCAGAAAGTGCTACAACTAAAGATGAACAGAAAATTTTGGAAGGAATTGTAACCTTTGGAAATACTGAGACTGTGCAAATCATGAAGCCAAGAACAGATGTTTGTGCCATATCAAATGCAGATTCTTACGATAAGGTTTTAAGTACTATTTTGAAAAATGGATACTCAAGAAACCCTGTATACGAAGAGAACATTGATAATATCGTTGGTATTTTATATGCAAAAGATTTATTAGCGCATTTGAACAAGCAAAAATTTGATTGGTTGTCTCTATTAAGAAAGCCCTTTTTTGTTCCTGAGAATAAAAAACTAGATGATTTATTAAAAGATTTTCAAGAAAGAAAAAATCACTTGGCCATAGTAGTTGATGAATATGGGGGAACAAGTGGAATTGTTACTTTAGAAGATGTTATTGAAGAAATTGTAGGAGATATTAACGATGAGTTTGATGATGATGACTTAACTTATTCTAAATTAGATTCAAATAATTTTATTTTCGAAGGAAAAGTAACTGTTAGAGATTTGTGTAGAGTTTTAGATGAAGATGAAGATATTTTCGAAGATGATAAAGGAGAAAGTGAAACTCTTGCAGGTTTTATTTTAGAAGTTTCTGGGAAGTTTCCTAGAAAAGGAGAAAAAATAAACTTTAAGAATTATACGTTTACTATAGAGGCTATAGATAGAAAAAGAATAAAACAAGTAAAAGTAACAAGAAATGTATAGGTGTTTATATGGTTTTTTATTGATGATTTTAATGAGTTGCGGAGGAGAAACATTACCAAAACCAAAAGCATATTTGAGCCTGAAATATGCAAAGCCCAACTACCAAAGAATTACAATAGAAAGACCTTATTCTTTCGAAGTCTCTACAGTTGCAAGTGTAAAATCACTTCCTAAAAATTGGTTAAAGATTAGATATCCAGATTTAAAAGCTTCTGTAGATATTACTTATAGACCAGTAAACAATAATCTTAAAGAGCTTTTAATTGAAGCTGAAAAATTAGTTTTTGAGCATACCGTAAAGGCAGATAATATTTCGAATACAGAAGATTATATTAATCCAGAAGAAAAAGTATACGGGAAAATGTATTTTATTTATGGAAATGCAGCTTCGCAAGTACAATTTCATGTTACCGATAGTGTACAACATTTTTTAAAAGCGTCGTTATTCTTCTATTCTAAACCTAATTTTGATAGCGTTTTACCGGCCGTAGATTATATTAAAAAAGATATGGTCAAAATGATGGAGACATTACAATGGAAGAAAAATCTCAATGAGTAATAATTGTTGGTATGAAATTAGAAAATAATGAAAAACTCTTCAAAATTCTGAATCAAATAATTTTAGAAGAACACTACAAAGGAATGATAAGCCCAACAAGTTTTGAATTTCAAAGAGCAGCAAAATCTAATAATATTAGAATAATAGGAGTTTTAAAGGAAGATAATCTGTTTCATCTTAAACACGATTACGTGTTCCCTACGAATTATAGTTTTAGAATTTTTCTTGTATGTCTTTTAGTTGCAATTGTTGTTTTTGCTATTCAAAGTAATTGGTTTCCAATAATTCTTTTTTTTGCTCTAGGCATAGGATTATTAATGAGTTTTAGAGTGAAGGGTGAGAAGCAAAAAGAACTTTTTTTAGAGCGATTTATAGAGACGAAAAAAAGATTATTTAAAGAAGATTATAGTTAAAATTAATTGTTAGGGATATTCAACTATTGGTTATGAATAAGAAAAAAATGATAGTATAATGAAGAGGTTTAAGCTACATCTCATTTGTCATTTTATATTCTTGTTATGTTTTAATTTCATTATTGTTGCTCAAAGTGAAATCCCTATTTTAAAGGAAATAGTTACAGACAACGCTAAAATTTTTACTAACGAGCAAACAGAAAGGTTAAAAGAACAGCTAACATCTTTTGAATCTCAAACAACACATCAAATCGTAGTTCTTACTATAGAAGAACTAAATGGAGAAAGTATTGATGATTTTACACTACATGTTTTTAATAAAAATAAATTAGGTCAAAAAGGAGTAGATAATGGTCTACTTATCTTGTTTTCAAAAGCAGATAAAAAAGTTAGGATTGAAGTAGGTTACGGTTTAGAGTCCATTATAACAGATGCTGTAGCTTCAAGAATTATACGAGAAATATTTATACCAAATTTTAAAGAAGAAAAATACTTTAAAGGAATAAGTAAAGGAGTTTATAAGATCATCGAACTGATTAATAATCCAGAGTATTTAAATGAATTTAATACACCTATTTCGAGTAAAGAAGATGATACAACATCTATTTTTACGAGAATTTATAGCGCTCTTTTTATAGGTCCAATTTTTTTGTTTCTAATCGTATTAATTTTGAATCGAACTATACGAAAAGATAGAAAAATTAGCATACGCGAGTTGTATAAGAACAATCCGAAACGATTTTTAATTTTCTTTGGTTTAAGTATAATGCTAGTAGCATTTTTTATTAAAATAATCATACTGATTTTCTTTCCGCTACTATTTTTAGGCTTCATATCAATTTTTGTATGGTTAGGTGTTATGGTCATATTAAAAGAGGCTTCAAGAAGATCAATAATGATATTTAAAGGTTTGTTTACTGGAAACATAGGTGTATTTACTTTTCCTTTTTATTTACCTACTATACTCATGTTTTTCTTTGGTGGCTTCACTTTTACGCTAGCACCAATTTTAGGAGCCATAGTCATTTTTATACAAACTGTTTTAAAAGAAAATCTCAATGAGTTGTTAGCAGACTTTAAACCGATCTATATTTTGTACTTCTTTATATTTTGTTTTGGGTTATTTTTATTAACGACTTTTATTATTGCATACAGACACGTTCTTAAAAAACAAAAGTTTAGTTTTTCATTTTTTGCATCAAAAGTGGTATTCTCTACGAATATTTCTAGTGGAGGAAGTTCTTCTTATCGTAGAAGCTCCTCTTACAGTTCAAGAAGTTCTTCTTCTAGCAGTAGTTTTTCAGGAGGAGGTGGAAGTTCTGGTGGTGGCGGTGCTAGTGGAAGTTGGTAATTTTAAAATAAACACTATGATAAAACGAATATTTAAAATGCTACTACATGTTTTAATCATTCTGGTTTTGACTATAACGACTCAAGTAGGAGGTTTTATATATTTGTTAACTATTGTATTTTTCAGAAAGAAGAATAGAAAAATTAAAATAACTATTTTTTTAATCAACTATAGTATCTTTTCCTTTTTGATTTTACCTTATTTGTCTCCCTTTTTTGGAAGGGAAAAGATTAAAAATTCCGAATTAATTCAACCCAATTCTTTCGTGTATGTTCTTGCTAATCGGAATTATGTCGTGCCAGAATTAAATTTTGTGTTAGATAGAGTGAGTAAAGAGTTAAGCAAGAAACATAAAGGGATTAAATTGGTATATCTAGATGCTAACTTTCCTTTTTTTGATGGTTTTCCTTTGTTGCCACATTTGAGTCATAACGATGGAAAAAAGATTGATGTTTCTTTAATTTATGAGAAAGATAATGTTGTAACTAATAAAAAGAAATCAGTTACTGGTTATGGTGTTTTTAGTGGACCAAAGAAAAGCGAATACAATCAAATAACAATTTGTAAAAGCAAAGGTTATTGGCAATATGATTTTCCTAAGTATTTGACTTTTGGTAGTATTAATAAAGATATTGAGTTTTCAAAAAAAGGAACAAAATCATTAATAAATACTATTTTAAAACAGAAACAGGTTAGTAAACTCTTTATTGAGCCACATTTAAAAAGCAGATTGGATTTAAAAAATAAAAAAATACGATTTCATGGATGTCAGGCTGTTCGCCACGATGATCATATACATTTCCAATTATACTAATTCTGTAAAAGTAGTTTTTCTACTTTGCATCCATAAGTAAAATTGTAATCCAAATAAAATTGCTCCAGCTAATAAATGTACAGCTTGTGTTCCAATAGGAAATTCAGCATAGTACATTAAAATTCCTGTTATAGTTTCTAGGAAAATTAAAAAGACAATCCAATTAACCAGTTTATAACCTAAATCTTTGATCTGATTTAAGTAAAACATTCCAAAATTAACTAACACAATGGCAATGGTGAAAGACCTGTGAAAGTAAAATTTAAAACTAGGATTCATTAAACTATATTGCTTATTATCAAAACCAAATTGTTTTACTTGTTCATCGATAAACTGTCTTACTTGAGTTCCCATGGCAATTTGAATTACCGAGAAAATTACAGAAAAGATTAAAAGTTTATTGAAAAGCGCATTGTATTTAAAGTTGTTTTTCCTTTCAGAAACGATAAAATGTAAATAGAGTAATATTCCAATAATTAAAAGCCCAACAACCATATGAATGGTAATTATAGTCGGTTTTAAATTAGAATCTACTACGGTTTTTCCAAGCCAAGCTTCAAAGCCCATCAGAAATAAAGCAAAGAAAGATAAAAGAGTAATCGATTTTTTTTCTTTCCAATATTTAATAGAACCCAAGATTAGAAAAATAAAAACGAATCCAGAAAGTACAGAAGCTAATCTGTTAATATATTCCGTCCAAGTGTGATATTTATTAAATTTGGCGTAATCGTGTTTTGTGTACTTTTCCCAATTACTGGCAGCGAAATTTTCAGAAGTTTTAATATCGTTTTGAGCTACAAAAAGAGTTTCATCTTTAACAATGATCATTCCTTTTTTAAACTCCTTATTTGGTTTCCAAGTAATTTGTTCTTCTGAAGTTGGAGGAATTAAATAACCAAAACATTTTGGCCAATCTGGGCATCCCATTCCAGATCCAGTCATTCTAACCACAGCTCCTGCTAAGAAAATAAGATAAACCGAAATAAAAGTGATTTTAGTAATCTTAGGAAATTTAGACTTAAAATAGTGAAGTAAATTATTAATCTTTGACAACATTGACCCTCGGAAAAAAATTTATACAAAGATACGGCAAAACCAAAGAAAAAGTATTTATACTAATATAAGATGTTATTTTAAAATGAATTTAAATTATTCTTTTTTTAATTTTATAGAATGGAATTGGAACCACCTTTTAGAAAAATTATTCATGTTGATATGGATGCATTTTATGCATCTGTAGAGCAATTGGATAATCCTGAACTTAGAGGCAAAGCTGTTGCTGTTGGTGGAAGTGAAGTAAGAGGTGTGGTTTCTGCTGCAAGTTATGAAGCTAGAAAATTTGGTGTTCGATCTGCAATGAGTGGTGTTTTAGCAAAAAAGAAATGTCCGCATTTAATATTTGTAAAGCCCAGATATGAAAGATATAAAGAGATTTCAGCAAAAATTAGACAGATATTTTATGAATATACCGACTTAGTTGAGCCATTATCTTTAGATGAAGCATATTTAGATGTTACGGAGAATAAAAAAGGTAATCCGTCTGCTAGTTTAGTTGCAAAAGAGATTCGTAATAGAATCTGGGAAGAGTTAGCGTTGAGAGCTTCTGCAGGAATTTCTATTAATAAATTTATAGCTAAAGTTGCTTCAGATATTAACAAACCAAACGGACAAAAAACAATAAACCCAGAAGATGTAATTCCTTTTCTTGAAGAACTTCCTGTAGGAAAATTTTATGGTGTTGGAAAAGTTACAGCTGCCAAAATGCATAATAACGGAATTTTTAAAGGAATAGATTTAAAGCAAAAGACATTAGAAGAGTTAACAAAGCTTTTTGGAAAGTCTGGTGTACATTACTATCATATTGTTAGAGGGATTCATAATAGCGCAGTTAAACCGAATAGAATAAGAAAATCGATAGCAGCAGAAAGAACATTTAATGAGAATTTATCGTCTGAAATTTTTATGCTAGAAAAGCTGGAACATATCGCAGAAGAGCTAGAAAGACGAATGTACAAATCTGATACAAAAGGGAAAACGATTACATTAAAAATTAAATACAGTGATTTTACACAGCAAACTCGAAGCAAAACCATATCGTATTTCATTCATAAGAAAAAAGAATTTTTTCCAATAGTTAAAGATTTACTCTTACAAGAAGAATTGAAAAATTCAGTACGTTTATTAGGTATTTCTTTCAGTAATTTAAACACAGAAAAAAAAGAACCAGTTTGGGTACAACTACAGTTTGAGTTTTAAACTACTGGAAACTGAATAGATACTTTTGTTCCTGCAGGTTTACCAAAATCGTCAGTTAAATCGTGGTAGGTAAGTGTAAATTCTTCTTCGTAATCTTCAGCGAAAGTTTTTAATCGCTCTATGGTTAAATCAATTCCAACAGATTTTCTTTTTAAAGATTTAGACCTCTTAATTTCTCCTGCAGCTTCTCTACCTATTCCATTATCTATAATATTTACAGAGACAACATCTTCAGAAACCTTATTTGCAGTTAGTGTAATTTTTTTATTTCCTTCTTTAGAAGACAAACCATGCCAAATAGCGTTTTCTAAAAAAGGTTGTAATACTAAAGGTGGTACTTTTATAGTGTCTGTATTTAAATCCGGATTTATATTTAGCGTATAATCTATTTCATTAGAGAAACGGATATTTTCAATAGTCATGTATAAATCCATAGTAGAAAGTTCTTCCTTCAAACTAACTTCCTTTACCTTAGAAACTTCAAGAATATTTCGAATTAATTTAGAGAATTTATTTAGGTAATAAACAGCTTGTTTTTGATCGTTATTAATTACGTAAAGTTTTATAGAGTTTAAAGCATTGAAAATGAAGTGAGGATTCATTTGCGTTTGTAATGCTTGTTGCTCTAACAATAATATTTTTCTGTCATTATTTAATAACTTTTGCCTGTAAACAGAATATAAAGCAATACTCGATAACGCAATAGTAACTAAAGTAATGATAAGAATATTACGATCTTGTTCTGTTCTTAAATCTTGAATTTGGAACTGTTTCTCCATATTATCTCTTTCATTAATCTTAGCTAAAATATTTTGCTTCGAAATTAAGTTATTAACATAAGAGAACGTTTTTTCATTGATAGTTTTCTTCTCTAAAGCAACAGCTTTTTTGTAGTATTCATATGCTTTTTTTTCTTCTTTCTGTTTCTCATATAATTCAGAAAGTGCAAATAAGCTTCTGGTATTGCTTCTGTTAAAATTATTTTCACTTGATAATTTTACAGATTCAGTTAAATATTTTTCTGCATCTTCAAGATGATTCGTCTTAAGATTTGCAATTCCAAGATTTGTAAGAGTACGTGCTAAATAGAACTTGTTGTTTTTTTCTACAGCTAAAGGATAAATTTTTTCCATGAGTTCCAGCGCTTTTTCAAACTCTAATTTTTTCAAATTTGTAGAAGCTAAGCTGTTGTAACAAATGATTTGTCCTCGCTCAGAATTTAACTCTTTGTTTATTTTTAATGAATTGTAATAGTTTTCTATGGCATCGTCATAAAACCCAAGATTTTCTTGACTGAATCCCATATTCTGATAATTGATAGCTAAACCAAGTTTGTTGTTGAGTTCCTTAGAAATTGAGATAGAAGTTTCGAACTTTTGTAATGCTAAATCGTATTGTTTTAGTAGAAGATAAATGTTTCCTATGTTGTTTACAGAAATACTTTTATTTCTTTTATTTATTAGCGTTTCTTTTTTTACTCTTTTAGTCAGTGTTAATGCATCTTGATGACAGTTTAATGCATTTTTTATATCGTCTAACCTTCTGTAACAAGATCCTAATAAGTTTAGTGTGTAAGCTTTAACATCATTGTTTTTAATAGTGTTTACTAATTTTAAAGCTTTGATGTGGTATTCAATTGCTTTTTCATATTTAGATTGTAAACGAAAAACTTTACCAATGTTATTGTACGCGTAAATTTGACCTATTTTGTAATCTTTTTTTAAGCTGTTTTCGTACAGTTTGTAAAACTCTTCTTGCGGTATAGTATTTAATTCACGATTTTTTTCAAGTATAGAATCGAGTTTAAAATAGTTTTCATACTTGTTATCTACAATTTGATTGAAGATAGTTTTTAAATCTGTTTTATTAGTATTCTGAGAGAACACCAAAGAATTTAAAAAAAGAATAGCAAGTATTACTAACCTATTTTCCATTTTTAAAACTTGTCTAAAAATTCAGTTTTTCGCTGTCTAGATACTGGTATTTTATGATTTTTTTCTAAAATTACATAACCATCTGTTTTGTAGTATTCCTTCACCTTTCCAAGGTTAATAATATAAGAGTTATGTATTCTAAAGAATAGGGTTTCCGGTAGTAAAGAGTTTACCTCTTTTAATTTTTTTGTAACTACTATTTTTTTTCCTTCA
This sequence comes from Tenacibaculum jejuense, assembly GCF_900198195.1. Lineage (NCBI taxonomy): Bacteria > Pseudomonadati > Bacteroidota > Flavobacteriia > Flavobacteriales > Flavobacteriaceae > Tenacibaculum > Tenacibaculum jejuense. The sequence goes on along the minus strand of NZ_LT899436.1, from coordinate 4,472,905 downwards.
GTGGTATAAATTGAACTATAATTTCCATCAGATTCTATGCAAAGAATCTCTGAAGGTTCTAAAAATATTAAACGACCATCAGCATTAATAACAACTTTTTTTTCTTCTAGTTTCTGATTGAAGTTGTATAAAATTTGCTCTAATTTTTCGTTGGTATCGCTTACTGATATTCGTTTGGTAAATTTCGTGATTTTTTTAAGACTTTGCTCAAGATCATCTGTATCTACTGGTTTTAACAAATAATCTATAGCTTCTTTCTTTAAGGCTTTTATGGCATATTCATTATAAGCAGTTGTAATTACAATAGCGAAGTCTTTTTTAGGAAGTTTTTCTATGAATTGAAAACCATCCATAGTAGGCATTTCTATATCCAGAAAAAGACAATCAATTTTATGATTAGCTATAAAATCGAGTGCTTTACTAGGGTTAGTAAAGGTTTCAAGTATTTCAACTTCATCGTTAAAATTCGAGAGTTCCCATGATAAGCTTTTTATAGCCTTGTCCTCATCGTCGACAATGATTGCTTTTAACATGCTAAAAAAGTTTTTTTTGCAATTTATACAAAAAAAACGACCATTCATACAAAAAAATCATTTTTTTAACAAAAACTACAAAGATGCTAGGGAAATAAGGGGTTTTAAAGAAAAAGCTCACAAATTATTGCAAGCTTTTTTGAGAATTATTTATTTGGAAAATTTGGTTTTCTTTTTTCTAAGAAAGCAGTTGTTCCTTCTTTAAAATCTTCAGTTCCAAAACAAGCACCGAAAGCATTAATTTCAGATTTATATCCGTTTTCTCCATCTTTAAATCCAGAGTTTACGGCTTCTATAGCTTTTCCAATTGCAACAGATGAATTTTTAATAATTTTTCCCGCAATTTTCTCTGCTAAAGGTTTTAATTCTTCCTGAGTTACTACATAATTTACTAATCCGTAAGCCTTAGCTTCTTCAGCAGACATCATTCCCGCAGTCATAATTAACTCCATAGCTTTACCTTTTCCTATAAGTTGAGGTAAACGTTGTGTTCCTCCATATCCAGGAATTACGCCTAATGAAGTTTCTGGTAAACCAACTCTTGCATTATCAGAAGCAATTCTAAAGTGACATGACATTGCTAGTTCTAATCCGCCACCTAAAGCAAAACCATTAACTAAAGCGATTACAGGAGTTGATAAATTCTCAACAAAATCGAAAAGTAATTCTTGTCCTTTTGCAGCTAATTTTCCACCTTCAGCTTCAGAAAAATGAGCAAATTCAGAAATATCGGCACCAGCAACAAATGCTTTGTCTCCACTACCAGTTAATAAAATAACTTTAGTGTTTACATCATTATTTAAATCTTTAAAAGCTTCATGCAATTCTTCAATAGTAGCTTTATTTAATGCATTCAGTTTTTTAGGTCTATTAATTGTAATAGTTGCTATTTCATTAGTTTTTTCAACCAATATGTTCTCAAAGTTCATAAATTAAGTTTTTGGTAAAGTTACAGTAAAAACAGTTCCTGTGCCTAGAGTAGATGAAAAAGTTATTTCACCGTTATAGGCTTCAATAATGTTTTTTATCATAGGTAAACCTAATCCCATTCCGCTAGTTTTGGTTGTGAATTTAGGTTCGAAAATTAATTTTTTATTTTCTTCTGAAATTCCTTTCCCGTTATCAGAAACAGTAATAATTACATTGTTCTCTTTTGAAATTACTTTTACTTCAATCACAGGATTAGTTTCATCATCTTTCATGGCTTGTGTTGCATTTTTCACAAGATTAGTGATAATTCTAATCAATTGAGTTTTATCTAAATGTGCATGAAGTTCTTTTTCTTCAGGATAATAATGAATATAATCTTCATTAAAGATGTCTAATGCATGTTTTACAACATCTACTACATCTAGGTTTTCTTTTCGTTGTGTTGGCATTTTAGCAAAGTCAGAAAATGCTGAAGCAATAGAACTCATTACGTCTATTTGTTGAATGATGGTTTCACTGTACTCTGCGATTTTTTCTCTGATATTCGAATCGGTAGGATCAAACTTTCTTAAGAAACTTTGTACTGTTAATCGCATTGGAGTTAATGGATTCTTAATTTCATGTGCTACTTGTTTGGCCATTTCTCTCCAAGCTTGTTCACGTTCACTTTGCGCTAATTTAACAGCACTGTCTTCCAGTTGATCGATCATGTTATTGTAAGAGTCTACTAAAGAGTTGATTTCAGAACTAGCAGCATTGAGTGTAATTTTTTCGTTTTGCTTATTCAAACGTGTTTCTTTTAACTTGTTTGAAATTGTTTGAATTGATCGTGTAATATATGTAGACAAGAAATAGGCTAGAGCAATACCAGCAATTAACATCAAAATATAAACAACTAAAAGTCTGCTCATAAATTCACGAAGTTCTTTTTTTTGTTCTTCGTTATCTTGAGCAACTGTAAGTTCTAGAATTCCAATGCGTTTAAAACGAGTGTCATTAATGTAGGTGTATGATGATTGGTAAGTAACATCATTTACAGTTCTATTTTTAGAAATTCTATAATTAGAGTTATTAGCCAATTCATTTACGATGCTTTTGGATAAAGGTTTTTCATCAATCTCTTCAAAGTTATACGGAATGGAAGATTTAAGAGGTTTTCCATTCATGTCGTACATACTAATTGTTAAATTATGAACGTTGGCGATTTCGTAAATTCTATCTTGAAATATTTTAGATAAATTTTCTGCTGTAACAGCAAAAGTTGTCTTACGTCTTAACTCGATTTCAATATTATTTCGAGTGGCTTTTTCTTTTCTCTCTAAACGATGAATATTATACTCTTCAGTTTGTTCACCATATTGATAGTAAGTAACAACAGCAATAAGAATCGATGCCAACAACACTAAAAGTATCATTGAAATGAAAATTCTTATTCGTAGCGATATATTGTTTAAGCTAAGCAAATTTTATTGTATTCTTTTAGATTTCATAATTAATGTATCATCGTTTTCACCATCGTTATCCCAGTCGTAAGTTACAGTTCCAGTAAACTGATTTTCTTTTTGGTCAATCGTATACCAAACTTGAACTTGTTTCCCAGAATATTGGTAATCTACATACAAACTGTCACTGCCTTTAGTTTTCCAATTTCCATTAGTTTCTCCAACTTTAGAACTATCAGGTTGCTTAAACCAAGCGGTGAAAGTTCCATTATTTACGTATTTCGATTGTGCTCTTCCAGAGTTTGGTTTACTGAAATCATCTTCAAATACATAAGAACTGTCGGATTTTTGATAAGTCTGATATTCAATTTTTATGTATTGAGTTTCCCATTTTCCAACCATAAATGTTTTTAAAGATTGTTTTGAGATTTCAGTTAATTTTGATGGTGTAACTTCTTTTTTTTCGCTTTTACAAGCAACAAAAATCAGTCCAAAACTAATAATAATGATAGAAAATGCAGTTTTCATACTAAGCTTCTATTTTTTGTTCTTTAGTGTGTAGTAAGCGCGTAAGTTTTATGGATAAGTCTAATAAAATAATTTTAGCGTTCCCATTTCTTTCAATATGATATTGTGCGTCATTCACTTCTTTTTCTATAGTTAAAATATTGCCACTGTGTATAAAAGGAGCGAATTTTTCTAACTTGAAATTTGCGGTTTGCGGAACTAAATATACAAGATCAGGAGCGCCATAGTTTAATAACATTGCTTGTCTGAAAAAATGCAAACAATACTGTAAAAATTGTTTCTGTGTTTCTCTTCCAGATTTGGAAATAATTTCACTCCATATAATTAAATCTTGAATTACAGATGCATTTCCTTTGGCTTTAAAAGCACTACGAATCCACGTGATGAACCATTCTTCAAAAATTAGATCTTTCGAATCGTTATGATATAAATGTAGCGCTTTATTTAAATTTCCTTCAGACTGTTGAGCAATTCGGTTAGCATCTTGTTGATTGATATCGTGTTTTCGAGTTAAAAATGAAACGATATCATTTTCAGACAAACTAGGGAAATGTAAGGCTTGACAACGTGATTTTATTGTGTTAATAATTTTCCCTTCATCTTCAGTTACTAAAAGAAATATAGTTTTAGATGGCGGTTCTTCAATCAGTTTTAAAAGTTTATTAGATGCAGCGATGTTCATTTTTTCTGCCATCCATATAATCATCACTTTAAATCCACCTTCGTAAGATTTTAAAGATAGTTTCTTAACAATATCTTCAGCCTCATCTACACCAATTTGTCCCTGTTTATTTTCTACACCAATATGTCTTAACCAATCGAATAAACTGCCGTATGGAGTTTCATTAATAAATGTTCTCCATTCCTCTAAAAACAAATCACTAGTTGGGTGTTTTTTTACCTTATCATTTGTGGTTACAGGAAAAGTAAAATGCAAATCAGGATGTTGTAATTTGTTGCATTTTATATTACAAGCATCAGCATCATTAGAAAAATTACACAGTAAAAATTGTGCATAAGCAATGGCCATTGGTAATGTACCAGACCCTTCTTTTCCAACAAATAGTTGAGCATGTGGAATTCTTCCATTCTCAGTTGCGGTAACTAAGTGTTTTTTAATATGTTCTAAACCAACAATCTCTTCAAAAGTCATAAGACAAATATACCACTTCTAAAAAGAGAAGAAAACAACTTCTTTAGAATCGTTCTAATTTAGTATATTTGCATTTACCTATAATTCCCGCTAAGGCGGGAATCTTTGTATTAAACACATTATTTTTTGAGTACAATAGCATCATTAAAAATCGGTCAAGTCGGAGTGATATCTGAAGAGAGTGAGCATTCTATACCTTTAAAATTATTAGAAATGGGTTGTTTACCTGGTTCTGTGGTTGAATTAATTCAAATAGCTCCTTTAAATGACCCTCTATATGTTAATGTGAATGGAAGTCATATTGCAATAAGACGTGAAATTGCATCAAAAATAAAAATTACCAATTTATAGTTTTAGATGGAGAAAAATAATATTCAAGTTTCGTTAATTGGTAATCCTAATACAGGAAAAACATCTTTGTTTAATAAGTTAACTGGTTTAAATCAAAAAGTTGGTAATTATCCAGGAATCACTGTAGACAAAAAGCAAGGAGTTTGTAATTTATCTTCTGGAAATAAAGCTATAATTACAGATTTGCCAGGTACATACAGTATCAATCCAACATCTTTAGATGAAAGTGTTGTTCTAAAGGTATTACAAAATACTACTGATGAAAATTATCCTGACGTAATTGTTGTAGTCGCAGATGTGGAAAACTTGAAAAGAAACTTATTGTTATTTTCTCAAATTCAAGATATTGGTGTTCCTACGATTTTAGCTATTAATATGGCTGATGAAATGGATAAAAAAGGCATTTCTATTGATATTTCAGGATTAGAAAAAGCTTTACAAACAAAAGTTGTATTAGTTTCTGCTAAGAAAAACCAAGGAATACAAGAATTAAAAAACAGTATAGCGACGTACGAAAACTTAAAAAAAGTTGCTGATTTTTCTGAAATAGCAAATAAAATTGATAGAGTATATTTTGAAACATTACAAAAAGTAAAACCACACAAATCGTTATATGATTTATGGTTGGGGATAACTCAACAGTCAATAGATACATCTGAGAAGCAGGAATTTGCTAATTTCTTAGATGATATTTCTAAACTAAAGAAATATCAACATAAAGAAACGATTTACAGGTATCAAAGAATCAATAATATTCTAAAAGAAAATTACAATTTAGATATAAGTAAAGCAAAGGATTTACGAAGCAAATTAGATAAAATTTTCACACATAAAATTTTTGGTTATTTCATTTTCCTTTCAGTTCTGGTATTAATGTTTCAGTCAATTTATGAGTGGGCAAGTATTCCAATGGATTTTATTGATAATTCTTTCGGAAGTTTGGTAGAATACACCAAATCTATTATGCCAGAAGGAATGTTTACCGACTTATTAACTGATGGTATTATAGCAGGAATTGGAGGGGTTGTAATTTTTATTCCACAAATAGCAATTTTATATTTTTTAGTAGCCTTTTTAGAAGAGTCTGGATACATGAGTAGGGTTGTCTTTTTAATGGATAAAATTATGAGACGTTTTGGTATGAGCGGTAAAAGTATTGTGCCTTTAATTTCGGGAACAGCTTGCGCAATTCCAGCAGTTATGGCTACACGAACGATTTCAAGTTGGAAAGAAAGACTAATTACAATTTTAGTAACTCCTTTTACAACTTGTGCTGCGAGATTACCTGTTTATGCCATATTAATTGCCATAATAATTCCTGATAAGAAAGTTCTTGGGTTTTTAAATTTACAAGGATTAACACTTTTAGCTTTATATGCTTTAGGTTTTTTTACAGCTATAATTTCAGCATATGTGTTGCATAAGATATTAAAAATAAAAAGTAAATCTTTCTTTGTCATGGAAATGCCAGAGTATAAGTTACCTTCTTTTAAGAATATTATTTTTACTGTTTTGGAAAAAACAAAAACTTTTGTAGTAGATGCTGGTAAAGTAATTTTAGCAATTTCTATCGTATTGTGGTTTCTTGCAACACATGGTCCGTCTTCATATGATAAAGTTGAAGAAGAGGTGAGAAAAGAAGCTGTTTTAAGTGAGTTTTCAGAAGAAGAGATTGCTCAAAAAATAGCTTCTAAAAAACTAGAAAAATCTTATATAGGTATTGCAGGAAAAACTATTGAACCTATTGTAAAACCTTTAGGGTTTGATTGGAAAATAGGAATAGGATTAATCACATCTTTTGCTGCAAGAGAAGTTTTTGTCGGAACTTTAGCTACTATTTATAGTATAGAAGGTGTTGAAGAAGAAGCGACAATAAAAGAACGAATGGAAGCCGAGATAAATCCAGATACAGGAAAAAAACGGTTTAATTTTGCCACAGGTATGTCGTTACTTGTTTTTTATGCATTTGCAATGCAATGTATGGCAACTTTAGCGATTGTAAAACGAGAAACAAATAGTTGGAAATGGCCTTTAATTCAGCTTTTTGGAATGGGAATCTTAGCCTATGTTTCTGCTTTAATAACTTTTCAAGCTCTACAATGATTCAAGAAATTATCACATATAGTATTGTAGTTTTAGCTGTCCTTTTTTTAGGAAGAAAATTTATTTTTAAATCTAAAAATAATGGTTGCGATCCTGGTTGTGGATGTAGTTAGTTTAACATAAAGAGTTTTGGCAAATCTAAATTTAACAGTTACTTTTGTAAAAAAATGTTATTTAATTAATTGCTAAAAATCATCTCTTTATGAAAAAAATAACGATTAGCATTTTTATGCTATTTATGTCTGTATTTATCTATGGGCAAGAATTGCCTGAAATAGTCCCGTTAAGTCCTAATGCCGCTGAAATAGCCAAATATGGTGAAATCCCAATTAGTCATTTTACTGGAATTCCAAATGTTAGTATTCCATTATATAATATTAAATCTGGATCTCTTGATTTACCTTTGTCACTAAGTTATCACGCAGGAGGTAATAAAGTAGAAAGTATAGCTTCATGGGTTGGTTTAGGTTGGTCTTTAACTACTATTCCGTCTATTTCAAGAAGTATTCGAGGTATAGCTGATGAGGATGGAGGTTATTTTTCTAAGTACAGTGGTAAAACAGTTAATGAGTTGATGGAATTACCAGAAGGAAATAACTTACTTGATACTTATAGACATGATTTATTCGAAGGTACCGTTGATTCTGAACCAGATATATTTTACTATAATATAGTTGGTGAGAGTGGTAAGTTTTTTTATAATCAAGAAACAGAAACATTTATTACATACCCAAGATCAAATACTAAAATTATTCGTGAAAACTCTAATTTTAGGATAATAGATAAAAATGGTGTAGAATATTTATTTAATTTCATTGAAACCAATAGTAGTTCGGGGACTACTCAATCTCCTTCAGTTAAGACAACTTGGTATGCATCTAAAATAGAATCTTCAGATAAAAAAGATCGTATTCGTATAACATATCAAAGTGAAACTTATTTAAATAATACACAAAACGTAACTGTTAAACATCATAAACTGGCAGAGAAAGGAGCAACCGCAGGTAACGGAATTCCTACTAATCAAGGAAGTATTTTAATGCGAAACAGAACTGTATCGCAAGTTCCAGACTCTATAATTTTCTCTAATGGATATGTAAAATTTAATAGAAGCTCACAAACTAGAGAGGACCTCCAAGGAGCAAAAAGCCTTAAAAATATTTCTATTTATGATATTGGAGATCATCTAATACAAAAGTATGAGTTTGATTATAGTTATCAGTCGGGGGGAGGTGGAATCTCTGGAACTCCATGTTATAATGCTGATGATTTTTCGAAAAAATGGATGTTTTTAGATAAAGTATCACAAGTTTCTAAAGATTTGAATAACAAATTAGAACATGTATTTACCTATGATAAAACAAATATTCCACCATGTAGGAGAAGTGCAGCGCAAGACTATTGGGGATTTTATAATGGTGAAACGACTAACAAAAGCTTAACACCTCCTTATTATATTCCAAATGTTAATACTATTTATGTTGATGGGGCTAAAAGAGGTGTCAATCCTTCTAAATCTAATTTTGGAATTTTAAAAAAAATTACTTATCCAACAAAAGGTTATACTGAATTTGATTATGAAAATAACATGATAAATGGAGAAGGTTCCATTGAAGAAGATCCATTACTTGAATATTCTACAGATGAAGTAATGATTACAGGAGATGAACTGATTGATTGGGAAAGCCCTCTTAGTCCCAGAGCAACTTATGAAGCAGACTTTACCATAGATAACCCACAAAATGAAGTTTTAAATAATAGAAATCCTAATGGAGGATCTATTGTAAGTTTTGTAATTCAATTTCCTGGATGTGATATTAGTAATGGTGCGAATAATTGTGCTAGATTTATGTTAGTTAATACAAGCAACGGACAAATTATTGATGTTCATACTAATGGTAGAAGTTTTTATCTGCCTAACGGAACATATAAGATAAGAGCAAGTTTTAATCAAGATCCTGCAAATTATCAAGATTTCATTTTTATTGCTAAATGGAATATTATTTCAAATAGTGGTACAGGTGCAAGTCCGGAATCATATAACAGATATGTAGGAGGTTTAAGAGTAAAAGAGATTAGAGATTATCCAAGTGCATCTTTACCTCCATTAGTAAAAAAGTATAAATATATAGAAGGGGTTAATTCTGAGGTTTCTTCGGGAAGTTTATTTGGTAAGCCTAACTTTAGTTTCACAGATGTTATACAGTATGATTACAATGGTAGTGATCCAAGAGGTTTTAGTTATTCAAAGCAATTTTTATATTTGAAAGTGAGTTCTACTTCAAACATGCAACAAGTAACTCATTCTGGTTCTTTCGTGGGATATAAAAATGTTATTGAAGAAACAAATGATCCTAGCAGAACAGGTTATACAGAATATAAGTTTTCACATGCAGCCGATGAGTATAATTTGATAAATTCGAGGAATGAAACATCTATTAATTTTTCTGGTTTTGATAATAATCTTATTTCAGCTAATACCGAGGAAGAGAATAGTTTTCCTTACATACCTACAGAAAGTAAAGAAGTTTACAGGGGACTTTTACTTCATTTATTGCAATATAAAAAAACCGAAGATCGTTTTATATTAGTAAACAAAAAGAGTTTTAATTATACGGATGAACCATTTAAATCAAATAATATATTACCTAAATATTCATCAGCAATAAAATGGGGAAATAATATAACATCTAATGAAACATATGGTGCGACTAATGGAGTTCTTTATAATCGAGCACAAAACCTCAAACAGTATAACGTTTTAAGTAGCTGGTATCAATTATCAGGAGAAAAAGAAATAAATTATGATAGTAATGGTCAAAACCCAGTTACAATAGAAACAGAATACTCTTATGATAATCCTAATCATCTATTAACAACTAAGACTAGTACAACAAATAGCAAAGGGGAAGTTATGATTTCAACAACAAAGTATGCTCACGATGTTAATGACAATCGCTTAATTACTGAAAACCGTATTGCAGAACCTTTAGAGGTAGAAACAAAGAAAAAGATAGGTAATACTACTGTTGCTTTAAGCAAGCAAAAAACAATTTATAGTGATGATCATAATATTTCAGGGATATATCTTCCTAAAAATATAAGAGCAAGTAAAGGAACTCAACCTATTGAAGATCGTATAGTATATCATAGTTATGATAGTGATGGTAACCCAACAGAAGTAAGTAAAAAAGATGGTACTCATATTGTTTATATTTGGGGTTATCGTCAAACACAGCCGATTGCTAAAATAGAAGGAGTAGATCTATCTGCTCTTTCAAAAACTACAATAGAGAACCTTCAAGATCTTTCAGATTCAGATGATGATCGAACTTTAGGTTACCAAGGAAAAGAAGGAGATTTACGAGAAGCTTTAGATGCTTTACGTAGTTTACCAGAATTATCAAAAGCTCAAATCACCACATACACTTACGATCCATTAATAGGAGTCACAAGTATTACCGATCCTAGAGGCTATGTTATGTATTATGAATACGATAATTTTAATCGATTAAAATTAATAAAAGATGCCTCAGGGAATTTGATACAAGAAACAAAATACAACTACAAAAACTAATATTGCTATGAGAAAGATAATATATATGTTTTTATTGTTTTTACCATTATTGGTAAAAGCTCAGACACAAGTTCCAGACAACAGAGTAGAACGAGATTTAGAGATAAGTAGTGCCAACGGTCCTACAGTTTTAACAGCGACCAATAGCATTGTTTTACGTCCTACAACATGGATAAAGCCAGGTTCTAATTTTACAATGCGTATTGTAGCAGATGCCTATTTGCCATTATCATTAAGTAACGAGAATTACATACTTACCAGAGCATTTCAAACACCAACACAAACAGGCGTTGTTTCTAGTAATAACGATGTAATAGAGTCAGTTACTTATTTTGATGGATTGGGTCGAGCTAAACAAAGTGTTGGTATAAAGCAATCTCCAGACAAAAAAGATATTGTAACGTTTATAGGATACGATGATCTAGGAAGGCAAACTCACGAATATCTTCCATACACTGCCAATACGAGTAATGGTAGTTTTCATTCAGGAGCAAAAACAGCGACACAGCAATATTATCAATCAAACTATGCAGACGACTTTCCTAGTATTACTGATGTAGGAAATATTAATGCTTTTTCACAAAAGAGTTTAGAAGCTTCACCTTTAAATCGAGTTTTAAGTCAAGCAGCCCCAGGAAGTGCTTGGAAAAAAGGTGCTGGTCATGAAATAGATTTTACTTATGATACTAATACAGCAGGAGAAGTAAAACTGTTTCGAGTAGCTTTAAATATTGGTGAAAATGAAAAAGTTTATGAGCCTAGTTTAATTGGAAATGGAAATGCTGTTTATGGAGTAGGAGAATTGTATAAAACAATTACTAAAGATGAAAACCACGACGGTACAGCAAGTAAATTACATACCACAGAAGAATTTAAAAACAAAGAAGGACAAGTTATTTTAAAACGTACTTATGCTTTGGTTGGTTCAACAGAAGAAGCTCACGATACATATTATGTTTACGATGATTTTGGGAATTTAACTTATGTGTTTCCACCAAAAGTAAATGTTAATGATGGAGTTTCTTTAGTAGAATTATCAGAGTTAAGCTATCAATACAAATACGATTACAGAAATCGTTTGGTAGAGAAGAAAATCCCAGGTAAAGATTGGGAATATATCGTTTATGATATTTTAGATCGTCCAGTACTAACCCAAGACGCAAACTTGCGTTCACAAAATAAATGGTTATTTACCAAATACGATCATTTAGGAAGAGTTGTATATACAGGTATATACACTCATAATACAGAATTAGATCAAGCTGATATGCAGCTTAAATTTAAAGAGGATAATAATCTAGCCTCAGAACAATATGAAGATAAACTAGATACAGCAGGATCAAAAAGTATTTATTATTCGAATAGAAACTTTCCATTATCAAACATAGAAGTACTAACTGTAAACTATTACGACAATTATACTTTCGATGTAGCAGGTGCTTCAACGAGTAAAAGTTTATACAAAGGAACAGGAACTACAACAGCTCAAACCAAAGGTTTAGCTACAGGAACCAAAGTAAAAGTGTTAAGTACTAGTAGTTGGATTACAACAGTTACGTTATACGATGATAAAGCACGACCAGTGTATGTATATTCTCAAAACGATTACTTAAAAACTACAGATATTGTAGAAAGTAAATTAGATTTTGTAGGTAAAGTAGAAGAGACCAAAACGACACATACCAAAGCCGGAAAATCACCTATTGTAACGGTAGACACCTTTAGTTACGATCATGCAGCCAGATTATTAAGTCAAGAACAAAAAATAAACAATCAAGCAACAGAAACCATTGTAACAAACAATTACGATGATTTAGGACAATTAGTATCTAAAGAAATAGGGGGAGGTCTACAAAAAGTAGATTACGATTATAATGTACGCGGATGGTTAACTAAGATTAATGAAGATACAGATAATGACAACGATTTGTTTAACTTTGAGATACGATATAACAACCCAACTAGTGGAACAGCATTATTTAATGGAAACATAGCGCAAACCAGCTGGCAGACTACTAATGAAAATACGACTAAGAAAACGTATACTTATAATTACGATGCGTTGAACAGAATTAAAAGCGCTGTTGGAGCTTTAGGTTCGAACTATGATGTGTCAGGTATCAGTTACGATAAAAACGGAAACATATTAAGTCTACAACGAAGAGGACACATTGTAGCCAATCCAGAAGTTGGAAAGAGTAACAATTTTGGATTAATGGATAACCTGAAATATACCTATAGTGATAACAATATAGGAAATAAATTATTAAAAGTAGAAGAATTATCAGGCGGACACAAAACTTTTGGTTTCAAAGATGGAAACCTTACAGGTAGCGACTATACTTATGATGATAATGGAAACATGATTTCTGATAAAAACAAAGGAATTACGAGTATTAAATATAACCATTTAAATCTACCAACTAAAGTTACTATTGGAGGTAAGAATATCGATTATATTTATGATGCGGCGGGTATGAAGTTAAAAAAGATTGTAGAAAATAATACTACAGATTACGCTGGTAACCATATTTACGAAAATGGAGTATTACAATTCTTTAACCACCCTGAAGGTTATGTAAAAGCAGATGTCACATCGAGCGGAGTCGAGATGGATTATGTATACCAATACAAAGATCATTTAGGCAATGTTCGTTTATCATATACAGATAATAACAAAGATGGTAATATCACCCAAAATGAAATTGTAGAAGAATCTAATTATTATCCTTTTGGACTGCGTCACAAGGGGTACAACAATATCACTAACTCCCTAGGAAACAGTACTGCACAGAAGTTTGGGTATAATGGAATGGAGCTTAATGAAGAATTAGGGCTTGAATGGCACGACTTCGGTGCCAGAAATTATGATGCGGCTTTAGGTCGTTGGATGAACTTAGACCCATTAGCAGAAGAAATGCGAAGACATTCGCCTTATAATTATGCATTTAATAATCCTGTTTATTTTATTGATCCTGATGGAATGGCGCCACAATCAGGTGGATGTCCTGATGGAAATTGTGAAGATGTCCCTAATGGCTCTAAATCTCAAGGGACAGCTATTTCAAAAGAAAAAGCTTCAAAACCCATTGTTAGTGCCGTTAAAAACCAACTTTCCAAAAATACTGGTATAACTGCCACTGGATCTCAATCTGAGGTTAGTGCTGGAGATACTCAAAGTATACACAATATGGTACAAGGTAACTTAAGTCTTAATGGAAATGCTCCTTCAGTAATAGATATAAATGTAGAACAAGGTCCATTAATTGCTGATGATGCCATCCAAATTAGTTATGAAGGAGCTCAATATGATAAGAATGATTTGTCCCCAGAAGGTACTGTTGAAGTAAATGTTTCTGATTCTGGACAAAGTTCAAACACTATGTCGGCAGAAAACTCCAAAGAGAGTACTGTAGGAGGTGGAGCAGAAGGAGGAAAAGTAAAAGCTGAAATATCAACTACAAACGGTAACAAATCAGGAAGCGGTACAAATAATGGCACGAGTAAAAATACAAGTAATACACAAGTCTATTATAAATATACATCCACAGTGACTCATACTTATCAAGTTAAGTATATTAACAAAGGGTTGAGGAATAATGTTAGCTCCCAAACTGTCAATGTATCAACTAAAACAACTTTTTTATCACCATTTAAATTACACAAATAATGAAAAAAATAGTTTATGCTTTCTTAATAATTACAACTTTATTTTTATCTGTACTGAGGATCGATATGGAAACAAATTTAGACAGGTATGGTCTTGTACATAGGGAAGTTCCTAATGAATCAGGGTTTAACGTTTCAATGTTTCCGACTGGTATTTTAGAGGGTTACTCTGGATCTATGACAATATTTGTTTTGTTAATAATAAATCTTATGGTTTTATTGTTTATTAATTATAAGTATGATTCAAATAATAAGAAAAAAGGTTTTTTTTTTTTATTGCTTTTCGGTTTTAGTATGATGATTTTTGAAGAAACTTTAATTAGAAGTTTAGGGTTAATAATTATATCTATATTAATATATAAGTATGTTTTAGATCTCCGCTAGCGCTCGAATCCCTCCGCTAGCGCCCGAATCCTTTCGGGTGACAAGCAAGAGTAAGCAAGAATAATAATTAAATACATTAACCATAACATTTTTATAAGTGTTGTGGTTTTGTTATTGTATTTATTAGATAAGTTTATAATCACTCGACAGAGTCGAGCGATAGCGAAACAAGTAAAACTTATAGAAGGAACTAGTAAAGGAAAAATGTTAGTTACTGAAACGAATGGGAATTTTATTACTATTACCAATAAGCCCTCTCCCCGCTAGCGCTCGAATCCTTTCGGGTGCCAAGCAAGAGTAAGCAAGAAAAATAACTAAATATATAAAACCATAACAGTGAGTGTTATGGTTTTTTGTTTAGTTCAATTTTTATATTTTAGTAAAGCTATGAGTAGAAAATATAAATTCCATAACGGATCAGGTGTTTATTTTGTGTCTTTTGCTACAGTATATTGGATAGATGTATTTACAAGACAAATTTATTTTGATGTTTTAGTAGATAGTATAAAGTATTGTAGAGAGCACAAAGGTTTGGAGCTGTATTGCTATTGTTTTATGCCAAATCATGTGCATTTTATATTCAGATCTACAAACGAACAACCTATGGAATTATTAAGAGATTTTAAGCGGTATACATCAAGAAAAATAATAGAAACGATTCAAGATCATCCACAGGAAAGTAGAAAAGAGTGGTTATTGTGGATGTTTAAAAGAGCGGGAAATAAACAAGGAAATGTAAATAAATATCAATTTTGGCAACATCATAATAAACCTATAGAATTGTGGAGTACAAAAGTTATCCAGCAAAAAATAGATTACATTCATAATAACCCAGTAGAAAGCGGTTTGGTAGTACATCCAGAAGATTGGAAATATTCTAGTGCTAGAAATTTTCAGGAAGATGATATGGTTTTGGGAATAGACGATATTGGATTTTTTAATTAATAAAGTTTAGTCACTCGACAGAGTCGAGCGCTAGCAGAGTAGGATGATAAATAATTATGAAAAAAATGATAAATCAAGAGCTGATACCAGAAGCCAGAATGGTAGATTTTAAAAAGATATTTATTAAATGTGTTTTCATTTCTGTAACCCTAGGGATATTATCATGTAAAAGTAAAACTGATTCAATATTATTAGAATCAAATAAATTGTCGAATGAAATTTATATTAAGGAAATTAAACTCTTAAAATCTATATTTGAACTAAAATTAAGAGAAGAACCGATTAAATACAAGGAAGCAATCGACAAAATATCTATTTTAGAAAATGGTATAAAGAATATAAATGAAAAAGACTCTATAAATAAGCAAAAACAATTCATAGCAGAATTTAAAAAAATAGTCAGAACCATATTTAAAGAAGACTGTAGACTCTTATCTTTAAAATATGATGGAAACAATCGAAACATTTTTTTATCAATTGTTAAAAACGATATAAATAGAGTTTCATATAAAGTATATCGAGATCTTTACTTATCATACACTAGTATGGCTTTTTAATATGTTTGAGTAATGAATGTCAACTCCGCTCCCTCTCAAATCCTTTCGGGTGCAGATTCAGAAGATTGGAAATATTCTAGTGCTAGAAATTTTCAGGAAGATGATACGGTTTTAGCTATAGACAATATTGGATTTTTAATTAGTGAAATTTAGTCACTCGACAGAGTCGAGCGCTAGCTGAGGAGGAAGTAAAAAATAAACATAGAGGAGTGAATAATTTTAATCAAAAACCATTCAAAGAACAAGTTAAAATAGGTTTGTTAAGTATTTTAATGACAATTATATTATCTTATTTGGTTATTACTTTAACGTCTTAATGATATTGGTATAATACTCAAGAGTAAGTAAAACAATAATTAAATATACGAACCACAACACTTATAAAATATTGTGGTTTTTTTACTAGTAGTAGGCATTCGAAGCCCTTTTAACACAAAACCAAATTGAATTTTGAGAGAATAAACTATTTTTGACATCTATTCGTTGTACAACATATGATCAAAAAGCTATTTATTTTTTTTCTGTTAATTGCCACTGCTGGATTTAGTCAGAGAAACCTTAAAGAATTTCGATCAAAAAAAATCAATGTTAAAACCGATACCATACAAATAGATTCGGTAAGTATCAATCCAACTTTTTTTAAGTTACTCAATAGCAAAGGAGATTCCATTCCTAAGTATAAATATCAAGTAGATTTTCCGAAAGCAAAATTGATTATCAATGCAAAAGAATATCGAAAAATCACTGTAGAGTATCTACGATTTCCAGATTTTTTGACCAAAGTATACGCGCCTCTAGATGAAAAACTCATAGTTCCGAATACAAACAGAACAGATAAATTATACAGTTTAACAACGAATAAAAAGAAGCAAGATTTTAAGCTTTTTGATGGATTAAAAACTCAGGGTTTTATTTCACGAGGAATCACAACAGGAAACAATCAAAATGCTGTTACAAACGCTTCCTTAGATTTAACATTAGAAGGAAAACTATCCAAAGAAGTTGGTATTCGAGCCAATATTTTTGATACCAATTTACCACTTCAGCAAAATGGGTATTCACAAAGTTTAACCGATTTCGATCGTATTTTTATTGAGTTATTTAGTAAAAACTGGAAAGTAAAAGGAGGAGATGTTTCATTAAATAATAAAGATAGTTATTTCCTGAATTTTGATAAACAAGTTTCAGGAATACAAGTGGATGCAAATTTAAGTGAGCATTTTAGTGTTGGAGCTTCTGGAGCCATTGTTCGTGGTCGGTTTTCTGCATTTAATTTTGTTGGAGTAGAAGGAAATCAAGGTCCGTATAAAATCTTTGGTCCAAATAACGAAGCGAATATTGTAATTGTAGCTGGAAGTGATGCTGTTTTTATTAACGGAGTTCAGTTAGAACGTGGAGAAAATAAAGATTATATTATCGATTATAATTTGGCTGAGATTCGTTTTAATACGACATATCCAATTACCAACGATATGAGAATTCGAGTAGAATTTCAATTTTCAGATCAAAATTACACACGTTTTATTACCTACGAAAAAGCGCAGTATAAAAACGATAAATTTTCAATTTCTGGATTCTTCTACAACGAAAACGATGCTAAGAATCAGCCGATTCAACAGAGTTTAACAAACGATCAAAAACAGATTTTAGCAAATGTTGGAAACGATATAACTCAAATGGTAGCAGAAAGTGCTTTTGAAGACGAATTTTCAGAAAATAGGATTCAATATCGTAAAGTAATTGTTGGCGGAATCGAAACCTTTGAATTTTCAACAGATGAAACAGCCGATTTATTTACGGTAACTTTTTCTAATGTGGGTGTAAATCGAGGAAGTTATGTTATAGACAGCGCAATTGCTACCGGAACAATTTACAGGTATGTTGGTGCAAATTTAGGAAACTTCGATCCGGTTGTTCGTTTGGTCGCTCCAACGAGTTTACAAGTTGCAGTGGTAAATTCTGAATACAATCCTACAGCGAAAACTAAGATTCAAGCAGAATTGGCATATAGTGATAACGATCAGAATTTATTTTCTTCTATAGATGATGAAAAAAATCAGCAAGTCGCTTCAAAATTAAAATGGGATCAATTAATTTTTGATACTACATGGAAGTTAAAAAGTACAATCGATTATGAGTTCGTACAAGAAAATTTTAGAACCGTACAACGTTTTAGAAGTGTTGAGTTTAATAGAGATTGGAATGTGCGACAACAATTAGGAAATCAAAATCAATTATCAACACGATTGTGGTTAGAAAAAGACGAAAACAACTTTCTTTCGTATCGTTTTAATCACTTGAATTTTTCTGAAAGTTTTAATGGAAACAAACATGAGATTCAATCTAAAATCAACAGGGAAAATCTATCGTTTCAAATAAAAAGTAGTTTGTTATCTAATACTTCAAACACAGAAAAAGATAATTTTTTCCGATTGTATGCCAAAGGAATTTACAGTTTAGGAAAATCGTGGTTGGGTGGTTTTATTGGAGCAGAAACAAATGAAATTCAAAATAGAAATACGAACGATTTTAATACATTAAGTCATCAATTTCAAGAATACGAAGGTTTCTACGGAATTGGAGATTCTACAAAAGTATTTGCTAAAATCGGATTGAATTACAGAGTAAACGATAGTATAAAAAGCAATCGTTTTACTCAAATCAATAATCGAAACACGTTGTATTTAGACAGTAGATTAATTCAGAATGAAAACACAAATTTATCGTTGTATGCAAACTATCGATTTACAGATAATAAGTTCGAACCTAATGCACAATCTCTAAATTCAAGATTAATTTACAATCAGCAGTTTTTTAAGCGTTTTTTAAATCTAGGAACTGTGTATGAAACGTCATCAGGAAATGTTGCTCAACAAGATTTTGTATATGTAAAAACAGAACCCGGACAAGGTTTTTATACTTGGAACGATTACAATAATGACGGAATTCAACAGTTTGAAGAATTTGAAATAGCCGAGTTTCAAGATCAAGCAGAATATTTACGTGTGCCTTTACCTAATATTCGATTTTTACCAACGCAAAAAGCAGCTTTAAAACAGTCGATTACGCTAAATCCTACACAATGGAAAACACAAAAGGGATGGAGAAAATGGATGAGTCATTTTTATAATCAAACGTTTTTAACCATTAATAACGAGAGAAAAAGAGAAGGAGACGGTTTTAATTTTAATCCGTTTAATTTGGCTGAAGAAGGTTTGTTGAGTTTACAGTTTAATATTAGAAATTCATTTTATTACAATAGGAATTTGCAGCGATACAGTTGGATTTATACTTACGGAACATCTAGAAATAAGCAACAGTTTTCCATAGGAAATCAAGAGAATAACGCCTTAATACATCAATTAGAGTTTCAGCATAAATTGTCTTCATTTTGGTTGTTAGAAGTTGCTTCTTCTTACGGAGAAAATAAGTTGGATACCGAAAATTTTGCCAATAGAAATTATAGTTTAATCAATAAAGAATTAAATCCAAAACTGAGTTATCTGTTCAATAGAGATCATCGCTTTTCAGTATTTTATCATTTAAAAGATAAAAAAAATACAGTTGCAGGTTTAGAAACTTTAAATCAGCATAAGATAGGTGTAAATTATTTTTACTTAACTAAAAAGAAGAATCAGATTTCAGCAGATTTTTCTATGTTTTTAAACAATTTTGAAGGAAGTGCAAATTCACCTGTTGGATATCAAATGTTAGAAGGTTTACAAGAAGGTAGAAACTTTACTTGGAATGCTTTATTCAATCAAAAAATAAATTCATTTTTAAATTTAAGTTTGAATTACTTCGGAAGAAAAAGCGAAAATGCTAAAGCTATTCATTCAGGAACGGTTCAGTTAAAAGCAATTTTTTAGAACTTTTTTTCAAAAAAAATCTAAGTCAAACTTTAAGTTTTGTACAGTTTTTGATTGTATCTTGAAACATATAAATAATGAAGTATATCATGAAAAAACTAGTAGTAATTTTAACGATTTTAGGAGCTAATTTTTTACAAGCACAACAAGAAGTAAGTATAGATTTAGCCGATGCTTTAGTAATAAAAACATTAGAAGTTACTTACGAACATTATATTGGAGAACAGTCTTCTATTGGTGCATCTGCACTTTTTAATTTTGAAGGAGAAAACTCAGATTTTAGGTATAATGAAGATAATATGATTACTCCATTTTTCCGTCATTATTTTACTACAGCAAGAAACTGGAATCACTTCGGAGAAATATTCATGGGAATCAATTCAGGAAAAAATGATAGTGGAATTTCTTATACTGATGGTGCATTAGGTATTTCTGTAGGAACAAAATATGTATCTAACGGAGGTTTAGTAGTTAGTGTTCATGGTGGTTTAGGGAGAAACTTTTTTACAGATTTATCTCCTTCGGTAGTACCAAGAATCGGATTAAATGTAGGATACCGTTTCTAAGCTTCCTTTTTGCTTAAGAAAAAAGTTATTGTAAAAGTTAACAACGCTGGTAACACCCAACCTAAATTATAATTAGCTAAAGGAATATAACTTTGAATATTTGTAATAGTATCATTTTTAGCGATAGATTGTATAAAATCTGGTGTGCTAAAAACGAGTGTTGCAATTACTACAGCTTTAAAAATATTTGCTGTAGCAACTTTTTCAGATAAAAGATTAAGCAAGATTAATACAATAGTTATCGGGTAAATAAACATTAATGCTGGAATAGCAATGTGAATAATATGATGTACATCAAACTGTCCCATAACCACACCTAAAATACACCCAACTATTGCTGTTACTGTATATGCTTTTTGAGAATTATCGAATAAACCTTTAAAATAATCAGAAGTTCCAGTTACAATTCCAACCGCAGTTGTAAAACACGCCAATGAAACCAAAACATTTAAAAAAGTAGTTCCAATATTTCCAAGTGTTTTTGAGCTTAGTCCAGTTAAAACTTCTGTTCTAGTCACTTCTTTTTCAAAAGTTCCGCCAAATAAAGCGCCATTGTAAATCAATCCAGCATAAATAACTAAAAGACCTAACCCAGCGACTAAACCTGCTTTGCTAATCAGTTCTTTTTTCTCTTGAAAACTAGCTTCTTTTTTAAAGTTCATAGAAATAACTAAAACTCCACCAATAACTACGGCTCCAATGGCATCAAAAGTCTGATAACCTTCTAAAATTCCATCAACTAAAGGTGTGTTAAAAATTGTAGCTTCTGTAATTGTATTGTCAGAAAAAATACCAATAAAAATTATAGAGATTAAGATGAGAATAATTAAAGGAGTTAAAAAACGTCCAATAAGATTTAAAATCTTACTTCTGTTCATCACAAAAATAAATACAAGAATAAAGTAAATGCTACTGGTTAACAATGAGCTTGTTTCGAAATATGGAGCAATTGCCATTTCATGAGTTACAGAAGCTGTTCTTGGTGCAGGTAAAGCAATGGAAATAGCATACACAATTAAACAATAAATTAAACTAAATGAAGGAGAAACTTTTTTCCCAAAATCATACATTGTTCCTTGTAAACGAGCATGAGCTAAGATTCCCAAAATAGGAATAAAAACAGCGGTAATAAAAAAACCTAAAGTTACCCAAAACCAAGAATCTGCCGCGTTTTTACCCAAAAATGGAGGAAGAATTAAATTTCCAGCACCAAAAAACATAGAAAATAAGGCAAATCCAACAATAAGGATTTCTTTTTTAGGATTTTTCATTGATTATTTAGTTGAATTTAATGAAGAGATAAAATCAATGGTCTTTGTGTTAAAAATAGTTGGTTGTTCTACGTTAACTACATGACCACATTTTTTAATAACAAATAAAGAAGAATTTACATGATGTTGCACCACTCTTTTTATCGACGGCAAAAACAAGTGATCTTCTTCTCCCATAATATATAAAGTAGGAATTTTTATGTCTTTACTCCTAAAAAAACGTAGTAACGGATTAATTTCTGAAGTAAGTTTAAACCATTTTAAAAACTCTTTTTGATACAGTTTTTTCGCTTCATTAATAAATAAAATTCTAGAATTCCTATGGTTTTTTCTAGGCATAATAATAAAAGCAAATAACTTGTAAAGTAACATGTAAGGAACAATAGATTTAAAAAGATTACCCAATTTCATGAGTAATTGCGATCTAAAATTCAGTTTTAAAATAGCGCCTCCTAAAATCATACTTTTCACCAATTCAGGTTTTTTTTCAGCAAGATTTCTAATTAGAATAGATCCTAAAGAAATACCAATAAAATGTGATTTGTTAATTTTTACATGATTTAAAACTTCAATAATGTCCTTAGTTACGACATCAAAATTATATTCACTTTTAAAAATTTTACCTAAGGTAGGTTTACTTCTTCCATGTCCTCTTAAGTCGAGAATAAGTACATTAAAATGTTTTTTAAATTCTCTAACTTGTTTAAACCAAATCGTACTACTTCCACCAGCTCCATGAACAAAAGTAACCCACTCTGTAGAGGTTTTATGCAAATATGTATTGTGATATAACAAGTCTCGTTTTATGTTTTAATCTTGAAAGATACATATTTTTGCGCCATGGTAGATTCTATACTATATAAAAATGCTAAAGTTGCATATCAAATTTATGGTGCAGGAAAGCAAAAATTAGTTTTGTTACACGGTTTTTTAGAAAATGCTAAAATGTGGAATTTTCTAACGAAAGAAATGCAATATGATTTCCAAATTATAACTGTAGACTTGCTTGGTCATGGAGCTTCGGAGTGTTTAGGTTATGTGCATACCATGGAAGAAATTGCCGAAACCATTCATTTGGTATTAAAAAAAGAAAAGATTGTGAAAGCAACTTTTATAGGTCATTCAATGGGAGGTTATGTTGCTTTGGCTTTTGCTGAAAAATATCCTGATTATGTGGAACGATTATGTTTGTTGAATTCAACATCTTCTCCAGATTCAGAAGAACGTAAGGAAATACGAGATAGAGCAATTAAAATGGCCAAGACAAATTATAAAACATTAGTAGCAATGTCTGTTGGAAATTTATTTGCAAGAGAAACTTATGAAAAGTTTGGAGATAAAATAGAAGCTTGTAAACAAGAAGCTTTAAAAACTAAAGTACAAGGCTATATTGCTTGTTCGGAAGGAATGAAGCTGAGAAAAAACAGATCAAATGTTTTACAAAATAGTACATTTAAAAAGTTAATCATCGCAGGGAAAAAAGATCCAGTTTTAACAATAAAAGCGATACAAGTCGAGGCAGATCATACAAAAACTCCGCTACAAGTTTTATCTAACGGACATATGAGTCATATTGAAAATGAGGAAGAACTAGTAGTTCTATTAAAAGATTTTTGTTTGTCGTAAGTGCATCAAAGAATATTCATTTATATTTGAATTGAAGCCAAACAAATGAATAATTTAGATTTAAGGGTTTTTATTGGAATCCTAGCTACTTTTGTAACATTACTATTTGCTGTTTTTATTTTCACTGTTAAGTCTGAAAATAAATTGAGCAATCGTTTATTTGGTGTTTTCCTGTTGTTAAGTTCAATTGAAATGAGCGGTTTTTTTGTTCATGATTTCATACCAACATCGTTAAGTATGATTATGCTTAAGAACAACAACTATTATTTACTAACTCCAGTTTTTTACTTTTATGTTTGTTCGGTATGTTATTCTAATTTTAAATTAGAAAAAAAACATTTGTGGCATTTATTGCCTTTTATTATTGGTAACATAGCCATGATGCCTCGATTTTATTTTGGTAGCGATCAAGTTTTAGAAGAAGTTTCTAAAGACACAATTCATACTTGGGAAGTTATTTTTATGCATCTTTCCATGCATTTACAATCTGTTTTTTATTATGTGATGAGTTTAGTTGCGTTGAAACGGGCAAAAAATATTTTTTACGAAAATCATTCAGGAAATAGAATTCAAGCTTATAAATGGTTGTATCAAATTGTAATGTTTTGGATTGTCATTTTTTGTATTGCGCTTGTGAAAAATATTCTAAAATATTCTGATGTTGAAGAAAAGATATTTTCGTGGTCTCAGGTAATTTTAATTTTTTCGGTCTTATTAGTTACTTGTTGGTATATTTTAAAAGCCTTAAATAATCCTGAACTGTTTAAAGGAGTAGATTCTCACACTAAATTAACAAAGGATTTATTAAATGAAAATGAAGAGAAGGGTGAGAATGATGAAATTATTGAAAGGCTAAAAGTGTTTATGGACACAGAAAAGCCTTACTTGAATCCATCTTTATCTATTCGAAATTTGGCACAGCAAATGAAAATTCCTTCAAGAGAATTGTCTATAGCAATCAATCACGATTTAAAACAACATTTCTTTGATTTTGTAAACGAATACAGAATAAAAAAAGCAATGCAATTGTTAACTGATAAAAATCAACCAAAATTAACAGTGTTAGAAATTTTATATGAAGTAGGATTTAATTCGAAATCGTCTTTCAACACAGCGTTTAAGAAATACACAAGTTTAACTCCTACTCAATACCGAAAAAAAGTTTAAGGACTAAATACAATGGAAAAAGTTTCTGTAATAGCAGTTTTAGGATTTATAATTTTCTTGTTGTTCTTGTTTTTTGCAGGCTTCTTACTTACTGTAAAAACCAATAAGAAATTAGGAAATCGTTTATTGGCTTTTTTCTTAATAGTTACAGCTTTAGATATTAGTGTGTTTTTTTATTCCATGTTTGTAACACCAAACCTGAATTTAGAAATGCTAAGGATCAAATTATCTGCTTTTAAAGATCCGTTATTATTCTTGTACGTACTTTCGGTTATCTATTCTAATTTTAAACTGAAGAAAATTCACGTATTACATAGTTTATTTTGGGTAGTAAGTATAGGAATATTATTACCAAATTTTTTCCTTGTAGATACTTCAGCAAAAGAAGTTTTTTTAAATAATTATGATGATAATTGGGAAATTCAATTTTTAGATTTCGCAGGGCATTTTGTTTCTTTAGGCTATTTTTTAGCAACATTGTATTACGTGTTGCGATATCGAAAGTTGATTCTTGAGAATTACACAAATTCTGATGTTTTGAAAAATTATAATTGGTTAAAACAATTACTAATTTTAATTACGATCGGACATGTGTTAACGTTAATTAAAGGATATGCTAGAGATACAATTGAAAATGATGAAGTAACTCAGGTTTTAAGAATTGTAGTGTTACTTTTTGGAGTCTTTTTTATCTTTTGGTTATTCTTAAAAGCATTACACTCTCCAAAATTATTTAGAGGAATAGATGTTCATCTTTCTACATCAAAAGAAATAGAAAAAGAAGTAGATGAAAACAATACGAAGGTAGAAGATTTAAAAAACTACATGATTACAAAAGAGCCGTTTTTAAATCCAGATTTAACGATTCGTAAACTTGCTGAAAATATGCAAATGCCTATGCGAGATTTATCGGTGTTAATCAATCAAAATTTGAATCAACATTTCTTCGATTTTATAAATGGATATCGAATAGAAAAAGCTAAAAAAATACTCTCAGATACCTCAAAATCTAAAGTTACTGTTTTAGAAATCTTGTATGAAGTTGGTTTTAATTCAAAATCATCTTTCAATACTGCTTTTAAAAAACATACAGGGAAAACACCTACACAATACAGAAAATCAGTTGTTTAACGTAAAGTCGAACGTTTTAAAAAAATAGTCGAACCAATTTTTAGAAGAGAAAAAGGTTCGACTTTATGTTGTCGGTCGCACAAAATAGGAATCTAAAGCACTTTTGTGTCATCAAAACAAAAAAACACAAAACATGAAACGTTTAGCTTTAGTAACACTATTATTTTTATCAGTATTAGTTTACGCACAACAAGTAAAAGGAAAAGTTGTAGATGCATTAGGAAATATTGCATTTGCAGATGTAGTTTTAAAAGATGCTACAGGAAAAGTTATTGCAGGAACAAACTCTAACGATGATGGAATTTTTTCACTTAAAAGTCCGAAAGGAAACTATGAGATTACAATTTCTTTTTTAGGGTATAAAGGTTGGAAAAAACAGATTTTGATAACGAATACTATCGATTTGGGAACAATCACATTACTAGAAGACAGTGAAAATTTAGAAGAGGTAGTTATAAAATCAAAAACAAGAGTGATTCAACAAAAAGTAGATCGATTAGTTTTTGATGTAGAAAAAAGTGTTGTTGCCGAAGGAGGAAATGGTATAGATATTTTAAATGTTGCGCCAAGAGTTCAGGTACAAAACGGAACTTTAGAAATTTTAGGAAAAGGACCTTCTAGAGTTTTAATTAATGGCCGCTTATCACCTTTAGAAGGAGAGGAGTTAACAGCTTTCTTGCAAAGTTTAAATGCAAACGATATAAAAACAATTGAAGTTATTACAAATCCGCCAGCAAAATATGAAGCTTCTGGTAGAGGAGGTTTAATCAATATCATTTTAAAGAAATCGAAGCAAAATTCTTGGAATAATACTGTTAGAGCTGTTTACAATCAAAACAGATATAATTTCGGTTCACTTCGAAACAACTTTTCTTACAATAAGAATAATTTATCTGTAGTTGCAAGTATAAATGCTACAAAAGGGCATTACAGACATACAGAGGATTTACAAATTCAGTATCCACAAAACTTTTGGGATATTGCTATTGAGTCTAAAGAAAGAACAGATAATTTTTCAGGAAGATTTCAATTAGATTATCAAGTTTCAGATCATACATCTTTAGGAATTCAATATTTAGGAAATGCCAGAAAACCAGGAGGATTTACCACAGTAATATCAACAGTTTTTGATGAGAACAAACAATTAGATCGATTTATTGAAAACAAGGGAGATAATAGTATTAATAGAAAAAACAACACCTTAAATTTTCATGCAGAAACAAAACTAGATTCTTTGGGAAGATCAATTTCTGTAGACGCAGATTATTTTAATTACAATTCTAAAAATGATAGAGATTTTACAACAGAAGTGTTTGATAATAGCGGGAATTCAATGGGAATATCATCGGCTGCATTAAATATTTCAGATCAGGATATTCAAAACTATAGTTCGAAAATAGATGTGAATTATCCAATAAATAAAGTTCAATTATCGTTTGGAGGAAAGGCAAGTTTTACAACTACAAAAAGTAATATTTTGTTCTTTGATACACTTTCTGGAAATCCGGTTTTAGATCCAACAAGATCGAATAATTTCGAATACCAAGAAGATAACTTGGCAGCTTACATATCTGCAAGTACAAACTTAAATTCAAAATTAGAATTGAAGTTAGGATTACGTTTAGAGAATACAAATACAAAAGGAATTAGTGAGCAAACAAATCAAGAGATAGAAAATGAATTTACAAAGTTGTTTCCAACGTTGTATGTATCCTATAGAAAAAATGATCATCATGCTTTTTCTTTCTCTTACGGAAAACGAATTGATAGACCAAGATTTTCAGATTTAAATCCATTTAGATATTATATTAATGATAATAGTTTCGGAGAAGGAAATCCTTTTTTACAGCCATCATTCACAGATAGTTTTGAGTTGTCACATTCTTATAAAAGAAATTTAAACACAAGTGTATTTTTAAATGTTACTACAGATGGTTTTGGAGTAATTTTTACTTCAGATCCTGTTGCAGAAACTCAAATAGTGACTCGTGATAACTATATCACACAATATAATTATGGAATTTCTGAGAACTATAGTTTTAAAGCAAATTCATGGTGGCAAAGTCAGAATAGCATCAATATTTTAGGGTATTATTCAACATTTCAAAAAGAAATAGGAGCAAAGCCAAGAAATGGAGTGCAAGTAAGAATAGCTTCTAATAATACATTTTCATTGTCAGAAAAATCAAAATTTTTAGTGAACTCATGGTATAGTTCTGCGTACAGCGGAGGTTTGTTTAGTGTTGGAGAAATGTATAGCGTGTCTTTAGGGTATCAACACGATTTTAAAAACAATATAAAACTCTCTGTTTTTGCTAATGATATTTTTAATACAAGTGCCTTAAATAATTTAACATCTGTAGTGGATGGTGTTGAACAAGTATACGGACAAAATGAAAGTAATAGAAATTTCAGAGTTTCTTTAGCGTATAGTTTCGGAAATAAAAAGATAAAAGTAAAAGACAGAAATTTCGGTAACGACGAAGAACGAAGAAGAAGTAATTAAAACAAGTTTTGTTTTGATAAAATGCTATGCAAAATGAAGTATATTTTAAGATTCCTGCATATGCAGGAATCTTTTTTAGTTTAAAATGTATACTCCAATCCAAATACCAATCCAGATACAGTTTCACTACCTAATTTATAGTTGTGATATCCTGTATAAAGAGCTGTTTTTTTTATGTGATATTTAGCCTGAGCTTTAAATACATTTACAGAATTATCATTAATAAAACTTTGTTTCCAACCCAAGTGTAGACTAATTGGTTTAGCAGGATAAATATCTGTACCAAAATTATAAGAAACTCCAGCAGTATTTACACCATTTCCGACATAAGTGACTCCCAATCCCCACCACATAGATATATTACGATTTCTAATTCTGTAATAATTTAAGTTTACAGATGTAATATTTAAAGATTCTGAGTTTAATAATGTGTTTTCAGAAAAGTTAATGTGAGAAAGTTCAACTCCAACTAAATAAACAGGTTTGTATACTGCGTTAAATTCAATTCCTCTTACGCGGTTAACTAAATAGTTTGTGCCTAATTTTAGGCTTTGTTTTTTAAGGTTTCCATCTAAGCTAATAGAATATTCACCTTCTTTATCATTGTAATAGGGATAGGGATTCATTGCTGTTTCTGTGGGTTCTCCAATGAAAACACCAAGACTAGCATAATAAAAGACATCTAAGAAAATTTCTCCGAAAAAAGCGGAAAAAAAATTAATGTCATCATCATCGTCTGAATCATCATTTGAATTACTGCTAGATGATGAACTAGAGCTGCTGCTTAAACTTT
This sequence comes from Tenacibaculum jejuense, assembly GCF_900198195.1. Lineage (NCBI taxonomy): Bacteria > Pseudomonadati > Bacteroidota > Flavobacteriia > Flavobacteriales > Flavobacteriaceae > Tenacibaculum > Tenacibaculum jejuense. The sequence continues at coordinate 4,443,804 of NZ_LT899436.1, read as the reverse complement.
GTTTAGCATTACTTAAAGTACTTTGACTGCATAAAAAAAAGGGAATAAATACTAATAATAGTAGTTTTCGTTTCATAGTAGTTTCGTTTCAGTTTTGTCATTTTTTACCAAATTTTGTACCGTAAATTTTTATATGTGAAACCTATGATTAATTTTATAGATTAATTAACATTTAAATAGAGCTCCTAAAAAAACAATGAAAGTATTCCATTTAGCACACAAAAACTCTATTCTTAATAAGTTTCTTACAGAAATAAGGGATAAAACTATTCAAAAAGATAGTATGCGATTTCGAAGAAATATTGAAAGGATTGGAGAAATTTTAGGATATGAATTAAGCAAAAATCTTAAATATAAAACTCAAAAAATCAATACGCCTTTAGGAGCTAAACAAGTTAACTTACCAGATAATGAAGTTGTTTTATGTTCAATTTTACGAGCAGGTTTACCACTTCATAATGGGTTGTTAAATTATTTCGATGATGCTGAAAATGCTTTTATATCTGCATACCGTTACCATCCAAATAATACGGAAGAATTTGAAATTATTGTAGAGTATTTTGCTTCACCACCCATAGAAAATAAAACCGTTCTACTTATTGATCCGATGTTGGCCACAGGTAGGTCTTTAGTCTCAGTTTATACGGCATTAAAGAATTATGGAACACCAAAGGAAATTCATATTGTTTCAGTAATTGGGTCATTAGATGGAATAGATTTTATTAAAAATCACTTTCCGGTTAATACTTCTTTATGGATTGCAGATATTGATAAAAATTTGAATGCTAAAGGATATATTGTTCCAGGTTTAGGAGATGCAGGTGATTTAGCTTTCGGCAAAAAAATGTAATCAAGAAAAATACGATAATAATGATGCCGAGAGAATTCCAATTAAAATAATATCTGAATACCATTTTTTTTGAAACAACTCGAAACCATTAGCTATAATAAGAGCTGCAGGAAAAATAATATAAAGTAGTTCAGTACCACTTCTTTCACTTAACAATACAACTAATACCAAAGAAAAGAAAAAGTGAAAGCAAATTAAAATCCAACTTTTTCTAAAAGTATTTTTTACTCTAAAAGTTTTCGGCGTTTTAAGTATCGAAGCTAAAGTGATTAAAATTAAAAGTAAGCTAAACAAGATGATATATCTTGAAGTATTGTATATACTAAAATCATAATTTGTTTTCCACGATAATAAATTATAAAAATTTTCTAATTCAGAATACCAAAAACAATACGTAAAATAGAGAATTATTGGTACTGAAAAACCAATTATTGGGGTAAAAATCCTTCTAACATCAATGTGTTCGTGAACTAAAATCCCAATAAAAGTTAAGGGGAAAAACAACAAAGTATAAGGTTCTATTAAAAAAGAAATACCAATCCAAAACCCACTATCAAATAACTTTTTAATGATATTTTTTGAAGATTGAAAACTATATACTCTTCTGATATATATTATTAGAATGAGATTAGAATAAAAGAGCGTGTTGATTTTAAAAACTTCAGGAAAAAAACCTAGAAGAATACAAAAAAATAAGAAAAAATAAGAGTTGTCGAAAGTGAGATTGTTTCTTGAATTCACAAAGTTTACAATCCCAAAAAGTGTTAAAAACCACAAGAAAAGAGGAATGTTAACCACATCAATATAGTTTGTAAAAAAACTAGTAACTACATAACAAGCAAATAATCCTATGATAAACATAGAATTTACCGGTTTAGTTGTACTGAAAAAGTTGGTTAACATTTTTTCTTTTTATATTTTTGCAGGCGTAAAGATAATCAAGATATGTTAGGATTAAATATTTTTAGACTTATAGGTGAGGTTTTTCAAGTTTTATTCATTCCATTTGAATGGATTCGAACATCTCTTGCAAAAAGTAGTGCTGGTTGGTGGACTTCTAATGCTATCAATTGGTTTTTCTTATTCATACTTATTGCATTACTTTCTTACTGGATTTCTCAAGCTCTTAAATTTAAGAGAGAAGGAACAGAAGATAGAGCCTAAGCTTAAGCTATTTTATATTGGGAAGTAAAAACAAACTCAAACGTTTCAGAGAAAACGAAACTTTTGCTAATGTTATTCAACCTACAAGAGAAGAAGTTGTAAACGACTTTTCTCTTAAAGGCAAGTGGAATACATTTTTTAAAAACGATAATCCTATTATTTTAGAATTAGGATGTGGTAAAGGAGAATATACTATTGCATTAGCAGAAAAGAATCCAGAATTCAATTTTATAGGAATCGATATTAAAGGTGCACGTTTTTGGAGAGGTGCAAAAACCGCTCTAGAAAACGACATGAATAATGTTGCTTTCATCAGAACACAAATAGAATTAGTTGATTTTATTTTTGCTGAAAATGAAGTGCATGAAATTTGGATTACTTTCCCAGATCCTCAAATAAAATATAAGAGAACTAAACATCGTATGACAAATACTAGTTTTCTTAAGAGATATCATCATATTTTGAAGCCAGATGGTGTCATAAATCTTAAAACAGATAGTGAATTTATGCATGGCTACACCTTAGGACTTTTACATGGTGAAGGTCATGAAGTTTTACATGCAAACCACGATGTGTATAAAAATCACTACTCTCCAGAAGAAGTTACAGGAACACAAACTTTTTATGAGAAACAATACCTAGAAAAAGGTAAGCCAATTACATATGTCAAATTTAAGCTGAATTACTAGTTAAGTATTTATAACTCTCAAGAAAGTTTTCTTTTATTACAGCGTCTAAAACTATTAACAAATAGTTTTAAAAATGCTACTTCATTTTATTCTTGGTTTTATCACTTCTTACTTCGGTTTTGCAGCACCAAGTATGCTAAATTTAACTGTAGGTAAAATTTTTATTGATGAAAATAAAAAATCAGCAAGACATTTTATTTTTGGAGCAGCGATTGTAGTTTTCTTTCAGTTTTTATTGAGTTTGATCGTGATTCGATTAATTCATAAATTTCCAGATATATTATTGTGGATTAAAAATATAGCAGTTCTTGTTTTTGTATATCTATCTTTTTTCTACCTAAATAAGGAATTCTCGTCAAGGGAAAAAGTACAGCAAGTTTGTAATCAAAAAACTTGTTTTTCTTACGGAATCAAACTGTCTTTTATAAACATGTTTGCAATTCCTTTTTTCGCATTAGCATATTCATTCTTCATCGCTAAAGGTTTATTATCTCAAGAATATGACTATTTGTTGTCTTTTGGAATCGGAACTTCATTAGGTGTAGTCGCGGTTCTTTCAAGTTATATTTTACTTATTAAAAAGATAGAAGCTAAAGTGACTAAAGTAATGGTGTTTTTTAATCCGTTAATGAGTATAATTACAGGTTTTTTAGCAATAGTAACATTAATAAAATTGTACTTTTAAAGCATGGAAGATTCTAAAAATTTTTTTGATAAAGTATATGAAGTAGCAAGATTAATTCCCCACGGAAGAGTAACAAGTTACGGAGCAATTGCAAAATATTTAGGAGCTGCCCGTTCTGCAAGAATGGTAGGTTGGGCAATGAATAACTCAGGAGGTAAAGAGGTTCCAGCACATAGAGTTGTAAATAGAAAAGGTATTCTTACAGGGAAACATCATTTTGATGGAACAAATTTAATGCAACAGTTATTAGAAAGTGAAGGAATAGAAGTTATAGAAAATCAAATACAAGATTTAGAAAAAGTATTTTGGGATCCAATGAAGGAATTATAGTTTATTTATTTAAAAATAAAGTGATTATTAAAGCTTATTGAGCTATAAACAATCACAATTCATAAGCTTTAATATCTGGAGCTTAAATGGTATCTTTGTTGGTAGAATTAATACAAAACATAATGAGCTTTAAAAAGCAAGATATATATAACGCATTAGAAACAATAACTGCTCCAGGAGAAGGAAAAAGTTTAGTTGAAAATGATAATGTAAAGAATGTAGTTACTTTTGGTAATGAAGTAATTGTAGATGTTGTAATTGGAAACCCAACTTTACAAGCTAAGAAAAAGGTGGAAACAGAAATTAAAAAAGCAATCCATCAAAATGTAAGTAATAGCGTTGAAGTTAAAGTTAACGTAAAAGCAGAAGTAAAACCAAAGGAAGAGGTAAATCAAATCCGAGGGAAAGAAATTCCTAACATTAAAAATATTATTGCAATTGCTTCGGGTAAAGGTGGAGTTGGAAAATCTACAGTTACTGCAAACGTTGCAATAAGTTTAGCGAAAATGGGATTCAATGTGGGTGTTTTAGATGCAGATGTTTACGGACCTTCGCAACACATTATGTTCGATGTTGAACGTGAAAGACCATTATCAGTCAAAGTTGATGGGCGCTCAAAAATGAAACCTGTTGAAAATTACGGAGTAAAATTATTATCATTAGGTTTCTTTACCAATCCTAATCAAGCTGTGATTTGGAGAGGGCCAATGGCTTCTAAGGCTTTAAATCAATTAATTTTTGATGCAGATTGGGGAGAAATAGATTTCTTATTGATAGATTTACCTCCTGGAACAGGTGATGTTCATTTATCAATTGTTCAAGCATTACCAATTACTGGAGCAGTGGTAGTAAGTACGCCACAAAATATTGCTCTAGCAGATGCTAAAAAAGGAGTGGCTATGTTTCAACAAGAAGCAATCAACGTTCCTGTTTTAGGAATTGTTGAGAATATGGCATATTTTACACCTGCAGAATTACCAGAAAATAAATATTATATTTTCGGTCAGAATGGAGCTAAGAATTTAGCTGAAGATATAGAAACAAAATTCTTAGGTGAAATTCCAATTGTTCAAAGTATAAGAGAAGCAGGTGATGTTGGTCATCCAGTTGCGTTACAAAATGGAACAAAACTTGAAGCTTCTTTTAAAGAAATTACACAAGAAATTGTGTCACAGTTATTAAAAAGAAATGCAAATTTACCTCCAACAGAAGTAGTACGAATTACTACCATGAGTGGTTGCAGTACAAAATAAGTTAGTTTATGTCAGTAGAAACACAAAGTAAAGTAGAAAAAGCATTAGAAGAAATTCGTCCATTCTTAATCAGTGATGGAGGAAATATTAAGCTTTTATCAGTAGAAAACAATATCGTAAAAGTACAATTAGAAGGAGCTTGTAGCGGTTGTTCAGTCAACCAGATGACACTAAAAAATGGTGTTGAAGCAACAATCAAAAGACATGCTCCAGAGATTGAAGAAGTGATTAATGTAGCCTAAAAATTTACTTTTATGATTAAAACCGATATACTAATTATAGGTGCCGGTCCTACAGGTTTGTTTACAGTTTTTGAAGCAGGTCTATTAAAATTACGTTGTCATTTAATTGATGCGTTACCACAACCGGGTGGACAATGTTCTGAGATTTATCCTAAAAAACCTATTTATGATATTCCTGCATATCCAGAGATTTTAGCTGGTGATTTAACAGATAAATTAATGGAGCAAATTAAACAATTTGAACCAGGATTTACTCTAGGAGAACGTGCAGATACTGTAGAAAAACAAGAAGACGGAACATTTATCGTTACCACAAATAAAGGGACAAAACATCATGCACCAGTAGTTGCTATTGCTGGTGGTTTAGGAAGTTTTGAGCCTAGAAAACCACCTATTAGTAATATAATAGATTTCGAAGGAAAAGGAGTAGAATATATTATTAAAGAGCCGGAAATGTATCGTGGTAAAAATGTGGTTATTGCTGGTGGTGGAGATTCTGCTCTAGATTGGTCTATTTTCTTAGCTGATGTTGCTAATTCTGTTACGTTAATTCATAGACGAAACGAATTTAGAGGTCATTTAGATTCTGTAGATCAAGTACAAAAATTAAAGAACGAAGGAAAAATCAATTTAATCACTCCAGCTGAGGTTAAAGCAATTGTTGGTGATGGTAAAGTTGAAGGAGTAGAAGTTCATAAGAAAGAAGAAGAGCCTTTCGTGATCAACACAGATCATTTTATTCCTTTATTTGGATTATCACCAAAATTAGGACCGATCGCCGATTGGGGATTAGAGATTGAGAAAAATGCAATTAAAGTAAACAATGCATTAGATTATCAAACTAATATTCCTGGAATTTATGCCATCGGAGATGTAAATACATATCCAGGTAAGCTAAAGTTAATTTTATGTGGATTCCATGAAGCTACTTTAATGTGTCAAAGTGCTTTCAAAAGGATTTTTCCAGATAAAAAATATGTAATGAAATACACAACAGTTGGTGGTGTGCAAGGTTTTGACGGAACTAAAAAAGAAGCACCAAAAGCTGTAGTAAAGGCAATAAATTAAGTTGACAATTACAGAATATATACAACAACTGTCACAGGATAAACTCTTGTATTTTGCATTGCCAATTTTCTTTGTTTCTATGTTAGTAGAATATTGGTTTGCAAAAGAAAAGTATCATGGTAAAGACACTACAGTTTCTTTAGTAATGATGTTATTTTCAGCAGTTATTGAATTTATACCAAAAGTATTGGCATTTGTTGTATTTTTCTATTTGTATCAATTAAGTCCTTTACAAGATGTTGTTCATCGTCAGTGGTGGGCTTGGTTACTATTATTTTTTGCTGATGATATTTCATATTATTGGTTTCATCGATTAAATCACGAAGTTCGTTTGTTTTGGGCAGGTCATGTGCCACATCATTCATCTATTTATATGAATTTGGGAACAGCATTACGCCAAGGTGTTGGAGAACGTGTTCACAAGTTTTTCTTTTGGTTATGGATTCCATTATTAGGATTTGATCCTTTAATGATGTTCACCATGATGGGCGTAAGTTTAATTTATCAGTTTTTTGTGCATACAGAATTGGTAGATAAATTACCAAAACCAATCGAATTTATTTTCAACACACCATCTCATCATCGAGTTCATCATGCGTCCAATATTCGATATTTGGATTGTAACCATGCAGGAATTCTAATTATCTGGGATCGTATTTTTGGTACCTTTTCTGAAGAATTAAAAGAAATTGATCAGCCAGTTTACGGCTTAACAGTAAATATTGAAACATTTAATCCTGTTAAAGTTGCTACACATGAATACGCCGCTATATGGAAAGATGTAAAACGAGCCGATAAATGGTCTGATAAATTGAATTATATTTTTAATTCACCAGGTTGGAGTCACGACGGAGAAGATAAGCGAGCGAAAGTGCTTCGAAAAAAGTTGAAAGAAAAAGAATTGAAATGATAGAGTTAAATTTAGTTTCAACGTATTTTTTTGATAAGGTTTTAAGTACAAGAATTTTACTATTTTTTGCTTTAATATCAATAGTTTTTATAGTTATTCTCATTAACTATTATAGTTTTTTAGAAAGAAAAGAATGGGATAAAAACAAACACTATATTGACTATTCAAAGATTCTTTTTAGGATAGTAAATTTTATTTCGTTAGTGATAATATTTAACACAATCATGTCGTTTGAAACTATTCTTAAGTACTCAGATATACTAACTTTACCCTGTTTATTAATATCAATTTTCTATTTTAATTACTACAGGAAAGTGAGTTTCAAAATCAAGAGAAAATTAAAATCACTTACAAGAGGTACATCAATATATCGTTCAAGTAAAAACATTTTTTTAATAGAAAAGATTGAGTACACAACAGATACTAAAACTGAGCAGAACCTTTCTCCTTTTAGTAAATTACTCTTATTCACATTTATTACTATTATTATTTTAACTCCTATACATAAATTGCTAGGAATAGATTACTTTATTTAACATGGAAGATCAAGATATTACAATAAAAATAACAGATAGAGAAGGTGTTACACACGAAGTACAAGCACCAACAGATATGAATATGAACCTGATGGAAGTAATTCGTTCCTTTGAATTAGCTCCAGAAGGAACAGTCGGTATTTGTGGGGGAATGGCAATGTGCGCTTCTTGCCAGTGTTATGTGAAATCTGAACACGAACTTCCTGAAATGTCTGATGATGAAGATGCAATGCTCGCTGAAGCCTTTTATGTTGAAGATAACAGCCGTTTAGGGTGTCAAATTCACATGACTCCAGAACTTGATGGATTAGAAGTTGAAATGGCTCCTGAAAGTTAATTTTAATTTATTCTAAATAAGTGTTACATTTGCAATATGAATGTAGATGTAAATGTTGAGTACGAAATAGATCTTAAAGAGATCACGTTTTGTAAATACGAGTTAAAAACTGTCAATAAAAGAATCCCTTTATCATTTCCTCAATTACTACAATTGAGAAAAAATGTGTACAATCTTACAAAACCAGAAGCTTTGTATGATATTATTGATTCAGAGAATTTTGTGCTACTTTTTGTCGCAGATAAACAACATTTAATCTATTTAGATATTCCCCAAATTTTAAACTTAAGAAACACCATAGATTCGTTTTTTTACAGTTTTAAATCAGTTTCAATCTAAATAATATACTTATTTAGACTTCCTTTAAATTTTGAATGTCAGTTTTTTACAGCCTGATATTATTGTATTTTTGTATTAAGCAAAATTAGAATATCATGAAAACAGCAATAAGAAAACAAATGACAATAAATCCTGTAGTTATGGATTTACTAAATAGTCAAATAGCATTAGAAATGAAAGCCTCTGCATCTTATTTAGCTATGGCTTCATGGTGCGATCAGAGAGAATTAGTAAACAGTAAATCGTTTTTCTACAAGCAAGCTGAAGAAGAGAGAGAGCATGCAATGAAAATATTTACTTTTATTAACGATAATGGTGGAGCAGCAATTTCTCCAAGTGTAGAAAATGTAAACAATGATTTCGAAAGCCTTAGAGCGATTTACGAAACTTCATTAGATCAAGAAATAAATGTGACAGAGTCAATCTTCAATATCTTTAAAACAGCTAGAAAAGAGGATGATTTTGTAACAGAAGTATTCTTACAATGGTTTATTTCTGAACAATCAGAAGAAGAAGATACAATGAGAAGTATTATCGATGTATTTGATTTAATGGAAGGAATGCCATTAAAAATGATCGACGAAAGATTACCAAAAGAGTAATTTGATGCATAACAATATGCTTAGGTCCGAAGTTAATAACTTCGGACTTTTTGTTTTTTAGGAATTCTTAGTAGAGAGACTTTTATCAGTCTGTAATCCACATTCTTTTTATTATATTTGTAAGACAAACAACTAAATCGCTAAGAATGTTCTGGTTAGGCTTACTAGCACACTTAAAATTTTTAATCAAGCGAAACCCTGAGTGATAGGTTAATGGATCAATATATCTATTTGAAAATGTAATGCTTAATCAATTTTGTTAGATTTTAAGTACACATTATATCATTAACAAATAAAACTATCGGCTTATGCCTTTTTATCATAAATTAGGAAAAATTCCACCAAAACGTCATACACAATTCCGTAAAGAAGACGGGAGTTTGTATTATGAACAGTTATTTGGTACTATAGGATTTGATGGAATGTCATCAAATTTATATCACGAGCACAGACCAACTCAGGTAAAAGAAATTAGAAAACAATATTCTGTAGCTCCTAAAATCGCAAAGAAAAATAATATTCAATCGTATCGTTTTAGAGGTTTTCAAGTGCCTCAGGTCGAAGACTATTTAGAAAGTAGAAAAATAGTTTTGACGAATTCAGATTGTAATATTATTCTTTCAGCACCAAAATCATCTACAAACGACTATTTCTATAAAAATACAGATGCAGATGAAGTAATCTTTGTACACAGAGGAACAGGAAAATTAAGAACACATATGGGGAATATAAATTTCAAATATGGAGATTACTTAGTAATTCCTCGCGGTATGATTTACAAGTTAGATTTTGATACAGAAGATAATCGCTTATTTATTGTAGAATCATACAGACCAGTATATACACCAAAACGTTATAGAAATTGGTTTGGTCAATTATTAGAACATGCACCGTTTTGCGAAAGAGATATTCGTCAGCCAGAAGAGTTAGAAACACATAACGAAAAAGGTGACTTTGTAATTAAAATTAAAAAGCAAGACGAAATTATAGAAATGGTATATGCGACACATCCTTTTGATGTTGTTGGTTACGATGGATTTAACTATCCGTATGCATTCTCAATTCATGATTTTGAACCAATTACAGGTAGAGTGCACCAACCGCCACCTGTACATCAAACTTTCGAGACAGATGCATTTGTGATTTGTAGTTTCGTGCCAAGATTATACGATTATCATCCACAAGCAATTCCAGCTCCATACAATCACAGTAATATCGATTCTGATGAAGTTTTATATTATGTAGACGGAGATTTTATGAGTAGAAATGATATTAATGCTGGACATATTTCATTACATCCAGCAGGAATTCCTCACGGACCACATCCTGGAGCAACAGAAAGAAGTATCGGAAAGACTGAAACAGAAGAGTTGGCAGTAATGGTAGACACGTTTAAACCATTAATGGTAACAGAAGAAGCAATGAAAATTGCAGATGATACGTATTATCAGTCTTGGCTTGAGTAAATTTTTTATTGAAAAGAGAAAAGAGATATTAGAGAATAGACAAAACTTGGAATGAAAAGACATAATTATAAGAATCTTAAAATTTGGTCAATAGGTATTGAAATAGTAGATATGGTTTTTATAATGACGGAAAAATTTCCAAAAGAAGAAAAATTTGGATTAATATCTCAAATTAATAGATGTTCAATTTCGATTCCAAGTAATATTGCAGAGGGGTCATCGAGATCAGATAAATCATTTTCTCATTTCATAGATATAGCTTTAGGTTCTTCATTTGAACTAGAAACTCAGATGATAATTGCCTTTAAAAGAAAAGATATAACACAAGAAGAATTAAATAATATTGAAGAAAAGTTAGCAGAGTTTCAAAAAATGACAATGAGTTTTCAAAATAAACTATAAAGTCTCTTCTCTCTATTCTAACTTCTCTATTCAAATTCAGAATTAAGATGAGTAATAAAGATATAAAATCAGTAAACTACGGTTTAGAAAAAATATTTGAAGGAGCACAAGATTTCCTTCCACTTTTAGGAACAGATTATGTAGAGTTTTATGTAGGTAATGCAAAACAAGCAGCCCATTTTTATAAAACAGCATTTGGTTTCCAATCTTTAGCTTATAAAGGTTTAGAAACAGGATCTCAAGATGAAGTAAGTTATGTACTTGTACAAGATAAGATTCGTTTAGTATTAACAACTCCGTTAAATAGTAAATCACCAATTAATGACCATATCGTTAAGCATGGAGACGGAGTTAAAGTTGTAGCACTTTGGGTTGAAGATGCTCGTTCTGCTTGGGAAGAAACTACAAAAAGAGGAGCAAAATCTTACATGGAGCCAACTGTAGAAACTGATGAACATGGAGAAGTAGTGCGTTCTGGAATTTATACTTACGGAGAAACTGTACATATGTTTGTGGAGCGTAAGAATTATAAAGGAACATTTATGCCTGGATTCATGGATTGGAAATCAGATTATAATCCACCATCAGCAGGATTAAAATATATCGACCACATGGTAGGAAATGTTGGTTGGGGTCAAATGAACAAATGGGTAAAATGGTATGAAGATGTAATGGGATTTGAAAACTTCTTATCATTTGACGATAAACAAATTCATACAGAATACTCTGCTTTAATGAGTAAGGTAATGAGTAATGGAAATGGACGTGTTAAATTCCCAATTAATGAGCCAGCAAAAGCTGCTAAAAGATCTCAAATAGAAGAATATTTAGATTTTTATGAAGGTGAAGGAGTGCAGCATATTGCAGTTGCAACTGATGATATCATCAAAACAGTTTCACAGTTAAAAGCTAACGGGGTAGAATTTTTACCACCACCACCTCAAGCATATTACGATATGATTCCTGAACGTTTAGGGGTTCATAGAGATATGATGAAAGAAGATATTTCTAAATTACAAGAATTATCAATTTTAGTAGATGCTGATGAGGAAGGATATTTATTACAAATTTTCACAAAACCAGTAGAAGACAGACCAACATTATTCTTCGAAATTATTCAAAGAATGGGAGCAAGAGGTTTTGGAGCTGGAAACTTTAAAGCTCTTTTCGAATCAATCGAAAGAGAACAACAAAGAAGAGGAACGCTATAGATATATAGAATTGAGGAACTGAACCAAGAAAACATAAAACTTTTCTTGGTTCTTTTTTTACTGTTAAAAATGAGCAAAGCACATTAAAATGACGAAAGTCTCGTATCTTGGCTCTTTTATTCTTTAGTCTAAATGAAACCAATGAGTCGAGAAGAATTATTAAAAGCAATTGAAGAAAAATACGATAAATTAGGAGTTCCTGTTGAAGCAATGTTAGAAGGTTTATTGTGGAGTAAACCAATAACGTATTGGGATTATATACAAACTGATGCTTTATTAGGATTGCAAATCCCTAGAACTACGCAACCAGATGAAATGGTGTTTATTATGTATCATCAGGTAAATGAGCTTTTGTTTAAAATGATTCTTTGGGAAATTGATCAAGTAGCGAAAAGTGTAGAAATTTCCGCAGATAAATTCTCAAAACATTTAATGAGAATAAGTAGATATTTTGATGTTTTATGTAGTTCGTTTGATGTTATGGGAGATGGAATGGACGTAGAGCAATATCTTAAATTTAGAAATACATTAACTCCGGCAAGTGGCTTTCAAAGCGCTCAGTATAGAAAAATTGAATTTGCATCTACAGAATTAATCAACTTAATAGATATTCGATTTAGAGATACTATAGATCGTAATTCTTCATTTAAAAATGCGTACGATCATTTATATTGGCAGGCAGCTGGGAAAAATTATACTACAGGTCAGAAAACAACATTATTAAAGTTGTTTGAAAAGAAATATATGGGTGAATTTATGGAGTTTATGGAAGATTATAACGATATCAATCTTTCTAAAAAATTCCAACAGCTTCCAGAAGATATTCAAAAAGATGAAGCTTTAATTAAGGCAATGCGTCATTACGATTACACAGTAAATGTAAAGTGGGTTATGGCACATTATAACGCTGCAGGAAAATATTTAGGTGGGAACGATACCGATTTAGAAGCTACAGGTGGAAGTAGTTGGAGGAAATATTTACATCCTAAATATCAAAAAAGAGTTTTCTTCCCGTATTTATGGAGTAACGAAGAGTTAGAAAATTGGGGAACTTTTTAGGTATTATCCTAACCCTAGAATATGATTCTTGTCGAGTTCTCTAATTACTTCTCCTTTAGAAGAATATAGAAGCTTTAACCATTCAGTAAAATTGGTTACTTTAAAATATAACTTTTGGTCTTTTATGTCAAAATAAGCCAAAGACCACTCGTTATTTTCTTTTTTTTCAGATGTTAACCAAACCCAAGAGCCACCATTAGAATCTTCACTCATCAAACAAAGTAGTGAATTTGAAGGGACATACTTTTCATTAACTAATTCAATTTTTTGATTTAATTCTCTGTAAGAACTCAAATAACTATATCTTCTAATATCATCTATAGGTTGATAATAAATTAATTCTGCTCCAGCACCAATAGTTTTAAGGAAGTATTTATAAGTTTCAGGAAGTGACTTTCCAATTTTCTTTTCAATACTTGAAACTTCATCATCAGTTAATTTTTTCTCAATATTCAAATGTTTACTAGCATCTTGCTTTATAGCATTAATAATACTAGTCAGTTCATTATTTGTATGAGTATTTGTTGTTGATGTTTTCTTTTTTTCGTTGTTAGAAACTCTACAGGAACTCAATAAAATAGTAGTGAATAATAAGAAATATAAATTTTTCATTTTCAAGAATAGAAAGTTTACCACATAAATTTAAACAAAAAGAGTTAACTGCTCTAACAAAATATATAGCAAAATAAACATAGGGTTTTTTAATGCAGTGTTGTATTAATAACAAGGGAACAAATTTTATAGATAATTATGGGACATTTTGGAGAATTTTGCTTGTTAATATCATTAATGTTGACAGTTTTAGGGGTTTATTTTGAAACAGATAATAATTTATTTTAACAAAACCTGTAGGGTAAAAAAAGACTGAGTTGTATTAAATCTGTAACATCAAAAAAATATTTACAATGAAACAATTTCGAACACTTTTTTTAGGAATTAGCTTAGCTGTGTTTGTTAGTTGTGTTGATTCTGAATTAACACCTATTGAAAACGAACAACCAAATCAAGAACAACTAATTTTTAAATTAGATTTTGAAGAAGGGAATGAAAATTTTATAACTCATGCTATTGGAGATTTTCCTGAAAACGAACCTGTAATAGATAGAGGTCAAACGGAAGATACTTGTGGAACTCTATTTAGAGGACAAACAGAAGATTTTACTGAATGGAAAGGGTATGATTTTAAAGGAAATGATACTAATTTTATGGGACTTGATATGGGATCTTGTGGAGGTTTCTTTGAGGCTGTAGTGAAAACTGATTTTTTCCTTGAAGAAGGTTTAAATCAAGGAGAAGGTAAATTATCTTTTAGATATTATATGCCAGGTGATTTCACAGAATGGGAAAATAACAACTATACGTTAAATGTTATTATCGAGCATGCGAATTCAAATAATGACTTTAGTAATGATCCTGATTTTATAGATGTACTAGTAAGATTTTCGGCAGAAATAAACCAAGATGGATGGGTAGACTTTTCTGGAATAATACCAACATCTATAGATGCTGGAGAATACAGTGTTATAGTTAGAATTGTAGGTTCTTCTGCTGCAATTGACGATATAACATTAGTGAGACTTGTTTCTGGAGAAGATCAAGATGGCGATCAAGGAGGAAGTGATAAAGGAAACGGAGGTCAAGACGGCAACCAAGGAGGAAATGACAATGAAAACGGAGGACAAGATGGTAACCAAGGAGGAAATGATAATGGAAATGGAGGACAAGATGGAAACCAAGGAGGAAATGACAATGGAAACGGCGGTCAAGATGGAAATCAAGGAGGAAATGATAATGGAAATGGAGGACAAGATGGAAACCAAGGAGGAAATGACAATGGAAACGGCGGTCAAGATGGCAACCAAGGAGGAAGTGATAATGGAAATGGAGGTCAAGATGGCAACCAAGGAGGAAGTGATAATGGCAACGGAGGTAACTAGTAGTTGAAAACCCAGAACTTAGTAATTTAAAGAATAATTATAAGTGAATTAATTCTTTAAGTAAAAGCAGAGCGATTTGATTCTTTTCTTTCTAAAGCTCTGCTTTTCAATAATGAACGTTAAAAAATAATACTTGTTGGGATAAAAGGAGTTATTTTTGCAGTAATGGAAGTAGGAGATAAATCATTATGTGATTCGAAGGTGTTCGAACAAGTATATAAAACGAATGCAACAGCATTACGAAATTTTGTGTATTACAAATGCGGAGATATTGATGTAGCTGAAGATATAATACAGGATTGTTTTATGACAATATGGAAAAAATGTTCAACTATAGTATTTAAAACAGTAAAATCTTTATTGTTTACTATGGCATCTAACGCTTTTTTAAACATGGTAAAGCATAAAAAAATAGTCTTAGAACATCAAAAATTAAATAAAAATATAAATGATCGTACTAATGAGAATCCAGAGTTTTTGTTAGAAGAGCAAGAGTTTTTAAAAAAGTTAGAATCAGCTATAGCCGAATTACCAGAGAAAGAAAGAGAAGTTTTTCTTTTAAATAGAATAGACAAGAAAAAATATAGAGAGATAGCAGATTTACTTAACATATCTATCAAAACTGTTGAAAAAAGAATGAGTAAAGCATTGAAGCAATTAAGAAATCAAATAGAAGGTATTTAGTATATGGAAAATCAAGAATTTGAAATATTGTTAAATAAGTTTATAGAAGGGAAAATTTCTTCCGAAGAACTTTTAGTATTAGAGAATTCAGAAGAGTTTTCTACATACAAAAAAATACTAGATTCTTCTGCAGAGTTTTCAACTCCTTATGTTGATAATGATGAGTCATTTAATGCTTTTATGGAGAAAACCAAGTTTAATGAAAAAGAGCAAAAACCAGTACGAAAATTAAATAGATATTATGTAATTAGTGGAGTAGCTGCGTCATTGTTGTTTTTATTTGGTTTATTTCAACTATTCAATACAAATCAAACATATTCTACTGGTTTTGGAGAGCAATTAGCCGTTTTATTACCAGACAATTCAGAAGTAGTTTTAAACTCAGATTCATATTTAGAGTTCAATAAGAAGGATTGGAAAAAAAATAGAAAGTTAAATCTTAAAGGAGAAGCATACTTTAAAGTGAATAAAGGAAGTAAATTTGAAGTAATAACTCCTGAAGGATCAGTAACTGTTTTAGGAACTCAATTTAATGTTAACCAGCATAAAAATTTTTTAGAAGTGCATTGTTTTGAAGGAAAAGTACGTGTGGCTAGAAATGAAAAAAAGTTTATTTTAACTCAAGGAGATGCAGTTCGTCAAATTGGAAATGCTGCATTCGAAAGCTGGAATTTTTCTGAAGTTTCTCCAACTTGGAAGAGTTTTGAAAGTAGTTTTAAAAACACGCCATTACGATTTGTGGTACAAAGTTTAATTAAAACTTATGGAGCTACTGTAATTTCAAATAATATTGATTTAGATAAACGTTTTTCTGGTAGTTTTCCAACAAATGATCTAGAAATAGCATTAAAAACAATTACCACTTCTATGAATTTAACTTACAATTTAGAAGAAGGTAAAAAAGTAACATTACGATCTAAAGAGTAAAATGATTAAAGCGCGAGTATCCCTAATTTTCGTTCTATTTTCTCTATTTCTTTTTGCTCAGAAAGAAAAAGAAGTACCGTTATTAAAGGTTTTAAATTCTATAGAGAAAAACTTCAATATTAAATTTTCATTTTCTGAAGAAGTTATAAAAAATAAGTCAATAAAGCTTAATGATAAACAAGAGTTATTGTCAGTTATAATTAGTCAAATAGAAAGCCGAACAGGATTAGAAGTAAAAAAAATAAATGATCGATATTATACAATAACACAAAAAACAGATAACATAAAAATTTGTGGGTATATTTTCGACGAAAAAAGTAATACAGCATTAGCAGATGCTGCCGTATTTACGAAAACTAAAGGTGTAGGTACAGATACAAAAGGGTATTTTGAGTTGAAAGGTTTAAAAGCAAAAGACACAGTCACATTTTCTTTTGTTGGTTATGAGGAGATTAAAAAAGTAGTAGCAGAGTTAAATCAAACTAAGTGCTCTAAGATTTATATAAAGGAAGCTTCTCACACATTAAATGAAATCATTATTTCTAGTTATCTTACAACGGGTATAGCAAAAAATAGTGATGGTTCGATTGTTTTAACACCCAGAAAACAAGGAGTTCTGCCTGGGTTAACAGAAGCTGATGTTTTATTAAGTACACAACAATTACCAGGAATTCAGAGTCCTATTGAAAATGCATCAGGAATTCATATTCGGGGAGGAGCACCAGATCAAAATCTAATTTTATTTGATGGAATTAAATTGTATAATACATCACATTTTTTTGGTTCTATTTCAGCGTTTAATCCTTACGTGGTAGATAATGTAAAAGTGTACAAAAATGCTTCGAATGTTAAATATGGAAATCATGTTTCTGGAGTTATTGATATTGAAACCATGTCGGATATACCAAGCCAAATAAGTGCAGGAGCAGGATTTAATTTTACAAATGCAGATGTAAATACCTCTTTTCCAATAGGTGAAAAATTAGGAGTGCAGTTTTCATTTAGAAGATCTATTTCTGATTTGTTGGATACACCAACGTTTGATAAACTTTCACAGAAAGTATTTCAAAACACAGTTTTAGATGAAGGAAAAGTATTAGCGGAGGAACAACCATTTATAGAAGATGAAAATAACTTCAGTTTTCTAGATTTTAATACCAAAGTTATTTTTAAACCTAATGATAATAATACTATTTCGCTACAACAGATACGTGTAAAAAATGATTTGAAGTATATTTTGGTGAATAATAATGAAAACGAACGACGTTTTGATTTTATTGATATTCAAAATGAAGGATACGGTATCACTTGGGATAAAATCTGGAGTGCCAATTTCTCTCAAAAAACAAACATAAATTATACAAATTACAAATTGTTTTACGATGGAAATAAAAAGCGAGATAATTTCATTTATAATTTGACAACTAAAAATAATGAAATAAAAGAAGTGTCATTTAGTACAATATTTAATCAAAAATTAAACGACATAAGTGCATTAAATTTTGGCTATCAATTTACAAATAGTAACATATCTTATCGCTTGGTACAAGAAAATGACGGTTTTTCAAATTTACTTAATGAAGACAGAAAGTCTAATAATCAGCAAACACTTTTGGCAGAATATGTATTAAGTAAAGATAAAAAGTACAATGTAAATGTTGGTGTAAGAGCAAGCTACATGCCTTTACTAGATAAAACTTTTTTTGAACCTAGATTATATGGAAGATTACGTCTTTTTCCATCATTTTGGATAAATGCTTCCGCAGAAATGAAGCAACAATATACTAGTAAAATTATAGAGTTTTTTACTTCAGATTTTGGGTTAGAGAATGAGTTATGGGCAATTTCAAATGGTGTTGAAATACCTGTTCTAAAAAGTAAACAAGTAACTTTTGGTGTGTTGTTTGATAAAAAAGGTTGGCTAATAGATGCAGAAGCTTATTTTAGAGAAATTGACGGATTAACAACACTTGCCACAGGTTTTGATAATACTAATGGAGAAGAAATATTTAATGGAAGTGCTAGGGTAATTGGAGCTGATTTTCTAATTAAGAAAAAATGGACAAATAATTTTAGTTCTTGGGTAAGTTATACCATTGGTGAAAATGAATCTGATTTCTCTGGATTTAACGAAGGAGGTAAGTTTAATGGTAATTTTAATATTTCTAATGCAGTATATGTAGCACAACAAATGAAATTTGGGAATTTTGAAATGTCACTCGGATGGACTTTTAGATCGGGCTTGCCATTTAGTGATATTGTAGACTCTGGATTTAACGATGATCAAATAAGATTGCAAAGATTAGCGAATATAAATGGAAGAACTTTACCTAATTTCCACCGTTTAGATGCGTCGGCTTCATATGATTTTTATTGGAGTAAAAAACGTAAAGTGAAATCAAAAATAGGAGTTTCTTTTATTAACATTTACGACAGAAAAAATATTTTAAGAAGATCGTACGAGAAAGAATTTGTAGTAGATCCAAATACATCAGAACAAACTGATGGAATAACCACGGTAGATACTTTTTCTTTAGGTTTTACTCCAAATGTGGTGTTTAGGGTTCAATTTTAGTTATTAAATTACTAATTAATTTTTTGGAACAATAATTGTCATTCTTTTTTTATAAGTTTGAAAGTATGAGAAAGTCGATAATTTTTTTATTGTTTATCAATATAGTATTTACAAGTTTTTCCCAAGATAGATCTTCACCAGCTTTTCAAGGTGGAGAATGGTTACAATATAGAATGAGTTATAGTGGTTTTTTAAAAGCAGGAACAGCTACATTGTCATTACAAGAAACCGAGCTGGGAGGAGAAAAAGTACTTCATGCTATTGGAGAGGGAAAAACAGCTGCCGTAGTTGGTTGGTTTTTTAAAGTAGAAGACAAATACGAAAGTTACTTCAAAGCTTCAGAAGTAAAACCTTTGTTGTTTAAAAGAAAAATCAACGAAGGAGGTTACAAAAAAGATAAGCAAATTACTTTCGATCATAATAAAAATACAGCTCGAGTACAAGATTTTCTTAAAAAGAAAGATAGTACATATGCTGTAAGTGGTCCGCAAGATATGATTTCAACATTTTACTTTTTAAGAAGTCATGATACTAAAAATCTTAAAGCAGGTGATGAGATTGATGTATCTATGTTTTTTGATGAGAAATCTTATCCATTCAAACTACACTGTTTAGGTTTCGAAACAATCAAAACTAAATTCGGTAAAATTAAAACTCAAAAATTCAGACCATTAGTACAAGCAGGAAGAGTTTTTAAAGCAGAAGAGAGTGTAACCATTTGGATTACTGCAGATGAAAATAAAATTCCAATTAAAATGAAAGCTTCTTTAGCAGTTGGGTCTTTAAGAGCAGAGTTAGAGGCTTACAAAGGTTTAGCTAATCCGTTTGAAGTTGTTTATGACTAAATCGTTTTAGTTGTTTACATTGTGTTAAAGTAGGCTTCACCAAAGCTTTTATTTGTACATTTGTCTATTGAGAGGAGCAAAAAACTAAGAGGTGAAGTCTAACTATTATTCATGCATTTTTTTAATCATTATTTTTTTATCAATTTCTTGTAAGAAAGAAAAAGAAGAAGAACTACCAGAAGAGGTTATAGAAGTTAAAGAACCAGAGCCAGTTATTGAATATGGTTTTAATATCGATAATTACACTGTAATTAATGATACCATAAAAAGCGGAGAAAGTTTTGGAATAATTTTAGATCGTCATCATGTTTTTTATCCAAAAATTAATGCAATCTCAACTAAAATTAAAGATACTTTCGACGTTAGAAAAGTAAGAGCAGGAAAGCCTTATACAATTTTAGCATCAAAAGATACTACCCAAACAGCACAAGTTTTTATTTACAAGCACAACAGAATAGAGTCTACAGTAATTAATTTTAAAGATTCTATAATTGAAGCTTACACGTATAAAGAACCGGTTAAAGTTGTAGAAAGAGAAGTTTCTGGTAGAATTATAGATAATTTTTCTCAGGCTTTAGATACTTTAGGTTACGGTTCAACTTTGGCTAATGAAGTAGCTGATATTTATTCTTGGACGGTAGATTTTTATAGACTTCAAAAAGATGATACATTCAAACTAATATTTGAACAGAAATTTATAAATGACACTGTTCCTGTTGGATATGGAAAGGTAAAAGCAGCAGTATTTAATCATAAAGGAAATGAGTTGTATGCATATCGTTATGTAGTAGATTCTATAAAAGGAGATGTAGATTACTATGATGATGAGGCTGGATTATTAAGAAGACAGTTTTTAAAATCACCAATAAAATTCCAATATCGAATTTCTTCAAGATATAATTTAAGAAGGCGAATAGCCTTATATGGAAATAAAGTAAGACCTCACCGAGGAACAGACTTTGCTGCCGCTTATGGAACTCCAATTATGACAACCGCAAGTGGAACTGTAGTAGAATCTGCAAGAAGAGGAGGAAATGGAAATTATGTGAAAGTAAAACATAATAGTACCTATACTACTCAATATTTACATATGAAAAGACGTAAAGTTCGTGTTGGAGAGTATGTAAAACAAGGAGATATTATTGGTTGGGTTGGAATGACAGGAAATACAAGTGGTCCTCATGTGTGTTATCGATTCTGGAAGAATGGAAAACAAGTAGATCCTTTCCGTCAAAAACTTCCTACTGCTAAACCAATGGTAGATAGCCTTAAACCAAAATATTTTGAGTTTATAAATCCGTTAAAAGAACAACTAAATAAAATTCCTTTACCTGTTATTGAAGATGTTTTAGAAACAGAAGAATTAGAAAAAACAGAAGAGGATAAAACTATCGCTAAAAATTAACCAATCCATGGCTTTGAAGAACTATAATCCAACACAAACTGAAACTTGGAAAAAATTAACAGATCATTTTGAAGTATCAAAAAACTTAAACTTAAAAGAATTATTTAGGACTGATGCGAATAGAAAAGAAAATTTTTCTGTTACAGTTAATGATTTAGAAGTTGATTTTTCTAAGAATAGAATTACAAAAGAAACTTTAGATTTACTAGTAGAATTAGCTAATGAGGTTGAATTAAAGGATGCGATTGAAAAATATTTTACTGGAGAAACAATAAACGTTACAGAAGGTAGAGCAGTACTACATACAGCACTAAGAAGTACTTCTGAAGAGCCAGTTTTAGTCGATGGGAAAGATATTAAGCCAAAAGTTCAAACCGCATTAAGAAAAATTAGAGCTTTTAGTAATAAAGTAATTTCTGGAAAGTGGAAAGGATACTCAGGAAAGTCTATCACTGATGTTGTCAACATTGGTATTGGAGGGTCAGATTTAGGTCCAGATATGATTGTTGAAGGATTAAAGTTTTACAAGAATAAATTAAATACACACTTTGTTTCTAATGTTGATGGAGATCATGTTTCAGAAGTATTAAAGAAATTAAACCCAGAAACAACGCTCTTTGTAATTGTATCAAAAACATTTACAACTCAAGAAACAATTAGTAATGCGAATACAATTAAAAATTGGTTTTTAAAATCAGGATCAATTTTCGATGTAGCTAAACATTTTGTTGCTGTATCTACAAACTTAGATGCAGTTTATGATTTTGGTATTGATAAAAATAATGTTTTTCCAATGTGGAATTGGGTTGGAGGAAGATTCTCTTTATGGTCTGCAGTAGGTTTATCAATAAGTTTAGCTGTAGGATTTGATAATTTTAGAGAATTATTAAACGGAGCAGAAGAAATGGATATCCATTTCAGAACTACTGAGTTTGATGAAAATATACCAGTAATTTTAGCATTGTTAAGCGTTTGGTATAACAATTTCTATGGAGCAGAAACCGAAGCGATTTTACCATATACACAATACTTATCAAAACTTCCAGATTATCTTCAGCAAGCTGTTATGGAGAGTAACGGAAAAGGAATTGATAGAGATGGAAATGAAATCACTTATCAAACAGGAACAATTGTTTGGGGAAGTACAGGTACAAATATGCAACATGCATTCATGCAGTTAGTACATCAAGGAACAAAGTTAATACCAACAGATTTTATTGGATTTAAAGAATCGTTACACGGTTTAGAAGATCATCACAATAAATTAATGGCAAACTACAATGCCCAAATGGAAGCACTAGCTTTTGGTAAAACAAAAGAAGAAGTTCATTTAGAATTAAAAGCTTCTGGAAACATGGAAAAAATTAACTCTTTATTACCTTATAAAGTATTTTCAGGAAATAGACCGAGTAATGGAATTTTATTTGACAAATTAACTCCTAGCTCTTTAGGAAAATTAGTTTCTCTCTATGAACATAAGATTTTTGTACAAGGTATCATATGGAATATATACTCTTACGATCAATTTGGAGTAGAATTAGGGAAAGAACTAGCTAAAAAATTCTTAAAAAAATAGTCCTTAAAACTAAAACGAGCCAAAAATTCTTAAAGGATCGTTAAAAAAGTTAACATTTATTTAATATTGGAAATATTAAAAAGAGTGAATTTTGCTTCGTTTTAATTACATTATATAAGGACAATGAAAAATTTCAAAAATTTACTACTAGTATCTTTACTGTTTGTGGCTACAGCAGTATTAGGTCAAGGTGTAACTTCTTCTTCTGCGTCGGGTAAAATTACCGACGATACAGGAGAACCGTTACCAGGTGCAAACGTACTTTTAGTACACACACCATCAGGAACAAAGTATGGTGCTTCTACAGATTTAGATGGATTCTTTAGAGTTTCTAACATGAGAACAGGTGGGCCATATAAGTTAACTGTTTCTTTTGTTGGTTTTCAAACTATTGAAAAACAAGGGATTTATTTAAGATTAGGTGGAGCAGAAGTTTTTAATTTAAAGCTTTCAGAGGAAGCAAATGCTTTACAGGAAGTAGTTGTAACAGCTTCTTCTGGTTCTAAAGATGGTTCTGAAACAAAAGTTTCACGTAAGCAAATAGCATCTTTACCAACAATTTCAAGATCTATAGCTGATTTTGCTAGACTTACTCCTCAAGCACAGATTAGTGGAGATAATACTATTTCAATTGCTGGACAGAACAACAGATTTAATGCTATTTATCTTGATGGTGCTGTTAACAATGATGTTTTTGGTTTAGCTGCTTCAGGAACAAATGGAGGACAAACTGGTGTAAATCCGATATCTTTAGATGCAATTGATCAGTTTCAAATTAATATAGCTCCATTTGATGTAAAGCAATCAGGATTTGCTGGTGGATCTATAAATGCGATTACGAGATCAGGTACTAACAAAGTACAAGCTTCTGCATATTCATTTTTTAGAAACGAAAGCTTAGCAGGAAAGACACCTGTTGATATCGCTGGAGATAACCCTAGAGAAAAGCTTGCTGAATTTACAGCGTTAACTTACGGAGCTAGAATCGGAGGAGCTATAAAAGAAGATAAGTTATTCTATTTTGTGAATTATGAAAGACAAGAAGATGAAACACCAAGAACTTTCTTTATAGATAATTATACAGGAGATTCTGATGCTTTAGATATTGCTAATTTAGCTCAGTTCATTGCAACAAACTACAATTATAATGTTGGTGGAGTACAAGATGCTATTTCTTCTTTAAAGAGTCATAAATTAATTGCTAAGTTAGACTGGAATATTAATGATGATCACAAATTATCTTTAAAGCATTCATTTGTAAAAGGTATTAACAACAGAGCAAATGCTTCATCAATTTCATCTATTAATTTCTCAAATGGAAATCAAATATTCGAATCTATAACTAACACAAGTACGTTAGAATTAAATTCTAGATTTGGAAATAAATATTCTAATAATTTAGTTTTAGGTTACACATCTGTAAACGATGATAGAGGTTTTAATGGAAACCCATTTCCAAATGTTAGTATTCGTGATGGTAGAGGTCGTATAAATTTTGGTTCTGAACCATTTTCAACAGCGAATCTTTTAGAAACAAGAATTTTCACATTAACAGATAACTTTGAAATTTATTCAGGAGCTCATAAGTTTACTATTGGTACTCACAATGAATTTTCTAGTGTTAACAATGTTTTCTTTGGAAGAAATTTTGGTGCTTATGAATTTGCTAGTGTGAGTGATTTTATTACTAATCAACCAGCAATAAGATACCGTTTAGGTTATTCATTAATTGGAGGAAATGGAGATACTTCAGAAGGTTCTGCACAGTTTAATTCAATGCAGTTAGGTGGTTATGTACAAGATGAAGTTACTTTTTCAGACAGATTAAAAGTAACTGCAGGTTTACGTTTCGATATTCCAGTATGGGAAGATGGTAGAGTAAATGAAGATTTTAATACAAGAACAGTAAGTTTATTAAGAGCTGCTGGTAAAAATCTACAAGGAGCTAGAGTTGGTCAAGGTATAAAATCTAAATTACATATTTCTCCTAGACTTGGTTTTACTTGGGATGTTAATGGAGACAGAAAAACTAAAATTAGAGGTGGTATAGGTATATTCACATCTAGAGTTCCTTTAGTATGGCCAGGAGGAGCTTATAATAACAATGGGGTTACTTCAGGAAGAATTGATAATCAATCTAGATTTGGAGATTTTATACCTGCTTTCAATCCAGATGTTAACTCACAATTCAAAGATCCAGCACCTGGAGCTGGAGCTACTGGAGGTATAGTTGATTTATTTGCTGCTGATTTTATGTTACCACAAGTATTTAAAACTAATATTGCGATTGATCAGAAATTACCAGCCGGTTTTGCTATTTCTGCAGATCTTATCTTAAACGATAATATTAGAGCTGTAGCATATGAAAACTTAAATTTAGGTGATGCTCTGTTTACTACTACAGGACCTGGTGGAGGTATACCAAACTTTGGTCGTCAAAGAATAGATAACACTTATCAAGAAGTTCTTTTAGCTTCAAATACAACAGAAGGTAAATCATGGAATTTCTCAACTACATTAAGTAAGAACTACTATTCAGATTTCATAGATGTTAGAGGGCAACTTTCTTATTCTTTTGGAGATTCTGATGTATTAAACGACGGAACTTCTTCTCAAAATATTTCTCAATGGTCGAGAATGGAAAATGTTAGAGGGGCTAATAATTTAGATGTATCTAGATCTGATTTTGCACAAGGTCATAGATTAGTAGGTAATGCTTCTATAGATTTTAAGTGGAATGATTGGAATAAAACTACATTAGGATTCTTCTATGATGCAGGTGAAGGTAACGTTTTTAGTTATGTATATAACGACCGTGGAGCATTAACAGCAGATACAGGGAACTCTAACACTCTTGCTTATATTCCTAAAGACGAAAATGATATCATTTTAGTAGACGATGGTTCTTTTACAGCTGCTGAACAATGGACAGCTTTAAATGCTTTTATTGAAGGTAATGATTATTTAAGATCTAGAAGAGGGCAGTTTGCTGAAAGAAATGGTGATAGAGCTAGATGGAGTCATGTTGTTGATTTAAAGTTTGCTCACGAGTTTTCTTTAAAAGGAAAGAATAACCATTCAATCGAATTAACAGCAGATATCTTTAACTTTACAAACTTATTAAATAAGAACTGGGGTAAAAGATACTTTTCAGGAAGTTTTAACTCCGTGAGATTATTAAACTTTGAAGATTTTTTACCTGACGGAACAACTCCAACATTTACTTATAATCCTAGAGCGGAAACTGATTTAAACAGATCTGACGATGCAGGATTAAATTCGTCAAGATGGCAAATGCAATTAGGTATTAGATATAAATTTAACTAATCCAGTTACGATTTTTTTAAAACCACCTCTTATGAGGTGGTTTTTTTATGCATAAAATTCAGTATTTTTACATCATAAATAAACTAACAAATTATGATGAAAACAGTTCACTCTTATTGGGCCTACATCGCATTAGCTGTTTTAGTTTTTGCTGTAGTAAATGCTGTAATAGGACTAGTACAAAAAAAAGAGTTCACACATAAAGATTTTCGATTAGGCTTATTTGCATTAATTACATCTCATATTCAATTATTAATTGGTTTAGGATGGTATTTTATGTCTCCTTGGTATAAATCAATGAAAGCTAATGGAATCGATGCAAGTAATAGATTATTAGCTGTAGAACATCCTGTAATGATGATTTTAGCAATTACTTTAATCACTATTGGTTGGTCTAGACATAAAAAACAAATAAAAAGCGAATCAAAATTTAAAACTTTTTCGATTTTCTACGGATTAGCATTAGTATTTATTTTATCCAAAATTCCGTGGTCTAATTGGTTACCGTTTTAATACAATTTCATTCCCGCAATTAGCGGGAATCTTATTTTATAGTAAATGAAAATAATAAGTTATTTTTTATCTGCAATTTTTGCATTAGTATTCTTTCTTCTTCTTATAGTATTTCACCCAATACAGTGGATAGGTTTGAAATTAGGTGGTCAAAACGGCCATCAAAAAGTAGTAAATGTTATGAACTGGTTTTTAGTAAAATCGTTACTTATTTTAGGAGTACCAGTTCGTGTAGAAAACAAACAAGAATTACCAAAAAAACAAACCCTTATTTTTGTATCGAATCATCAAAGTATGTTCGATATTCCTCCGATTATTTGGTATTTCAGAAAACATTGTCCAAAATTTGTTTCTAAAAAAGAATTAGGGAAAGGTATTCCTAGTATTTCTTTTAATTTAAAACATGGAGGAGCAGCTTTAATAGATAGAAAAGATAGAAAGCAAGCAATCACAGAAATGATTGAGTTTGCTAAAAGAATACATAAAAATAACTGGTCTGCAGCTATCTTTCCTGAAG
Source organism: Tenacibaculum jejuense (assembly GCF_900198195.1). NCBI lineage: Bacteria > Pseudomonadati > Bacteroidota > Flavobacteriia > Flavobacteriales > Flavobacteriaceae > Tenacibaculum > Tenacibaculum jejuense. Next base: position 4,416,355 of record NZ_LT899436.1, on the reverse strand, counting down.
GAACAAGAAGTAGAAACGGACAACCGAAAAGTTTTGCATCTAATGGACTTAAAATGCTTGTGAAATATAATCCAGACAGTTATGTAGTACCGTTAACTATAAACAATTCATGGAAAGTATTTAAGTATGGAAAATTCCCTCTAGGAATTGGAAGTCCTATAAAAATTACAACACACGAACCAATAAAGATAGACAGTTTACCGTTTGATGACTTATTAGCTAAAGTAGAAGCTGAAGTTACTGGTGCTGTCGTAGCATAAAACAACTAAATTAATGTCGATAAACAATATAAGAAAAGAAGTAATGAAAACCTTGGAGAGTAAAATCCATGGTTTTGTAGACGATTTTTTAATTCCAATAGAGAAAATTTGGCAACCTACAGATTTTTTACCAGATTCTCAAAGTGAAAACTTTATAGAAGAGGTTAAGGAAATTAGAGAAATCTCTAAAGAATTGGATGACGATTTTTGGGCAGTTTTGGTAGGAGATACAATTACTGAAGAAGCTCTACCAACTTATGAATCTTGGCTAATGGATTTGGATGGAGTAACTCAAGATCCAGATAACGGTTGGGCTAAATGGGTAAGAGCTTGGACTGCAGAAGAAAATCGCCATGGAGATGTATTAAATAAATATTTATACCTTTCTGGAAGAGTAAACATGAGAGAAGTAGAAATTTCTACGCAGCATTTAATTGCAGATGGTTTCGATATTGGTACATCCACAGATCCTTATAAAAACTTTGTTTACACGAGTTTTCAAGAATTAGCAACCTATATATCGCATAATAATGTAGCTAAAATAGCTCGTAAAAAAGGGCATAAGTTATTATCGAGAATGTCAAAAATTATTGCAGGTGATGAAATGAGACATCACAAAGCGTATTCTGGTTTTGTAAAAGAAATTTTCAAGATCGATCCTAGTGAAATGATGCTAGCTTTTGAAAAAATGATGAGACATAAAATTGTGATGCCAGCAATGCACTTACGCGAATCTTTTAATGAAAAAGGAACTCTTTTTGATGATTTTTCAACTGTAGCACAACGTATAGGAGTTTACACAGGTTTTGATTATGTAGATATTCTTAGAAAGTTAAATACAGCTTGGGAAATCGATAAAATTACAGGATTAACTGCGGAAGCTGAAAAAGCAAGAGACTATCTAATGAAATTACCAGATAGAATGTACCGTGTTACAGAAAGAATTGTAATTCCGGAAACAGATTTTAAATTTAAATGGATGATACCAGCATAAATGAAAAAGCAACCAATTTGGTTGCTTTTTTTATTGTTAAAATGGGTTAATTTAAACTAATCAATTGTAAATTATTTTCATCGATATGTTTAAAAGTTCCAAATACATTATTTTCAGTTTGTAGTTTGTTTTCTAATTCCTGACATAAATTTTCACAGTCAATTGTAATTGCATCTAAAATTAAAAAGTCAGAAGAAGAAGTATTTACAAAATTATCTCCCTCAAGTTTTAATGTTAAGTCAAAAGAAACATCTTCACTTACTTTCTCTTTAGAAAGTATTTTTTGTAATGAATATTTAAAAGAATTAGTGTCTTGAAGAGGATTTTGAATTGTTTCTTTTTTTACAGACAATGCATAAATATAACCTGGTTCATAAGTGAATCCTTCAATAGAGGAATAGAAGTTATGCCAAGTATCAGTATTTAAAATAGCTCCTTCTTGAATTAAAAGTGTAAACTGAGGAGATAAACCTACAGCGGTATTTTTGTAATGATTTACGTGAATATCAACAATTTCACTTTGATTTTCTTCTTCACAAGAAATCAATATTCCAATAAAAGTTAATAAGAGAATTAGTTTTTTCATTTCAGAATCCTTTTAATTTATACTAGTTAGATAAAGAATACTCGATTTGGTTGCTTTAGAATATAACTTAATTTCAAATTAATTATTTCGAAAGCTCATCTAATCTTTCTTTTTCTCTTTGTGTAAGATTTTTATAACCTTTCTGATTTATTTTATCTAGAATAGAATCAATTTCTTCTTGTTTTGCAACTTTTATCTCATTGAATTTATCATCTATAGTAATGTTTTTAGGTGCGTCTTTAAACGGATCATTCAATAAAAGAATATGGGGTTTTATAATAAGTAAAAACAAGAATATAGAAGTTGGAATTAATGCTAGTGCAATAGTTAAAAAATTAGTATTAATAACTTCTGGTTCAATAGCAATAGCGGTTAATAAACCTATTATTGCACCACCTAAATGAGCTTCGTGCCCAATATTATCTCTTTTACTTGTAATCCCGTAAATAGAGTATAAAACGTATCCTATAGCATATAACCAAGCAGGAAATTTAAAGGGAAGAATGATAAAACCGACTTCCATACTAGGAGACAATCCAATAGCAGCAAAAACGATTCCACTAACAGCTCCAGAAGCACCAACAGCTGTATAATCGGAATGATTTTTATGAATGTATAAAGCAAACAGATTTCCACCGATTAAACTGATGAGATAAATAAGGAAGAAAAGAAATGCACCAATAGAGTCCTCTAAATTAGATCCGAAAAGATATAAGGTAATCATATTAAAGGCAAAGTGTTTCCAATCTACATGAAGAAAACCAGATGAAATTAGTCGGATATATTCTTTGTTGATGAATACTTTATCAACATGAAATAAGAATTTGTCTTGGAAAGTAAATTCCTTTAAACCTTTGTTAGTAATAAAAGCTGTTACACCGATAAGAAGTAAAGTGAACAGTTGTACCTTTTCCATATAAATATTGAATATTTTTTTACTCGTTAGTAAAAATAGGAATAAAAACGATTCATTTAAAGTTGAAAAGAAATTCCAGATTCAATACCAAAACTGTTATGTCCTTTATTAGGAGAAGCAAAATTTAAATTAGAATTGTGTCGCAAAGTCAATCGAAAATCAAACAAGATTCTTTTTTGTTTCCAAGAAAACCCTAAACCCAAGATATCAGAAAAGGCAAATCCTCTTTTTAAACGTTCTGTGTCTTCATTAGAAATCATAGGACCAACACTACCAAGTAAATAAGAACTGAATTTTGAAAATATATTGTAACGAATTAAAATTCCAATGTTTAAAGCGTATTCTTCAAAAGCTCTTCTTTTGGTGAATTTTTCTCGTAACTCTAAAAAGTTTTCTGTGGTTGGTAAAACAAATTGCTCGTTTAATAATTGATGATTGGCAAAGTATACACTTGGCTCTATTAAAAGTTCAAAATTAAAGTTCTCCTTTAGTGTTAGCGGATAATTGATTTGAACTTTTAAATACTGATTGTCATAATCGTAATCAGGATCATTTAACGGAAAGCTATTCTGTGTTGCTCTTCCGTAATTTAAACCTAAGTAAATTTTGCGTTCTTGAGAAAAAAGTGTTGTTATCGTTAAATTGAATAAAAAAAATAAGAAAATTGATTTTTTCATTTATAGCAAACTAAATTTATCTCGATCTTTTAAAAATCCGAGCTTTTCTCGAATAGTTTCTTGTTCATTTTTCTGAAGTTTCAGTGTAATTGTACTTTCTAACTCATTATTTTCTTCAGACAAACAATTTCCTAAGCAATCGTATACAGCAGAATGACCAACATATTCATAATCATTACCATCTAAGCCAATTCTGTTTACACCAATGGTGAAACTCATATTTTCAATCGCTCTAGCTTTTAATAAAGCATCCCAAGCGCTAATTCGTTTTTTAGGCCAACTTGCAGTATATAAAAGTAAATCATAATCTTCTACGTTTCTGGCCCAAATGGGAAAACGTAAATCGTAACAAATAAGCGGACAAATTTTCCATCCTTTATATTCCACAATTAGCTTTTGAGTTCCCGAAGTATACGTTTCGTGTTCTTTAGCTAAAGTAAACGTATGTTTTTTATCGTAATGTTTGATTTCACCTGACGGAAAAACAAACAACAAACGATTAAAATACGCATCATTTTCTTCAATAATAATACTTCCAAGTATAGCAGCATTTTTTGCTACTGCTGTTTTTTGCATCCATTGTACAGAAATACCATCCATTTTCTCAGCCAAATTACTAGCATTCATAGAAAAACCAGTGGTAAACATTTCAGGTAATATGATAAGATCTACAGTATCAGAAATATGATTTATTTTCTTTGTGAAGTTTTCTAAATTCTTAGTCGGGTTTTCCCAAACTAAATCAGATTGTAATGCAGCAACAGAAAGTGTATTCATTTGTATTTAGTTGAAATCAAAAATAACATAATTATCGTATTTTAGAAATCTATCCAGTTATCATGTTATCTCTGTATTCTTAAGAATAACATTATTGACTTAACTTTGTATTCTCAATTTAAAGATTCAAACAGAAATAAAATAAATGCAAACATTTATTCAGGAAACAATTCAAGACATCTTAAAAACGACGCAATCTTTTCAAGATGTAACTTTTGTATTGCCATCGAATCGTGCTGGAGTTTTTGTAAAACAAGCACTAAAAGATGCGCAAGTACAAGGTTTTTTTCCTGAAATATTGAATATTGAAGAGTTTACAGAAGAAGTATCTGGAATTCGTAAAGTAGATTCAATTCAGTTACTGTTTTATTTCTATCAGATTTATAAAAAGGTTGAAGAAAAGCCAGATACGTTTGATGTTTTTGCTTCTTGGGCATTTACAGTGTTACAAGACTTTAATGAGATCGATCAGCATTTGATCAATACCAAAGAAGTGTTTCTATATATTCGAGATGTTGAGCGTTTAAAAAAATGGTCGGTAAAAGGTACGTTTCAAGAAACCGAATTAATAAAAGATCACTTTGCATTTACTGAAAAGTTAAATGAATACTATGATTTTTTCTATGAATATCTGATTGAAAATAAAATCGGATATCAAGGATGTTTGTACAGAGAAGCAACTAAAAAACTAGAAAATTTTTTACAAAACTCAGGAGATAGAAAGTTCTTTTTTATTGGATTTAATGCTTTAAACAAAGCAGAAGAATTCATGATTAAACAAATGTTGTTGGAAGAAAATACTGAAGTATATTGGGATATTGATGAAACGTTTTTGTATTCAAATCATCAAGCAGGTGCATTTATCAGAAAATATAAAGCCAGGTGGAAATATTATCAAACAAATGAAATAAAAACGATCGGGAATTGGTTTTCACAACCGAAGAATATCGAATTAATCGGAGCTTCTAAAAATGTAACTCAAATGAAGTATGCAGGAGAGTTATTATCGCAATTCTCTAGTCATGAAAATACAGCTTTAGTTTTAGCCGAAGAATCGCAATTGCCAATTACTTTAAACTCGTTACCACAGAATGTAAATTCAGTGAATATAACAATGGGATATCCGTTAAAAGATATGCCTTCAACAAGTTTGTTTTTGTCGTTGTTTCAACTGTTCATCACACAAGAAAGACTTCAGAAAAAAGATGCACAACAATTTTATTACAAAGAAGTAGTAAAACTGTTAAAAGAACCTTTTGTTTATAAAATACTAACTACAGAAAATGAAGTTGTTTCCGAGCAAATTATAGGTGCAATTTTTACTGAAAACCGAACTTTTGTTTCTAAAACTTACATCGAAAGTTTTCTTAAAAATGTAGACGAAACAAAACGAGATTTGATTTCTGATTTATTTTCTGAATTTAAAACAGTAGATGCTTTTTTACAAAGAATTGTTCGATTTATAGATCATTTAAAAGATAAAGTTCAAGGATTAGAAAAAGAGTTTTTATTTCGATACTACACAGCTTTTAATCAGTTACAAAACTTACAATTAGAATTTGGTTATTTTTCCGACCTAAAGGTTTTATATCAATTCTTTAAACAACTTATTTCTTCTGAAAGTTTATCCTTCCAAGGGGAACCGTTACAAGGATTGCAGCTAATGGGGATGTTAGAAACACGTCTGTTAGATTTTAAAAATGTAATTATTACTTCAGTAAATGAAGGCGTTTTTCCAGCGTCTAGTAAACAAACTTCGTTTATTCCTTTTGATGCAAAAGTGCATTACGGTTTGCCTAGTTATAAAGAAAAAGATGCAATTTTCTCGTATCACTTTTTCAGACTGATTCAAAGAGCAGAAAATATTTATTTGATTTATAATACAGAAAGTGATTCGTACGGAGGAGGAGAGAAGAGTCGTTTTTTAACACAATTAGAGTTGTTAAAAGATAACGTAAAACACACATTTATAAGTCCGAAAGTTACGCAACAAAGCACAGAACTACTAGAGGTTCATAAAAATGAAGCAATTCTTGAACGATTAAAAGAATTAGCAACTAAAGGAATTTCTCCTTCTGCTTTAACCAATTATTTGTATAATCCGGTTGCTTTTTATCAGCAAAAAGTTTTAAAAATCAGAGAGTT
>NZ_LT899436.1:3565000-3805000 GCF_900198195.1 Tenacibaculum jejuense | reverse complement strand
GTACTTCCCCTCCAAGTGAGGGGAAGACAACTCTTTTGATGATTTAAAATACCATTTTACTAATATGTTAACTTATACAGTTGAAATATACTGAAACAACTTAAGGTGATTATAGCAATGGGGCTCACCTCTTACCATTCCGAACAGAGAAGTTAAGCCCATTAGCGCCGATGGTACTGCCACTGGTGGGAGAGTAGGTCGTCGCCTTTCTTTATACAAAACTCCGATTAGAATACTCTAATCGGAGTTTTTTGTTTATATCAATACCCCTCACCCAATACTCACCAAAACATAATAAACAAAACTCTAAAAGGATGTCTTAGCTCCTTTAGAACTTTTCTTAAGTAAGTATCATATAAAATAATAAAAGAGCTTAAAAACTATTGTAAACTCTTACACTTATAACTTATGCTTGGACGATTAAGAGTAAAATTTAGGTTAAATACCTGTAAGTTTATATCATGATAATTCCCTTTTTTAATATTAAGTTTTCAGTTATTCTTTTTAGTTAAATGTAATTTTGTGTTAATCAAATGTTTGCGTTGTATGGTGTAAGTCGGTTATTTAAGACATAAAAATCTTATAATATTTATCTTCTCAAACAGCAATAAATTAATAGTCAAACTGATAATTAAAATTTCTCTTTTTTTTTACAAAACTTTATGTATATTTGCACACTGTTTTTACAGGGTAAATCATGTCTTGTAATTACTTAATTAAATAATTTTTAACTGGTTTCAGGTTTAGTAATTACGTTTTTCGTAGGGACAATAGAAATTATTAAAAACCAAAACCACAAATTAAATCAATATGTATACAGATCCAATCGCGGATTTTCTAACTCGAGTGAGAAATGCTATTCTAGCAGGTCACAGAGTTGTTGAAGTTCCTGCTTCTAAATTGAAGAAGGAAATGACCAAGATTTTGTTCGATCAAGGTTACATTTTAAGTTATCAGTTCAATGATGATTCTGTTCAAGGATCTATCAAGATAGCTTTAAAGTATGATCGTTTAACAAAAGAGCCGGTTATTAGAAAAATTCAGAGAGTATCTACACCTGGTTTACGTAGGTATGTAGGTGCAAAAGAAATGCCAAGAGTTTTAAATGGACTAGGTATTGCAATCGTATCAACTTCTAAAGGTGTGATGACAAACAAGAAAGCACGTCAAGAGAATGTTGGTGGAGAAGTACTTTGTTACGTTTACTAATTTAAACATTTTGTAAGATGAGTAGAATAGGTAAAAGCCCAATCACATTACCACAAGGTGTTGAAGTTAAAGTAAACGATAACGTGGTTACAGTAAAAGGTAAATTAGGAGAGTTAAATCAAAAGTTAACTTCTGATATTACTTTAAAGATCGAAGATGGAACTTTAACAGTAGAGAGACCATCAGATAGTAAAGAACACAAAGCTGCACACGGTTTATACCGAGCTTTAATCAGTAATATGGTTGAAGGTGTAAGTAAAGGTTATACTAAGGAATTAGAGTTAGTAGGAGTAGGTTATAGAGCATCAAATCAAGGACAAAAGTTAGATTTAGCTCTAGGATTTTCTCATAACATTGTTTTAGAGTTAGCACCAGAGGTAAAGGTTGAGACTATATCTGAAAAAGGTAAAAACCCAATCGTAAAATTAACTTCTCACGATAAGCAATTAGTGGGACAGGTAGCAGCAAAGATTCGTTCTTTCCGTAAGCCAGAACCATATAAAGGTAAAGGAGTTAAGTTTGTTGGTGAAGTAATTAGAAGAAAAGCAGGTAAATCTGCATAATATTAGTGTTATGGCATTATCAAAACTTGAAAGAAGACAACGTATAAAGTATAGAATAAGAAAAGATATTACAGGAACAGCTGTTAAACCAAGGTTATCAGTTTTCAGAAGTAATAAAGAAATCTATGCTCAAATAATTAATGATGTAGACGGTGTTACATTAGCATCTGCTTCATCTAGAGATAAAGAAATTGCATCTGGTTCTAAAGCAGAATCTGCTGCTGCAGTAGGAAAAGCAATCGCTGAAAAAGCTGTAAAAGCAGGAATCGAATCTATTGCTTTCGATAGAAATGGTTACTTATACCATGGACGTGTGAAGGTATTAGCTGATGCTGCAAGAGAAGCTGGTTTAAAATTTTAAGAAATTATATTATGTTAGGATATAAAAACGCAGAAAGAGTAAAACCAAGCGGATTAGAGCTTGTTGATAGATTAGTAGGAGTACAGCGTGTTACTAAAGTTACTAAAGGAGGTAGAGCATTCGGTTTCTCTGCTATCGTAGTAGTTGGTGATGGTAAAGGTGTTGTAGGACATGGATTAGGTAAGTCTAAAGATGTTTCTTCAGCAATAGCTAAGGCAGTGGAAGATGCAAAAAAGAACTTAGTTCGTATTCCACTTTTAAATGGAACATTACCTCACGAACAAAAAGGTAAATTTGGAGGAGCAAAGGTTTTTATTAAGCCAGCTTCAAATGGTACCGGGGTTATTGCAGGTGGTGCAGTTCGTGCAGTATTAGAATCTGTAGGAGTACATGATGTACTATCTAAGTCTCAAGGTTCATCAAACCCTCACAATGTTGTAAAAGCAACTTTTGATGCTTTATTACAATTACGTAGTGCAGAGACTGTAGCTAGACAAAGAGGTATTTCTTTAGATAAAGTTTTTAACGGTTAAAAATTAAGACGATGAGTAAGATTAGAGTTACACAAGTGAAAAGTCAAATAGGTCGCCTTAAAAATCAAAAAAGAACGTTAGAGGCGTTAGGATTAAAAAGAATTAATCATACTGTAGAGCACGATGCGTCTGCTACAATACTAGGAATGGTTAATAAAGTTCAACACTTAGTTTCTGTAGAAGAAATTAAATAAGAAGATAATTAAAATGGGTTTACATAACTTAAAACCAGCAGCTGGATCAACTAAGAGTGGAAAGAGAATCGCTCGTGGAGAAGGATCTGGACATGGTGGTACCTCTACAAGAGGACATAAAGGAGCTAAATCTCGTTCTGGATACTCTCGTAAAATCGGATTTGAAGGAGGGCAAATGCCACTTCAAAGACGTGTACCTAAGTTTGGATTTACTAACATTAACCGTAAGGAGTATGTTGGAGTTAACTTAGATAGATTACAAGAGTTAGTAGATAACGGTAGAATTACTGATACAGTAACTATGGATGTTTTAGTTCAAAATAGATTAGCACGTAAAAATGATCTTGTAAAGATTTTAGGACGTGGTGAATTAAAAGCTAAATTAAATATTACTGTACACAAATTTACTGCAACAGCAAAAGCGGCTATCGAAGCAGCTGGTGGTGAAGCAGTAACTTTATAATCCCTGTTAAAAGATGAAGTTTATAAACACTTTAAGAGACATTTTTAAGATTGAAGAGTTAAAAGATAAGTTACTTTTAACTATAGGTTTAATCGCTGTATATCGATTTATGGCTGCAGTTCCTTTACCAGGAATTGATCCAACTCAGTTAGCAGCTTTAAAAGATCAAGCAGGAGGTGGACTCTTAGGTTTATTAAATGCATTTACAGGAGGAGCATTTGCTAGAGCATCTGTAATGGCGCTTGGTATTATGCCTTATATTTCTGCATCTATTGTAGTTCAATTAATGGGGATAGCTGTTCCTTATTTACAAAAATTACAAAAAGATGGAGAAAGTGGACGTAAAAAAATTACACAAATTACTCGTTGGTTAACAATACTAATTACTTTAGTTCAAGGACCAACATACATTACGGCAATTAAAACTCAATTTGGATTACCAGAATCTGCTTTCTTAGTTGGTGGTGCTACTTTTTGGGTTTCATCAATGATTTTACTAACTGCAGGAACAATTTTTGCGATGTGGTTAGGTGAAAGAATTACAGATAAAGGAGTAGGTAATGGTATCTCTCTTTTAATTACTGTAGGTATTATCGCTAATTTCCCAGCAGCTTTTATGCAAGAGTTTATTGCTAAAACTACTAACGCTGGAGGTGGTGGTATAATGATGATTTTAATTGAAGTATTAGTGTGGTTTGTTGTAATATTATTAACTGTATTACTTGTAACAGCAGTTCGTAAGATTGCTGTTCAATATGCTAGAAGAACAGCTATAGCAGACATTAAAGACGTTGAGGGAGCTAGACAATATATTCCTTTAAAGTTAAATGCTGCAGGTGTAATGCCAATCATCTTCGCACAAGCAATTATGTTTTTACCAATGACTTTAGGTCAGAAATATCCAACTTTAGCAAGTTTAGCTGATATTAATGGATTATGGTACAACGTAATTTTTGCTTTATTAATTATAATATTCAGTTATTTCTACACAGCGATAACTATACCAACTAATAAAATGGCGGAAGACTTAAAGAGAAGTAACGGTTTTGTACCAGGATACAAGCCTGGAGAAGAAACAGCGAATCATTTAGATTCAGTTTTATCAAGAATTACTTTTCCAGGGTCTTTGTTTTTAGCAGGTTTATCAATTTTACCGGCTATAGCAACTAAGTTTGGAATTACTCAAAACTGGGCGTTATTTTATGGAGGTACTTCATTAATAATTATGGTAGGTGTTGCAATAGATACTATTCAGCAAATTAATTCATACTTATTAAACAGTCGTTATGACGGTTTAATGAAAACAGGTAATACTAATAGAAAATCATTAAAGTAATTATGGCTAAGCAACCAGCAATTCAACAAGACGGAACGATTACGGAAGCATTATCAAATGCAATGTTCCGTGTAGAATTAGAAAATGGACATATTGTTACAGCACACATTTCAGGGAAAATGCGTATGCATTACATCAAACTTTTACCTGGAGATAAGGTGAAGTTAGAAATGAGTCCTTATGATTTAACTAAGGCAAGAATTACTTACAGATATTAAAAAAACACACTGATGAAAGTAAGAGCATCATTAAAGAAAAGAAGTGCCGACTGTAAAATTGTACGCAGAAAAGGCAGACTATATGTAATTAACAAAAAGAATCCTAGATTTAAACAAAGACAAGGTTAGTTATGGCAAGAATCGCAGGTATTGATATTCCAAAGAATAAGAGAGGTGTAATCGCTTTAACATACATCTTTGGTATAGGAAAAAGCAGAGCTAAAGAAGTTTTAGCTGAAGCAAAAATAGACGAAAGCATTAAAGTTCAAGATTGGAACGATGATCAAATTGCAGCTATTCGTGAGCAAGTAGGAAAGTACACTATTGAGGGTGAATTACGTTCTGAGGTTCAATTAAACATCAAACGTTTAATGGATATCGGTTGTCAAAGAGGAATCCGTCACAGATTAGGATTACCTTTAAGAGGACAAAGAACTAAGAACAACTCTCGTACTAGAAAAGGTAAGAGAAAAACTGTAGCAAACAAGAAAAAATAATCATTAGATTATTTTTACTAAACTAGTAAAGAATCATGGCAAAATCTAAAGTAACTAAGAAACGTAAAGTAGTAATTGAGTCTACAGGTGAGGCTCATATCACTGCATCGTTCAATAACATTATCATCTCTTTAACAAACAAAAAGGGAGATGTAATTTCATGGTCTTCTGCAGGTAAGATGGGGTTTAGAGGGTCTAAGAAAAATACACCTTATGCAGCTCAGTTAGCTGCTGAGAACTGTGCTGAAGTTGCTAAAGAAGCAGGTTTACGCAAAGTAAAAGTGTATGTTAAAGGACCAGGTAATGGTAGAGAATCAGCTATCAGATCCATCCATAATTCGGGTATCGAGGTTACAGAAATCATTGATGTAACTCCAATTCCACACAATGGATGTCGTCCACCTAAAAGAAGAAGAGTATAATTATATTTTAACAAAGTAGGAAATTTGATTGTCGAAGGAGTGCGCCTTAATTCACAATCCCTACTTAAATTTTAAGAAATGGCAAGATATACAGGACCAAAAACTAAAATCGCTCGTAAATTCGGTGAAGCGATATTCGGAGACGATAAAAACTTCGAAAAAAGAAACTATCCTCCAGGGCAACATGGTAATGCTAAACGTAGAGGAAAGAAATCAGAATATGCAGTTCAGTTAATGGAAAAGCAAAAAGCTAAGTATACTTATGGTATCTTAGAGCGTCAATTCCGTAACTTATTCAAAAAAGCTCAAGCTTCTGGTGGTATTACAGGTGAGGTTTTATTACAATTATGTGAATCTCGTTTAGATAATACTGTTTACCGTTTAGGAATTTCTAATTCTCGTAGAGGAGCTCGTCAATTAGTATCTCACCGTCATATTACTGTAAATGGAAATATTGTAAATATTCCTTCTTACAGATTAAAAGCTGGAGATGTTGTTGCAGTAAGAGAGAAATCTAAATCTTTAGATGCTATCGAAAATGCATTAGCTTCAAATAGCGCTGTATACGAGTGGTTAACTTGGAACGCAGAACAAAAATCTGGAACTTTTGTAAAGGCACCAGAAAGATTACAGATTCCTGAAAACATTAAGGAGCAGTTAATCGTAGAATTATATTCTAAATAATAAATTAATTATAACCATATTGGTACTCAGCCAAAGGGTCCGTTTGTATTTCTTCAAACTTACGGACCGCGCAACTGGGTAACAATTAAAACGAAGAAAAATAAATGGCGATTTTAAATTTTCAAAAGCCCGATAAAGTAATCATGATCGAATCTACTGATTTCAAAGGTAGATTTGAATTCAGACCATTAGAACCAGGTTTTGGTTTAACTGTTGGTAATGCTTTAAGAAGAGTATTATTATCATCTTTAGAAGGATTTGCAATCACATCTTTAAGAGTAGATGGAGTAGATCACGAGTTTTCTACTATAACTGGTGTTGTGGAAGATATTACTGAAATGATCTTAAATTTGAAACAAGTTCGTTTCAAAAAGCAAATCGAAGAATCAGATAGAGAAACAGTTACTATTGCAATTTCAGGTCAAGAGCAATTAACAGCTGGAGATTTACAGAAATTTATATCAGGTTTTCAAGTATTGAATCCTGATTTAGTAATCTGTAACATGGATAAATCTGTTAAGATTAATGCTGAGATTACAATAGAAAAAGGTAGAGGATTCGTACCAGCTGAAGAAAACAAAAAATCAGGAGCTCCATTAGGAACAATCTTTACTGATTCTATCTTTACACCTATCAAAAATGTAAAGTATGCAGTTGAGAACTTTCGTGTTGAGCAAAAAACTGATTACGAAAAATTAGTTTTCGATATTGATACTGATGGATCTATCAATCCAAAAGATGCTTTAACAGAGGCTGCTAAGATTTTAATCCACCACTTCATGTTATTCTCTGATGAAAGAATAACTTTAGAGGCAGATGAAATCGCACAAACTGAATCTTACGATGAAGAATCACTTCACATGCGTCAGTTATTAAAGACGAAATTAGTAGATATGGATTTATCTGTTCGAGCTTTAAACTGTTTAAAAGCAGCAGAAGTAGATACATTAGGAGATTTAGTATCATTCAATAAGAGTGATTTAATGAAATTCAGAAACTTTGGTAAAAAATCATTAACAGAATTAGAAGAGTTAGTGAACAATAAAGGCCTTAGCTTTGGAATGGATTTATCAAAGTATAAATTAGATAGAGATTAAATTAATCAAGGTTAGCATATTTTGCTCCTCTAAAGTGAGTTGAGCAAGATGTTAATCTAAAACTAAACGTCATGAGACACGGAAAAAAAGTTAACCATTTAGGTAGAAAAACTGCGCATAGAAAAGCTATGTTAGCTAATATGGCTTGTTCTTTAATAGAACACAAGCGTATTAATACTACTGAGGCAAAGGCTAAAGCATTACGTAAGTTTGTAGAGCCTTTAATAACTAAGGCTAAAGCTGAAAACAACGGTACAGAAGAAAAGAATATGCACAATCGTCGTGTAGTATTTAGTTACTTAAGAAATAAGTATGCAGTTTCTGAATTGTTTAAAGAAGTAGCTGTAAAAGTTGGTGATAGACCGGGTGGTTACGTAAGAATCATCAAGTTAGGAAATCGTCAAGGAGATAACGCTCCTATGGCAATGGTAGAATTAGTTGATTACAACGAATTATACAATCCTAATGGTAAGAAAGCTAAGAAGACAACTCGTCGTAGTCGTCGTGGTGGTGGAGCTAAAAAAGCTGAAACAGCACCAGTAGCTGATGTTGAATCTTCACAAGAAGAAGAATAAGATGCTTAGCATTTAATTATAATAAAGGATAAACGTAATTGTTTATCCTTTTTTTTTAAACTATTTTTGACAAACTTTTTTAACATGAAATACACAACTAGAAAGAAAGCTCTTGTTTTATTAGCAGATGGAACAATTTTTTACGGTAAATCTATCGGTATAGAAGGTACAGTTACTGGAGAAATATGTTTCAATACTGGAATGACAGGTTATCAAGAGATTTTTACTGATCCTTCTTACTATGGGCAATTAATGGTTGCTACTAATGCTCACATAGGTAACTATGGAGTTAATGACGAAGAAGTAGAATCTGAAGGAATCAAAATTTCTGGGTTAATTTGTAGGAACTTTAGTTTTGAACATTCTAGAGTAGATTCTGATGGTAACTTAAAAGATTGGTTTGAAAAACATAATCTTGTTGCTATTTCAGATGTAGATACAAGAGCATTAGTATCTTATATCAGAGAAAATGGAGCAATGAACGCTATTATCTCTACAGATACTGAAAATATCGATAAACTTAAAGAGCAATTAGCTAACGTACCTAACATGGAAGGTTTAGAATTGGCTTCTAAAGTATCAACTAAAGAGCCATACTATGTTGGAGATGAAAATGCATCTATAAAAATTGCAGCGTTAGATATTGGTATCAAAAAGAATATATTAAGAAATTTAGCAAAGAGAGATGCATATATTAAAGTTTTCCCTTTTAATGCTAAATTTTCAGATTTACAAGAATGGAATCCTGATGGTTACTTTATTTCAAACGGACCTGGAGATCCTGAGCCACTAGTAGATGCTCAAAATTTAGCAAAAGAAGTTATTGAAAAGAATTTACCATTATTTGGTATATGTTTAGGACATCAAGTAATTGCTTTAGCTAATGGAATTTCTACCTATAAAATGCACAACGGACATAGAGGTATTAATCACCCTGTAAAGAATTTAATTACAAGTAAAGGAGAAATTACTTCTCAAAACCACGGATTTGCTATTAACAGAGAGGAGACAGAAGCGCATGCAGATGTAGAAATTACTCATGTACATTTAAATGATAATACAGTAGCTGGTATTAAAATGAAGAGTAAAAATGTATTTTCTGTTCAATATCATCCAGAAGCTAGTCCTGGACCACACGATTCAGAATACTTATTTGATCAATTCATAGAGAATATTAAAAAAGTTAAATAGTGTTTCTATGAAAAGGTATATAGATGTAACTCAAGAATCGGGAAGAGAATTCTATTTAAAATACCAAGGTAAAGGAAAAATAGTAATGCTCAATTTGTTAAAATTTAAAGAAGTTGCAGACTATACAAATTTAGAAACAATAAAACCTAAGCAAGAAATTTCAGGTAAAGAAGCGTATGAATTATATATGATTCATACGCTTCCTTGTATCGAAAAATACGGAAGTAGAGTTTTGTTTAAAGGTAGTAGTAAGAATTTTGTAATTGGTCCCGTAGATGAGACATGGGATTATGTATTGCTAGTAGAACATGAATCGGTTGAGAGTTTCATGAGTTTTGCTCAAGATAAAACCTATTTAGCTACAGCTGGTCATAGAAAAGCGGCACTATTAGATTCACGATTATTACCAGTATTAGAATAAAACGATTTCGTAGAAATTAAGTAAAAATCAACCTTAAATACTGTAGCATTTGTAAATTAGCTACAGCCAAAATAACTAAAAAAATAAAAGATGAGTATTATTATCAATATCCACGCACGTCAAATTTTTGATTCTAGAGGTAATCCTACAGTTGAAGTAGATGTAACAACTGAAAATGGAGTTTTAGGAAGAGCAGCAGTACCTTCTGGAGCTTCAACGGGAGAGCATGAAGCTGTTGAGTTACGTGATGGAGGAGATGATTATATGGGGAAAGGTGTTGCTAAAGCAGTAGAAAATGTAAATTCAATAATAGCTCAAGAATTATTAGGAGTATCAGTTTTCGAGCAAAACTTAATCGATAAAATGATGATTGATTTAGATGGTACGCCAAATAAGTCAAAATTAGGAGCAAATGCAATTTTAGGTGTTTCATTAGCTGTTGCAAAAGCAGCTGCTAACGAATTAGGAATGCCTTTATATAGATATGTTGGAGGTGTAAGTGCAAATACTTTACCTGTTCCAATGATGAATATTATCAATGGAGGATCACATTCAGATGCACCAATCGCCTTTCAAGAGTTTATGGTAATGCCAGTAAAAGCTGAGAGTTTTACTCATGCAATGAAAATGGGATCTGAAATTTTCCATAATTTAAAAAAGGTATTACATGGTAGAAATTTATCTACAGCAGTAGGTGATGAAGGTGGTTTTGCTCCAACTTTAGAAGGAACTGAAGATGCTTTAGATACGATTGCTTTAGCTGTCAAAAATGCTGGATACAAATTAGGCGACGAAATTATGATCGCTTTAGATTGTGCTGCAGCAGAATTTTATGTAGATGATAAATACGATTACACAAAGTTCGAAGGAGATAAAGGAAAAGTTCGTACAAGTAAAGAACAAGCTGATTATTTAGCTGAATTATCAGAAAAGTATCCGATTATTTCAATTGAAGATGGAATGGATGAAAACGACTGGGACGGTTGGAAATATTTAACTGAAAAAGTTGGAGATAAAGTACAATTAGTTGGAGATGATTTATTTGTAACTAATGTTGAACGTTTATCTAGAGGTATTGAAAATGGTATTGCTAATTCAATTTTAATTAAAGTAAATCAAATTGGTACTTTAACTGAAACAATTGCAGCTGTTAACATGGCGCATAATGCAGGGTATACATCAGTTATGAGTCATCGTTCAGGTGAAACTGAAGATAATACAATCGCAGATTTAGCTGTAGCATTAAATACCGGACAAATCAAAACAGGTTCTGCTTCAAGATCAGATCGTATGGCAAAATATAATCAATTATTAAGAATTGAAGAGCAGCTAGACGATGTGGCTTATTATCCACAAACAAAAGCTTTTAAAATCTAATTAAATTAAATGTTAGCAACTAAAAAGTCTCGATTTGTCGAGGCTTTTTTTGTTTCAAATAACATTAAAATTGGTTAACCAATTTTGGTTTTCTACATATAATATTACTATTTTTACGATAATTTTAACGTAATGTTTTTAGAGAATATTAGACTAAAAAATAAAGCACGATCTATTTTTTAATGAAAAAACAAATAAACTAAAGTTATTATTTAGATATCTAAAATCTATCGATGAAGATTTTTTAAATACTTTAAAAAATGGTATCTTCGTGCATCATTTCAATTATTAATAAATCAAATAGAAAATGTCAGAAATAGCGAAATTACAGATTGGCGAAAACACCTACGAATTTCCGTTAGTTAAAGGAACGGAAGATGAAGTTGCAATAGATATTAAAACCTTACGAGGAGCTACAGGAGGAGTTATTACTATAGATCCAGGTTTTAAGAATACAGGTTCTTGCCAAAGTGCTATTACATTTTTAAATGGAGAAGAAGGAGTGTTACGATATAGAGGTTACTCAATTGAAGAATTAGCTGAGAAAGCTGATTTTTTAGAAGTGGCTTACTTATTAATTTTTGGAGAATTACCAACGCAAGAACAATTAGATAAATTCTACAATGATATTTTAGATAACGCAATTGTAGATGACGATGTTAAAAAGATTATCGATGCATTTCCAAAGAATGCACATCCAATGGGATTATTATCTTCTTTAACTTCTGCTTTAACAGCATTTAACCCTTCTTCTGTGAATGTAGATTCTGAAGAAGAAATGTATAACGCTATAGTTAAGATTATGGGTAAATTCCCTGTATTAGTATCTTGGTCTATGCGTAAAATCAAAGGTTTACCATTAAACTATGGTTCTCGTAAATTAGGTTATGTTGAAAATATCATGAAAATGATGTTTGAAAAGCCAAACGAGGAGTATGAAATAAACCCAATCGTAAAAGATGCTTTAGATAAATTATTAATCTTACATGCAGATCACGAGCAAAACTGTTCTACTTCTACGGTAAGAGTAGTAGGTTCTTCTCATGCAGGTTTATTTGCGTCTATCTCTGCTGGAATTTCTGCACTTTGGGGACCATTACATGGTGGAGCTAACCAAGCAGTTTTAGAAATGTTAGAAGCTATTAAAGCTGATGGTGGAGACACTAAGAAATACATGGCTAAAGCTAAGGATAAAGAAGATCCATTCCGTTTAATGGGATTCGGACACAGAGTATACAAAAACTTCGATCCAAGAGCAAAAATTATCAAAGTTGCTGCTGATGAAGTATTAGATGATTTAGGAGTTGAGGATCCAGTATTAGATATCGCTAAAGGTTTAGAGAAAGAAGCTTTAAGTGATGACTATTTCGTAAAAAGAAAATTATATCCAAACGTAGATTTCTATTCAGGTATTATTTACAGAGCTATGGATATTCCAGTAGAAATGTTTACAGTAATGTTTGCTTTAGGACGTTTACCAGGATGGATTGCTCAATGGAGAGAAATGCGTTTACGCAAAGAGCCAATTGGTCGTCCTCGTCAAGTTTATACTGGTGAGAACTATCGCCCTTTCGTAAAAATCAATAAAAGATAAAAACAATTAAAATGATATAATGTCATTCTGAAGTTGAACTCAGGATGACATTTTTTTTGCTATATGTTACAACTAAATGTAAAAAACGAAACTTCTAGATTAAGAGCAGTAGTTTTAGGAACTGCGGAGAGTAATGGACCAACACCAAAAGCAGAAGATTGTTATGATCCAAAAAGCAAACAACATGTTTTAGCAGGAACATATCCAACGGAAAAAGATATGATCCTAGAAATGGAAGCAGTAGCTGCTGTATTCAAAAAATATGATGTTCAAGTATTTCGTCCCGAAATTATAAAAGATTATAATCAAATCTTTTCTAGAGATATTGCTTTTGTTATCGATGATAAATTAGTAAAAGCCAACATCCTTCCTGATAGAGGGAGAGAATATGAGGCAATTCAACATGTAGTTTCTCAAGTTGCACCAGAAAATGTAATCGAATTACCTAAAGAATGTCATGTCGAAGGAGGAGATGTAATGCCATGGAATGATTATATTTTTATAGGAACATACTCTGGAAGTGATTATCCTGATTACATAACAGCTAGAACAAATACAGATGCTGTAATTGCTCTCCAAGAATTATTTCCAGATAAAATTGTGAAAGCATTTGAATTAAGAAAATCTAATACAGATCCTAAAGAAAATGCACTACATCTAGATTGTTGTTTTCAGCCAATAGGAAAAGACAAAGCAATTTTACATAAAAATGGATTTTTAGTTGAAAAAGAATACGAATGGTTAATAGATTCCTTTGGTAAAGAAAATGTATTTGAAATTTCTAAAGAAGAAATGTATAATATGAATAGTAATATTTTCTCGATTTCTGAAGATGTAATCATCTCTGAGAAAAACTTTACTAGATTAAATACATGGTTAAGAGAAAAAGGTTTTACTGTAGAAGAGGTGCCTTATGCTGAGATAGCAAAACAAGAAGGTTTATTACGATGTTCTACCTTACCTTTAATAAGAGATTAGAAAAATAAATAGATATAAAATTAAAAAGCCAATTAGAAACTTCTAATTGGCTTTTTTTAAAATTATAATTTTGTAATTCCAGTAATATGAGGTTTACCTTGTCCTGGTAAAGGTTGGAAAATCTCAACAATAGCTTCCCATTGAATTGGTTCTGGGCCAGGTAATGTAGCTTCACACTTAAAACGATAGTTTTTTCCAGCTACTACTTGAGTAGATACAGATTGTGGAGTATATTGTACACCTACAAAACCAGCTAATGCTTCATCGAATACTTTTTTATCCTCAGCAGTTACAGGTCCATAAGGAGTCCATCCTCCTACTAATGTTTTTTCGATTGTTGCAGTTTGATTTGACATAATATTTGTGATTTAAGGTTTAAGTTGTAATAAATTTCAGAAAAGAGTAGCTTGAAAAATAGAAAAATACCTTTAGAGTATAAAAACCAGACATAAGTGTCATAATAGTCGGTAAGAAGTTTTTTTTAATTATTAAGTTGAAGAATAAAGCCTTATATTTGTAGTATAAACTTTAGGAGTAGCTAGATTACTAGTTTGAGAAATATCCTTAGAACCTGATTTGGTTAATACCAGCGGAGGGAAAAGTTATCTTAACTTTAGTATACACTTGTATATGTGTATATCTTCTATTTCTAGAGTTTGCTTTAATTAGTTTTATATGATAACTGTAAAAGTAAACGACACAAGCAAAACATTTTCAAAAGAAACCACTATAGATCGAATGATTGAAACGTTACAAATTCAATCTAATGGAATTGCTATAGCTATAAACAACTCGATTATAAAAAAGTCTGATTGGGAAAGTCATACATTGTCTGAAAATGATAATGTACTAATCATAAGATCTACTCAAGGCGGATAAACTAACAATAAAACAAACACCTTTCACAATGAAGAAAAAAGATACGGCTCCAAAACAAGATGGAATTACAAGGAAACCTTTTCCAAATTCTACAAAGATTTATGTAAAAGGTAAATTACATCCTCAAATTAACGTAGCAATGCGTGAGATTTCATTGAATGATACTGTAGATTCAATGACTAAAGCTCGTACTCCAAATGAACCAGTAACTGTTTATGATACTTCAGGACCGTATACTGATCCAGAAAAAGAAATAAACATTCATAACGGTTTAGAGCGTATTCGTGAGCAATGGATTTTAGACAGAAGAAATGTTGAACAATTAGATAAATTCAGTTCAGAATATTGTAACGAGCGTTTAAATGATAAAAGTTTAGATCATTTACGATTTAATCATTTAAATAAGCCGTATAAAGCTAAGGAAGGAAAAAATGTAACTCAGTTACATTATGCAAAACAAGGAATGATTACTCCAGAAATGGAATATGTAGCAATTCGTGAAAATCAGCGTATTGATGAAATGACACGTTTAGCGAAACAACATCCAGGCCAAGATTTTGGTGCTAGTATTCCAGAAAAAATTACTCCAGAATTTGTAAGAGAAGAAATCGCTAGAGGTAGAGCGGTAATTCCTTCAAACATAAATCACCCAGAAGCAGAACCTATGATTTTAGGTCGTAACTTCTTAGTGAAAATCAATGCAAATATTGGTAACTCAGCAACAACATCTTCTATTGAAGAAGAAGTAGAAAAAGCGGTTTGGGCTTGTCGTTGGGGAGCAGATAATATTATGGATTTATCTACAGGAAAAAACATTCACGAAACACGTGAGTGGATTATCCGTAATTCACCAGTACCAATTGGAACAGTACCAATCTACCAAGCATTGGAAAAAGTAAATGGTGTTGCAGAAGATTTAACATGGGAAATTTTTAGAGATACATTAATTGAACAAGCTGAACAAGGAGTAGATTATTTTACAATTCACGCAGGAGTTCGTTTGGCTTATGTTCCAATGACTGCAAAACGTATTACAGGAATTGTTTCTCGTGGAGGTTCAATTATGGCAAAATGGTGTTTAGCGCATCATAAAGAAAGTTTCTTATATACGCATTTCGAAGAGATTTGTGAAATTATGAAAGCTTACGATGTGGCATTCTCTTTAGGAGACGGTTTACGTCCAGGGTGTATTGCAGATGCAAATGACGAAGCGCAGTTTGCTGAATTAGAAACTTTAGGTGAGTTAACTAAAATCGCTTGGAAACACGAAGTACAGTGTTTCATAGAAGGTCCTGGTCACGTGCCAATGCATATGATTAAAGCCAATATGGATAAGCAATTAGAGGCTTGTGGTGAAGCTCCTTTTTATACATTAGGACCATTAACTACTGATATTGCTCCAGGTTATGATCATATTACTTCAGGAATTGGAGCAGCAATGATTGGTTGGTATGGTACTGCAATGTTGTGTTATGTAACACCAAAAGAGCATTTAGGTTTACCAAATAAAGATGACGTAAGAACTGGAGTTGTAACATATAAATTAGCTGCGCATGCTGCTGACTTAGCGAAAGGACATCCAGGAGCACAACATAGAGATGACGCGTTAAGTAAAGCTCGTTTTGAATTCCGTTGGGAAGATCAGTTTAACTTAAGTTTAGATCCAGAACTGGCTAGAGAATATCACGACGAAACGTTACCAGCTGAAGGTGCTAAAATTGCACACTTCTGTTCTATGTGCGGACCGAAATTCTGTTCAATGAAGATTTCTCAAGAAGTTAGAGATTACGCAGCTCAAAAAGATTTAGAAGCTGAAAATGCAATTGAAGAAGGAATGAAAGAAAAATCTGAAGAGTTCAAACAAAAAGGTTCTGAAGTATATTTATAAGAATTACGAATTATGAGTTTTCAATGATTAATTTATGATGCGTCATTACAAGGAGGAAACGACGAAGTAATCTTTTTATTAACTGACAGATTACTTGACTTCATTTGCAACGACGATTCTGAAAATTAGAAAATTCATAATTCATAATTTTCAATTTGTAATTATTTATGCTAATAGTCCTAACATCCGAAAAGGAGATACAAAATGAAGCAGCACTTTTAAATCAATTGTTTGAAAATGGTTTAGAAGTATTGCATTTAAGAAAACCTTCTTTTGATATTGAAGGATATCGAAATTTATTAAAAGAAATCAATCCAGAGTACTATCAGAAAATTATGATACATCAGTTTCATGATTTATGTGCAGAGTTTGTGTTGAAAGGAATTCACATTCAAGAACAACCTAGATTAGATTTAGGAGAAAAACTAGAAGGTTATGTTTCTTTATACATGTCTGAAGGTTTTAAAGTAAGTAGTTCTTTTCATGAACCAGAGGTTTTAGATACTTGCGAGATCAATTTTGATTATCACTTATTGAGTCCAGTTTTTTCTTCAATCTCTAAACAAGGATACGAGGGAAGAGGTTTTGATGTAAACAGTATTGATAAAACGATTATAGGAATGGGTGGAGTAAATGCAAATACAATTCCTAAAGTATTAGAACTAGGTTATAAAGGTATTGGCGTGCTTGGTGGTGTTTGGAATACAGAAGATCCTATAAAAAGTTTTGAAGAAATCAAGCGTCATTACAAAGTGTAGAGATAAATATTGTTAAACTGAACTTGTTTCAGGTTCTCATTATTAATATTTATGAGATTCTGAAATATATTCTGAACGATAACTAGTCTTAAATAAACAGTTTAAAAACTTGAAACAAAGACCATACATATTAACAATTGCGGGTTTTGATCCATCAAATGGGGCAGGTTTAACAGCAGATGTGAAAACATTTGAGCAATTAAAGTGTTACGGATTATCAGTTTGTACAGCCAATACAATTCAAAATGATAAAGAGTTTCTAAAATGTGATTGGATTGATATTGAAACTATCTTGGAACAAATTCAAGTTTTGTTTGATCGTTTTTCGATTGCTACCGTTAAAATTGGGATTGTTGAAGATTGGCAGAAATTGTCAAAAATTATTGATACGGTTTTACAATTAAATCCAGACACTAAAATTGTTTTAGATCCGATTTTAAAATCATCCACAGGTTTTGTGTTTCAAAATGATTTCAGTGAAAGTGATTTCGATAAAATTTTAGATAAAATCTATTTAATTACTCCAAATTATCAAGAGATTCAAAATCTATATCAAGACAAAACGATTGAAGAAACGATACATCATATTCAGTCGAAAACTCACGTATTTTTAAAAGGAGGACATCGTCCTGAAAAGATAGGAGTAGATTATTTATATACAAACGAAGGAAAAATACATCCTTTTAATCCTAAAAAAGGAATTAAAATATTTGAAAAGCATGGAAGCGGTTGTGTGTTATCTTCTGCAATTGCAAGTTACATCGCTTTAAAGTATCCGTTAGTAAAATCATGTTTTAAAGGAAAACGTTACATCGAAAAAGTATTGAGTTCTAACAAAACACTATTAGGATTTCATTCTTAAGAGTTAAGAAGTTAAGAATTTTAGGAGTTAAGTAGAGTAGAAGAGAAGAAAAAAGTTATGAAAGAAGTAAAAAGTAAATCATTTGAAGGTTTATTAGTTTGGCAAAAAGCACATCAATTTGTGTTATGTGTTTATCGATTAACTGATGATTTTCCTAAAAATGAAATTTATGGTTTAACAAGCCAGTTTAGAAGAGCTGCCATATCAATAGCAGCAAATATTGTTGAAGGATATAAGAAAAAAGGAATAAAAGATAAGTTACGTTTTTTTAATATAGCCCAAGGGTCTTTAGAAGAGTGTAGATATTATTTGGTTTTAACAAAAGACTTAAGATATAAAATAAGTCTAGATGATGAAAAACAGTTGTTAATTGAAGTTAGTAAGTTGTTAAATTCCTATTGCAAAGCAATTCTAGGGAAATAGATACAGTAATTCTTAACTTCTTTTAACTCCTGAATTCTAATAATTCTTTAAAAATGATAAGTAAATTACAATATATATCACAAGGAGAAACTCCCGAAGCGCATTTACAAAATATTCAAAGTGCTTGTACAGCTGGAGCAGAATGGGTACAACTTCGTTTGAAAAATGAAACAGAAGCGGTTATTTTAGAAACAGCGAAAAAGGCAAGAGAGATTACGAGTCATTTTCAAACAAGATTAATTATAAACGATCATTATAAAGTTGCAGAAGAAGTAAAAGCAGATGGAGTTCATTTAGGGAAGACAGATGCTTGTCCGGCTGAAGTGAGAAAATACTTAGGAAACTTATTTATCATAGGAGGTACTGCAAATACTTTAGAAGATTGTAAAACTTTAATTGAAAAGAAAGTAGATTATATAGGTTTAGGACCTTTTAGATATACAACTACAAAGAAAAATTTAAGTCCGATTTTAGGTTTAGCTGGTTATCAAGTACTTTTAGAGGAATTAAATACAGAAACTCCAGTAATAGCTATTGGAGGAATTGTTTTAGAAGATGTAGCATCATTAATAGAAACAAATATCCATGGTATAGCAGTATCAGGAGAAATAACTAAAGATTTTAATTCCATTTCAAAATTTCATCAAATTTTAAAAGCAGGAAGTTCACAAGAGCAAGTTTTTAAATTAGATACAAACAACTAACTAATTATTATGAGTTCATTACAAATAGCAGATAAAACATTTACATCACGCTTGTTTACAGGAACAGGAAAATTTAGTTCTTCAGAATTAATGCGTGATGCTTTATTAGAAAGTGAAAGTGAATTAGTAACAGTAGCGCTTAAAAGAGTTGATGTACAAAATGAAGAAGATGATATTTTAACACATTTAAATCATCAACGAATCAATTTATTACCAAATACTTCAGGAGTAAGAAATGCAAAAGAAGCAGTTTTTGCAGCTGAATTATCTAGAGAAGCTTTAGAGACAAACTGGGTGAAATTAGAAATACATCCAGATCCAAAATATTTATTACCAGATCCTATAGAAACATTAAAAGCAGCTGAAGAGTTAGTGAAAAAAGGATTTATTGTAATGCCTTACATTCATGCTGATCCTGTTTTATGTAAGCGATTAGAAGAGGTAGGAACACAATGTGTAATGCCATTAGGAGCACCAATAGGAAGTAACAAAGGATTAAAAACGTTAGAGTTTTTAGAGATTATTGTAGAACAATCTAATGTTCCTGTAGTTGTAGATGCAGGAATCGGTTCACCTTCACATGCGGCTCATGCCATGGAAGTTGGAGCAGATGCAGTTTTGGTAAATACAGCAATAGCAGTTTCTCAAAATCCAGTAGCAATGGCAAAAGCTTTTAAAATGGCTGTTGAAGCTGGTAGAATAGCTTACGAAGCAAAATTAGCTCCAGTAAAAAAACATGCAGAAGCAAGTAGTCCATTGACTTCGTTTTTGAGTTAGTCATGGCTTCTAGCTGTTAGCTATTTGAGTTATTATGAGAAATTATAAAAACCTTGAGGTTTGGAAAAAATCTCACCAACTTGCTTTAAAAATTTATGAGGTAACTAAAATATTTCCTTCAGAAGAAAAGTTTGGAATTATCTCTCAACTTAGAAGAGCATCATTGTCTATACCAACAAATTTAGTTGAAGGAGCTAGTAGAAATTCTGAAAAAGAATTTGCCTACTTTATAAATATAGCTTCTGGATCGTCAGCCGAAGTAGAATACTTATTAGAGTTCTCAAAATCTATAGCATACCTATCAGTTGAAGATTTTGATATTTTAAGTAAAGAGGTGATTATAATTAGAAAAATGTTGAACTCTCTTTATCAAAAACTAAAATGATACAAAAAGAAACAACTAAGAACCAAAAGCCAAAAGCCAAAAGCTTTGAAGATATATTCGATAATTACAACTGGGATTCAGTAATGAAAGACATTCTTTCTAAATCATCTCTTGATGTAGAAAGAGCTTTGGCTTCTGATAAAAGAGATTTAGAAAATTTTAAAGCTTTAATCTCACCTGCTGCAAAACCTTATATTGAGCAAATGGCTCAGTTGAGTAATCAGTTAACCAAAAAACGTTTCGGAAATACAATTCAAATGTATGCTCCGATGTATCTAAGTAACGAATGTCAGAATATTTGTACGTATTGCGGATTCAGTTTAACAAACAAGATTCCAAGACGAACGTTAACAGATGCTGAAATTTTAAAAGAAGTAGAGTTCTTAAAAAATAAAGGTTACGATCATATTTTATTAGTTACAGGAGAAGCGAATCGTACGGTTGGTGTAGATTATATTAATAATGCAATTCAATTAATAAAGCCACATTTTTCGAATATTACTATTGAAGTTCAACCTTTAGATCAAGATGAATATGAGTTATTGATAGCAAATGGATTGTATGCAGTTTTAGTTTATCAAGAAACATATCATAGAGAAGAGTATAAAAAACATCATCCGAAAGGAAAGAAATCTAACTTCTCTTACCGATTAGATACACCTGATCGTTTGGGAAAAGCAGGAGTTCATAAAATCGGATTAGGAGCTTTATTCGGATTAGAAGATTGGAGAGCAGATAGCTTCTTTACGGCATTACATTTAAAATATTTACAAAAGACATACTGGAAAACAAAATATTCCATTTCTTTTCCAAGATTACGACCGCATTCTGGAGGATTAGAACCTAAAGTAGAAATGACAGATGCTGATTTGGTACAGTTAATTTGTGCGTATCGTTTGTTTGATGAAGATGTAGAATTATCTATTTCTACTCGTGAAAATGAAATCTTCAGAAATCATATTGTACAATTAGGAATCACTTCTATGAGTGCAGAATCGAAAACAAATCCTGGTGGATACGCTGTTGAACCTCAGTCTTTAGAACAGTTCGAGATTTCAGATGAACGTAGTACAGAAGAGATAACTAGGATGCTAAAAGATCAAGGTTTGGAAGTAGTTTGGAAAGATTGGGAACATTTTAGTTAAGAGTTACAATATTATTAATGATAAATTGTTTCTAAATTAGCTAACTATTCTTAAATCCCCATAAGTAATGAGAAAACTAATAATAACTTTATTTCTATCTCTTATGTTGTGTTTTGTTAGTTGTAATAAGCCAAGCATAACATTTGGAGACACCAATTACTTCCCATTAAATGATAATAGTGAATGGGAGACTGTTTCACCTGAAAGTTTAGGGTGGAATACAGCTGAAGTTCCCGATTTATACTCTTTTTTAGAAGATTCTGAGACAAGAGCACTTATAGTTTTAAAAGAAGGAAGAATCGTTTTTGAAGAATACTGGGGAGCTAATTTTGAAAATACAGGAGCATTTACAAGAGATTCTAGATGGTACTGGGCTTCCGCTGGAAAAACATTAACAGCTAGTTTAATTGGAATAGCTCAAGGTGAAGGATTATTAACAATTTCTGATAAAACTTCAGATCATTTAGGAGCAGGATGGACAGATTTACCTTTAGAAAAGGAAAATTTGGTTACGATTAAGAATCAATTAACAATGACCACGGGTTTCCGTACGAATGTTAACCTAAACTGTTATACACCACAATGTTTTAAATATAGAGTTGATGCAGGTAAACAATGGTTTTATCACACAGGAACATCAACAGTGTTAAAAAGTGTAATAGAAAATACTTCAGGACTTACTTACAATGATTTTACAGATCAAAAGCTAGAAACTGTAACAGGTATGAATGGAGAATGGATAGAGGAAGATGATAGAAATATTTATTGGAGTACAGCTAGAGATGCGGCACGTTTTGGTTTGTTGCTATCAGCTAAAGGAATTTGGAGAGGAAATAGAGTAATAAGTGGAGTGTATATGAATGAAATGATAAATACATCACAAGGAATCAATGAATCCTATGGATATTTAACTTGGCTAAATGGAAAATCATCTATTGTATTTCCAGGAATTCAAACAATCACATTGCGTCCACTTTCACCAGAAGCGCCAGAAGATACTTTTGCAGCCTTAGGGAAAAATGGTCAAACTATAGCAGTAGTACCAAGCGAGGATATTGTAGTAGTTAGATTTGGTGATGAACCTAATCAAGGTCAATTATCTATAAATTATTTTAATGATCTGTGGGAAAAAATCAACAAGATTATCAATTAAAAGCAAATAGAAAAATCAATAAATGTTAAGAAATCTTACTTTTTTTATTATTCGATTAATGGGAATCAAAAAGATATTTTCAAAAACTCCTGTTGATTATGAAAAATTAAGAAAGTCAGATAGAAAATTACCACCTAAGCGTTTTTTAAAAAAGTTTTCAGTAGAAAGTTTAGATTTAGATGATACTAAAATTTATAAAATAAAAAAGGCAGATACCACTAGTAAGGATTTAATAATTTTTATACATGGAGGGGCTTTTATTTCTGGTCCAGCTGAACATCACTGGAATGCTATTGAGAAAATAGTAAAAGATACAAGCAAAGAATTGTGGTTGATAGATTATCCTAAAGCTCCAGAATATAACATTCATCAAATTTGTCAAAATATAGATTGGGTTTACGAGTTTGCAACTCAAACTTTGGCCTTATCTGAAAATATTACTTTGATAGGAGATTCTGTTGGAGGGAATTTAATTATGACTTTAACGCAAAGGCTCTTAGAAAAGAAAAAAGAAATTCCTAAACAATTAATTTTAATTACTCCGGTTTTTGATGCGAGTATGTCAAACACTGAAATAGAAAGCATAGCTGAAAAAGATCCAATGTTAAACGTATCGGGAATACTTTCTGCAAAAGAAATGTGTGCAAATGGCTTAGATTTAAAAGATAAAACCATTTCTCCTTTATATGGAACGTTTAAAGGGTTTCCTAAAACTGAGATTTATATTGGAGCATATGATATTATGTATCCAGATGCAAAAATAGGAGTTAAGAAAATGCAAGAAGAAGAGGTAGATGTAAAACTTATAGATGGAGCTAAAATGCCACATATTTATCCGTTACTACCAGTTTTACCACAAGCAAAAAAAGCTTTACAGCAAATTATTGAAAGTATAAAAGAGTAATAACACTCTATGTTTTCTAAAATGGATTATGACAAGATTAATACTGTTTTAATATATATTGAAACTTAGAATTAGTAGTTTTACTTATGCAGAAAAAGAACCTTATTACATTTTACTTTATCGTATTTATTTTAGGATTATATGCTCAGAAAAATGAATACTGGAAGGATAATTGGAAGAAAATTACCATTACTGATGATTTCTATAAACCTAATAGTGTTTATTTTAGTAGTAAACATAACAAATGTGAAATAAATAGAAATTATGAACTTCGCTCACTTGTAAATAATGAGAATATAACTACTAAAATTAATTCTAGTCTAATAGATTCGTTATTTCTAGCTATTCAAACTCAGAAGAAATCAAAAACAAATCCTTTACAAATGTTTAATAAAGATTCAGATTGGTTGGCTAGTAATGCTGAAGAATTATGGGGGAAATATTGGTATAGAATAGACGAGAAGAAAAACGAGCAAATAGATTCTTTTGCAATTACGATTATTAAAGATTACAAAAAAAATAAAAATCTAGTTTGGTCCATGCAGGGAGAAGGAACAGATAGAAATTTATCATTTGTAAGAATCCAAATCATAACAGAAAAAGATACATTGAACATTACTTCTACTGGTAAATTTCCTTATATGCTTCCTTGGTATGTGGAAAATACAAAAGTGTATAATAGTGATATTTCAACAATACTATCTAAAATTATTCCAGATGAAGTAGAGGTAAATAAAGAAAAACTGTTAGGAACTAATTTTAACTTTACACTTCTAAATTTAATAAAGAACAAATACTTAAAAGATAGAATTAATTATATTAAGCTTAAGAAGAAATATAAAAAACAATTCAAATATTTAGAGAAAGAGTTTGTAATTAAGAGAATAGAAGAATCTTATATGTCTTCTGTTGAATGGGAAGGTATCATGACAAAATCTTTGGAAATAGAACTTTTAGATAAGAATGGGTTTGATAATATTGAGTTTTATACCATATTTAACGCAAACTTTCCTTTTAGTTCTTCTAAATCAATTGTTCGGAATAAGAACAAATTACTTAAAATTTTAGAAAATAATCCAGTCTTTAAATATTCTATCAATTGTGAAAATTGTGTAGGTGAAATTCATTGGGTGAAATCTAAGTCATTTAGTAGAAAAGCTAAAGAGCATTTTATTGAAGACTTGATAAATCGAGGCGCAGATAAAAACAAATATAAAGGTCGTTACAAAGATGCCATTTTTTTTGAATTAACAGAAGAAAGGGAATCTGGTAAAAGCATTTCAAGATGGATTTTTCTAAAAGACGGGACTTTAATTTTATGGGAGTTAGAAGGAAATTATTTAATGAACTTGTCAAAAGAACTTATGAAAGAAAGAGGTTTTGTGTGTTTAGAAATTAAAAAAGAAGAATTTGATGCTAACTAGAGAAGAACAAAAACAATATAATCGTCATCTTATTTTAGAAGAAATAGGAGAGAAGGGACAAATAAAGTTAAAACAGGCTAAAGTTTTAGTAATTGGTGCAGGAGGTTTAGGCTGTCCTGTTTTACAATATTTAACAGCCGCAGGAATAGGAACAATTGGCGTTATCGATGATGATGTTATAGATCAAACCAATTTGCAGCGTCAGATTTTGTATACTGTTGAAGACGTAGGAAAATCAAAAGCAGAAACTGCAGCAAATCGATTATCAAAATTGAACCCTTTTATCAATTTTCAGATATATAAAGAGCAGTTAACTAAACATAATGCGATTGAGTTATTCAAACAATATGATATTATTGTAGATGGAAGTGATAATTTCCAAACTCGATATTTATCCAATGACGCTGCTGTAATCACCAACAAACCTTTAGTTTATGGATCTATCTTTAAATTTGAAGGTCAAGTAAGTGTTTTCAACTATAAAGGAAGTGCAACATACAGATGTTTATATCCGACACCACCAAACCCGAAAGATGTTCCTAATTGTTCTGAGATTGGAGTTTTAGGAGTTTTACCAGGAATTATAGGAAGTTTACAAGCAAATGAAGTGCTTAAAATGATTATTGGTTTAGGTGATGTACTTTCAGATAAATTATTAGTGTTAGATGTGTTGTCGATGCGTCAATTAGTGTTAAACTACAGTAAAACTGAAAGAGCTGAAGTTACTGCTTTAGATGAAAATTATGAAGCATTTTGTGGTGTAACAATTATTGAAGATGAAATAACTCTTGAAGATTTGAATCAGAATAAAACAAAATACAATTTGTTAGATGTTCGTGAAAACTGGGAACGTGAACAATATCATATTGGCGGGCAACATATTCCACTAGGAGAATTACCTAGTCGTTTTTCTGAAATCGATATATCCAAACCAGTAGTTGTGTATTGTAAATCAGGAATCCGTAGTACCAGAGCTATCGATTTTTTACAAGAGCAAGAATTACAAGGAAACTTTATTAATTTGAAGAATGGGTTGAGTTAGTTTTTTTCTCTTCCAAACGTAAGATAGTATCTAAAAAAATTACATCTCTTCCATTATTGGGTTCAGTATACCCGAAAGAGGCATAATAATAGGTGTTACAATTATTACAACAAGTCACTTTGGAGCAAAAACCAATTCCATTGTGATTTCTTATATCGTTAGTAGCAATAATAACTGGAGTATCTGTGTTTGATTGATACGTACAAGTTTTATTTCCAACATTTCCAAGATCATAATGGTTTATTTCTACAGTGGCATCATTACAAACAATACACTTAAATTTATATGGAGTTTCAGTAATATGATCTAAAATAGTGTATTTGTTAGTCCAGCCTTTATCATTTGATAAAACAACTTCTTTAACACGATATTCTCTTGGCTCTTTATCTTGTTTCATAAATTAAAATAGAAATATTAAATATAATGTAATATCATGAAAGTAAAATAGAATAAAAAGAGTTGTTTTTAATTTATAGCTTCATCTTTTACTCTAAAACAACGTTCAGAACCTAAAAAATTTGGATCTCCAAATTCTTCAGACCAAAATCCATCTAAAATATCTTTTGTGATACATCTATAAGCTGCTGTTCCAGTACAAGCAATATGATTCTCGTCTAAATATTGAAAGTTAATAACAAGAATATTATCGTTAAAGAATCCATATCCAGTTTGTTCTTGTTCCTTGCCAATTATCCAACGTGCATGTACTCTTTTATGTTTATCTATAGTTATAGATAGCGTTCCTTTATATTCGCTATTTTTTTCATCTTGATTAGAACCTATTATTGAAAACTCACCTACTAAATCTTCTACAACCATAAATAGTTTAACATAAAAAGTTTACAAATATAAATGATTATTTACGTATAAATCTTATGTGCTTGTAACAGTCATTATGCAGTTTTTAGGGGGATTTATCCCCTTTTATGGGTAATAACGAGCATTTCATCTTTAACATATGTTAATTTTATTTAGAAAAAACTATATTTAAATGTGAACATAATTAGGAGGATATGGTTAAAGGAAGAATTTACGGAGTGATTTTGAGTTTATTATTGTTTAATGTTCAATTTTTATTATCTCAAAATCAAGAAGAAAAAGGTTCGGTTAATAGATTAAGAAATAATATTTCTGAAGTAGTTAGGCCAGAATATGTTTTACATATAAAATTAAAAAAGAGACCTAATAGTAATAAAGTAGTTATCACGTCTATGACTTATGAAAGTAGACAGCCAAATATATTCAAGTTATTAATTGCTCAAAAAGAAAGGATAGCAGCTTTAGAGAAAAAAGAAAAGAAAAATAGAAAATAAGATTTTCTTCACTTATAAATAGCAGAACAGAAGTCAAAAAAAGTTACTTTTGCGGCTATGAAACAAACTACCAATACGATTCTAATGATTCGTCCTATTGGTTTTAGGATGAATGAACAAACAGCTGTAAATAACTACTATCAAAAAGTTTTAGATAATGTTTTACCGGCTACAGTTAACGCAAAAGCCCAAGAAGAATTTGATAATTACGTAGAGAAACTAAGGAGTTATGGAGTAAATGTAATTGTAGTTTCTGACACAAAAGATTCAGATACACCTGATTCTATATTTCCAAACAATTGGATTTCATTTCATCAGGATGGAACAGTAGCTTTATATCCTATGTTTGCTGAAAATAGAAGATTAGAGCGAAGAGAAGATATTTTAGATACTTTAGAAGAAAACGGTTTTGTTATTGAGAACGTGATTGATTATACTTCTGCTGAAGAAGAGCAGGTTTTTTTAGAAGGAACAGGAAGTTTATTGTTAGATAGAGTAAATAAAAAAGCATATTGTGCTTTATCCCCTAGAGCAGATGAAGAGTTATTTATTGAGTTTTGCGAAGATTTTGAATACACACCTGTAGTATTTACAGCAAATCAAACTGTAAATAATGAAAGAAAAGCAATTTATCATACTAATGTTATGATGTGTTTAGCTGAGACTTTCGCTGTAATTTGTTTGGCTTCTATAGATGACAAGAAAGAAAGAAAAAATGTTGTAAAGCATTTGAAAGAAGATGGAAAAGAAGTTATAGATATAACAGAAGCTCAGGTGAATAATTTTGCAGGAAACATGTTGCAAGTAAGAGGTAAAGATGAAGAAAGGTTTTTAGTAATGAGTCAAGCGGCTTATGATTGCTTAACTAAAGATCAGATAAATAAGATAGAAAAACATTGTAAAATTATATCTAGTTCTTTAGATGTAATTGAAGGCTGTGGAGGTGGAAGTGCCAGATGTATGATGGCAGAAGTCTTTTTACCAAAACAATAAAATAAACAAAATCCGCTAACAATCGCGGATTTTTATTTTATATAGTTTATATGGAGAATTTCTGAAATGTGACTTTTTAATAAATTGAGTGTCATAATAGTGTAATTAAAATTTATAAACTATGACTTCAAAAATCAAATTATTATCAGTAGTAACATTTTGTTTATTCTTAGGAATGAATACAGTAGCTGCACAAAAAGTTGTAGTTAAAAATGGAGTAGAATATCTTGAAGAAGAGGATGCATCAGAAGACTTAAACTCAATTACAGTACCTTCAAAATCATTACAAGTAAAACTCAAGAAGAAAGGGAATAAAAATGTAGTTGATAATGCAACTATCGCAAATATTAGAAAGGTTTCTAAGAAAAGAAAATCGTTATTACGATTTAGAAAAAAGAGAAAACAAGTTTCTAATAAATGTTTCAAGGAAGCTGATAAAAAGTGTAATTCGATAAAAATTAAAAAGAAACATTAAGAAAGTTTCCATATGTGAAGTTCTCATTATGAGTTTTTTACCATTCATCGATACTTTTAAACGCTTTATCGATACTAGTTTTTTTTAAGCTGTTTTTTTTCGTATATTTATTCTATCCCCAAATTAATGAATATGTATGCTAAAAATCCCCTGTTATTAGTAGTAATCATTTTACTATTTTTAAATTCCAAAGAAGCTTTTTCACAAGAAAAAGTAGTTGTAAAACACGGTGTTGAATATTTAGAAGAGTCTGATGACGACGGAGGTCTAAATTCCATAAAAATACCAGTTAAGAAAGCCAAAACTAAGGCAAAAACAAAAAAAACTAAGCAATTAAGTAAAGAAGTTTTAGCGATACAAAAGCTAAGCAAATCTTCAATAAAAAAGAAAAAATTAAGATTTAGAAACAAAAGGAAAAAAGGATCTAACAAGTGTGTTAAAGACGCAAAGAAACAGAAATGTGATTCATCTAAATCTAAGAAAAAATAACTCCAAGCTGCTCATGAGCAGCTTTTTTTATTTAAAATACTTCGTAAACAAAAATAAAGAATAACCATTCATCGAAACAATACTTTACTTTCATCCATCTTCATGAAAATTTATAAAGTCTTAAAGATATCTTTAAATTAATAACATTAATCAAAGAAAGATGAGAAGAAGAACAAGTTTACAAGTAGTAATACTTTTAATATTAAGTGTAACTTTAGTAAATGCCCAAAAAGTAGTTGAAGAAAATGGTTTGCAATACCTTAAAAATCAGAAAGCAGAAAATCTCAATACAATTGATAGACCTTCTTTTATGATGAATGTGAAAGTTCAAAAGAAAAAGGGAGAGAAGGCAATAGTATCAACAAAAATTATAAGTACACATAAAACGAAGCTTGATACAAAAGTGTTGAGATTTAGAAAAAAGAGAATATGTAAGTCTAAGTAGATATATTTTTATATAATAATATTAAGATGAAAACCACTAATTAGGTGGTTTTTTTTGTGGCCTAGAATAGTTGATTTTGCTGGTTTTTTGAAATGCATATAAGAAAAACTTATTCTTTTTTGTAAAGTCATTGAGAATAATGAGACTATTATATCAAGCATGCTGATTTAAATAATTAGAAATATAACCAGATAAAAATTAATTATTATGGACTCAAAAATTAAAAATATACTTATTCCTCTACTAGTTGTATTGGTTTTAGGTATTCAGCAAACAAAAGCTCAAAAAGTAACTAAAAGTAATGGTGTAGAATATCTAGAGAAAGCTACTGAAACCAACGACTTAAATACAATAAAAGTACCTGTAAAAAGCCTTAAGAAAAAGAAATTAAGAAAAGTTAAAAAGAGTATTAGAACTGTTGCAGATTTAGAAAGAATAGTTCAAAGACGAAAAAATCTTAGATTTAGAAATAAAAGAAGATCACAAGAAAAGTGTTACAGTCACACAGAAGAGAAATGTGAAACTAAAGAATAAAAAAGAGCACCCTTGGGTACTCTTTTTTTATTTTAATACATCATGAATTATTTTTCCTGTGGCTCCGTTAGGAAATTCAATTTTTAATAAATTAGAAATCGTAGGAGCTATATCAATAACTTCATAATATTCTTTAGAGCTTCCATTAGATATTCCATTGCCATAAAATAGTATTGGAACATGGGTATCATAAGAATAACCTGATCCATGAGTTGATCCTTTCTTAGGATATATAATTGTTGATGGATTAGGGATTAATAATACATCACCAGAAAATTTTTGATTGTAACCATTTTGTAAATGGTTTAAAATACCATTGTTAAATTGTGCGTTTTGTAAAGTGTTAGCAGTTATTGACTTATAAATGCCATTGAAATTAATAACGTTATCACTAATCACTTGTGCAACTTGATTCACAGTCAATTTTTTCTTTTCAATGTTTTCTTTATTTAGGAATATTTGAAAATTAGAAATATTTTCAATGAAGTCATCTGACTTAAAATATTTCTTGGTAATTTCATTTACATAGTCTAAAAGTTTTTTTCCACTTAAGTAATTTGCAGGAATTTTTACTGATTTCAAATAATTCGGAACTTGAACAGCAGCATGGTCAGCAGTTAAGAAAAGAGTATAATTATTTTTACCAACCTTTTCATCTAAAAATATTAGTAAACTCTCTAGTTCTTTATCAAATCTAAGATAAGTATCTTGAATCTCTTTAGAATCTACTCCAAATTGATGTCCTACATAATCTGTAGACGAGTAACTTACAGCTAAAAAATCGGTATGTTTACCTTGTCCTAATTCTTCTCCAATAATAGCAGCTTTAGCAAAGTCTGTGGTTAAAGAATTTCCAGCAGGTATAGCTTTAATAATACTATAATTGTTATTCTTACTTCTTAAGTTCGGAATATCATGAGGAAAAACAGGACGCTCTTCTCCTTTAAAAGTTTTTTCAAAATTATTATCGTCAATAATACTTTCAGTGTAAGTATTAATATCATAAAGAGTTTCCCAAGGTTGTTTTAAGTATTCATCAGCTTTACCAGAAGTATTAAAATCAGTAACCCATTTTGGTAATTCGTTCATGTAAAATGAAGAGGTAATCCATTGTCCTTTACTACCACCATCAAACCAATATGCTGCATTAGCAGTATGTCCAGCAGGTAAAATAGCAGAACGATCTTTAATACCAATTCCTATAGTTTTACCCTGCATATTTTGAGCCAATCGTAATTGATCGGTAACAGTTGTAGTTAACATTCTGTAAGGAGATTTCTTTCCGCCATCACCATCGTTACCAATAGTTTTATATCTCTTATCATCAACACAATAAATTGATTTTTTTTCGAATTTATCATACCAATTATTACCAATAATTCCGTGGTTATTAGGTGTAGTTCCGGTGTAAACAGAAGTATGGCCTACTGCCGTATATGTTGGGATATAATTAAAATGAGCATTCTCTAAAGAAAATCCATCCTTAATTAATCGTTTAAATCCACCCTCTCCATATTTACTATCGAATCTAGTTAGATAATCATATCGCATTTGATCTACGATAATTCCTACTACTAACTTAGATTTCTTAATAGAATTATCTTTTTGCGTATCCTTTTGATTACATCCCAGAAGAATAATAGATAGAGTTATTACAATAAGTTTTATCCTATAATTCATTATTTAAATTTTAAGAAGCAAAATTAAATAATTCAGAAATGAAAATAAATTATCTGAAGGCGTTATAAATGATTTTTTTAATCTTAAAGTATAATTTATACAAATGAATATTCTTTAGTACATTAGCAAAATAAATTGTATTAGATGAATTATATCGAGCATGTAGGGAAGTATTTTATGATGCTTGGTCAAGTTTTTAGAGCACCACAAAAGTTCCGAGTTTTTTGGGAAGCTTTATTTAGAGAGATAGAAGAATTAGGATTAAAATCCATTGGTATAATTGCATTTATTTCTTTCTTTATTGGTGGAGTAATCGCTTTACAAACAGCCTTAAATATTAGTGATCCCTTAATACCAAAAATGCTTATTGGTTTTGCAACAAAAAGATCAGTAATATTAGAATTTGCGCCAACATTTTGTTCTATAATTTTAGCAGGAAAAGTTGGATCGTACATAACTTCAAGTATTGGAACTATGCGAGTAACAGAGCAAATAGATGCCTTAGAAATTATGGGAGTTAATTCATTAAACTATTTAATTCTTCCTAAACTATTAGCTACTATTTTCTTTTATCCTTTTTTAGTGATTTTAGGTATGTTTTTAGCAATCTTTGGAGGTTGGGTAGCAGGAACAGCTACGAATATGTTTTATGAGGCAGATTACATAGCAGGAATTCAATATGATTTTGACCCGTATCTAATTATTTATGCGTTAATAAAAACAATTGTATTTGCTTTTATTATTGCAACAGTTCCTTCTTATCACGGATATTATGTAAAAGGTGGTTCTTTAGAAGTAGGGAAAGCCAGCACACAATCTGTAGTTTGGACTATCGTAGTAATAGTTGTTTGTAACTATTTCTTAACTCAAATGTTACTTACTTAATATATGATTAAAGTTAACGACATACATAAAAGTTTTGGTGAAGCACAGGTCTTAAAAGGGATTTCGACTTCTTTTGAA
The DNA here is from genome assembly GCF_900198195.1 of Tenacibaculum jejuense. Classification (NCBI taxonomy): domain Bacteria; kingdom Pseudomonadati; phylum Bacteroidota; class Flavobacteriia; order Flavobacteriales; family Flavobacteriaceae; genus Tenacibaculum; species Tenacibaculum jejuense. The sequence goes on along the minus strand of NZ_LT899436.1, from coordinate 3,772,051 downwards.
CCAGGAATGACCAATCTAATAATTGGTCAGAGTGGTGCAGGAAAAACGGTTTTTTTAAAGAGTTTATTAGGGCTTTATACGCCAGAAGAAGGAACAATAGTATACAATGGTCAGATCAACAGAGAAATGACAATTGATGATAAAAGAGAGTTCAGAAAGGAGTTAGGCATGGTTTTTCAAGGAAGTGCTTTGTTTGATTCTTTAAATGTGGAAGAAAATGTAATGTTTCCACTAAAAATGTTCACTAAACAATCTTTAGAAGAGATGTTAGAACGTGTGAACTTTGTTTTGAAAAGAGTTGATCTTGAAAACTCAAATATGAAATTTCCTGCAGAACTTTCTGGAGGGATGCAAAAAAGGGTAGCTATAGCTAGAGCAATAGTTATGAATCCAAAATATTTATTTTGTGATGAACCAAACTCTGGTTTAGATCCAAGTACTTCGATACTTATTGATAACTTGATAAAAGAGATTACAGAAGAGTATCAAATCACAACAGTAATAAATACCCACGATATGAATTCCGTTATGGAAATTGGAGATAAAATTGTCTTTTTAAAAAACGGAATTAAAGCATGGGAGGGAAGTAGCAAAGAAATATTTAAAACAGATAATACTGCCGTTGTAGACTTCGTTTATTCTTCGAACTTATTTAAAAAAGTTAGAGAAGCATATTTAAATGAAAGATAAAATACTGATATTTAGAGTGCTGTTTTTTGATAAAAAAAATATTTAAAATTTATTGAAAAAACATTTGGTGCAATCAAAAAAGCTCTATATATTTGCAACCGCTAAGAAAAAATGACCGGGTAGCTCAGTTGGTAGAGCATCTCCCTTTTAAGGAGAGGGTCCTGGGTTCGAGCCCCAGCCCGGTCACAAAAAGCTTCTCTTCGGGAGGCTTTTTCTTTGCAAACTTGGGGAGATTCCAGAGCGGCCAAATGGGACGGACTGTAACTCCGTTGTCTTTCGACTTCGCAGGTTCGAATCCTGCTCTCCCCACTAAGTTTTTATACTTTAATTAGGGGATTTTTATGAAGGGCGTTTAACTTGAGGGAGTTGGGCGTTTTTTTTTAAAAGAAGATGTCATCTTTCCTTTTCTTATTCGCAAGTTTACAGAATCATACTACTTTTTTACAATTGAACAAAATAGTTATTCCTTAAAACTTATCTAAGTTTCAAGGAATATTACCAATTTTATGTATTGTTTTCTATATTAGACATTGATTATTAATTTTCTAATGACAATTTTATCCTATAAAATTTAGGTAAGTAACTTAACCTATAGCATTTGATATCGTTTAAAACTTAAATCGAATAGGTTTTTAGAAAAGTTATTCTTAAGATATTCATCAGCAAATTCCCATATAAGATCAGGTAAATATTCATCCTCATTTATAATACCCGATCCAATATTTTCAACAATTTCGCCTTGGGAAGAAATGTGTTTTCTTTCGAGTATACCGTCGTTGAATTTTTCAAAATAATAAGTGTCAGAAACTTCAGAAATAATAAACTGAATTATTTCTCCCTTACTAGAACTTAGGTCATACATTTGACCGAGTTCAACAAAAATTAAAGTTCCATGTTCGGTAGTTAATAAATCAATTGTTTTTTCTTCTTTAAAAGCGCTCGAGGCTTGATCAAAGTCTACATCTTCTGTATATTTAAGACTACAATCAAAAAACAATTCTATACTTTGTATAGTTTTAAAGGAATCTTTAGCGACAATCCCTGCAATATTAAATCCCATATTAATTATTTTATATTTAGTTTTTAACTGTAAAATTCGATTTCTTTTTTCCCTTTTTTATAAGATGTATAAGTCCAATATAAAAAAGCCATTACAACTAAACTACCTACAACAATAGTGTTAGTAGTACCTAGTGATTCTGCTAGTAGTAACATTAATCTTTTTAGTCCTCTTTTTCCACCACTAATACTAACTGTATCTCCAGACTCTATACTTCTAGCCATATTAAATGTTATTATAGTCATAATAAAAGCGATTATTGTATATAGTGCTTGTTTAATCCATGAAGAAAAAGAGTTCGATGATTCTTTCTTTAAGGAAAAATTAGTAGTGTATAAGAAGTATTCTTTTACGGCAGTATACTCTGAAATATCGTTAAATTGAAAGTATGTTTTAGAGTTCTTATTTCCTTTTTTGAAGAACAATTGGATGGCTAACTCTTTTTCTTCTAAGATAAACTTTGTGATCTCTTTAATTTTGATATGAATATGAGTATCTAAAAATGATTTTTTTTGGGTGTTTACTTTGTCTAAGAAGGTTTCTTCATTTTCATAATTTTCATCTGAAGCTAAAATAGTATCATCTTTAATGAATACATTTTTCATTAGTGCTTCTTGGTTAACAATAAACTTGTGCATATACTTCTATATTTAAATTAAAGTTTCAAACTATAAGGCGCTAAAATATAATTAGTGCTTTACAGAGAATACTTACGATGTATATACGCAATTACTAAAGCTATATTTGTGTATAGTTTTAAGAAGGTATGAAATGAAGTGAATTATTTAGTGTAAAACAAATAATATATTATTTGGGTAAAAGAAAAATAAATGTAGCTCCTTTACCGAGTTCAGACTCTACCCAAATTTTACCTTGATATAGTGCAATAATCTTTGTTACAATAGCCAAACCTATACCTGTAGAATTATGATGATCGTCTAACGTTTGAAAAATGTCAAATATTTTTTTGTGGTATTTTTCTTCAATTCCCTTACCGTTATCTTGTATTCTAAACTCCCAGTATTCTTCTTTATCAGTATAACTTACAGTAACTAAGCCATTATCTTCCTTAGCGTACTTAATAGCATTACTAATTAAATTTTGAAAAAGTTGATGTAATCTAAATTTATCTCCACGAATTGTAGGTAGCTTGTAAGGAATATCAATTTTTACATGATTGGGCACATGAATAGTTTCTGTTATTTCACCAACAACAAAATCTAAATCTACTTGACGATCAGCTCGTTCAATTTTATCAACCCCGGCATATTTTAAAATTCCATTAATTAAATGATCCATTTTATCGATCTTCTTAATTAAAAGTTGGAAGTTTTTTTCGATGTCTTCATTATCAGTAATTTGACTAAAATCTTCATGTAGCCAAGTTACTAAAGCATTCATACTTCTCAGCGGTGCTTTTAAATCGTGAGAAACAACGTGAGCAAAGTCATTAAGCTCTTTATTACTAATAGTAAGATGATTTAGTAATTCTTCTCTTTCTTTTTGAGCTGTTAAATCTTCTGTAATATCTCTAACAATACCATGAGCAAAAACAGGTTCATTGGCTTCGTTATAGACTAAACTAGAGTTTATTTCTATCCAGCGAAGCTCCTTATCTTTATTATATACTCTGGCTCTAAAGTTTTTAAATGTTCCTTGTTTTAATAAAGTGGCATAAGACTCCATTGCATAAGGAACATCTTCTTTATATAAACTTTTTGTTACATTAAAAGTATCAGTATAACCAAAGAAGTTTTGAGAAGCATCATTCATTTTTAGAACATTACCATACAAATCCATTAATATATAAGGATCAACAATAGTTTTAAATAAACTTTCTAAGTGTATTTCTTTTTCACTAAGAACGTTTCTTAAATTCTGATTGGTTTGATAAAGTTCTAGAGATTTGTCTTCAAGGATTTTTTCTGCAGCTTTTCTAGCTAGTCTTTCTCTATTAAGAGCTTTCTCTAATAGAGCTATTTTAGCATCACTCATTTTTTAACGATTTCAAAACGTACTTCTGAACCATCTTCTTTGAGTAGTTCATGTTTAATATCACAGTTTTGGCCATAGTGTTCAAAACTCTTTTCCATTAGTCCGTGGGCAAATGGATAAAGCGATCTTGAAGAACGATATATTAAAACTAGTTTTTCATCGGTTTGCTCTAAAGTTTCAAATTGCGGTAATTCAGCATCTGGATACAATTTACGTACTTGAACATGAATATGCCCTTCTATTGAAGATAACAATTCAATTGGACCTTTGTATGATTTTAGGATAGATCCATAATTATTTACTAACGCATCAAAAAAATGTAAACCATATACTCTAAGAAGATCGTTGGGGGCTATTTTTGTGGCTTTACTCAAATTGGTAAGTAAAGATACCATTTCATTAAACTTGTAAGTTCCAACAGAAGTATAAACTCCATTAGATTCCAATTCAGATTCATCAATGATTTGTTGAACTGTCTCCAGTCCAAATTTAGATTCTACTAAATCTAAGAATTCTGTAAAAACGATTCCTTTCATAATTAACCGACTAATTCACTACTTGTCCAATAATCTAACATAGTAGTTATGTTTTTGCTGTAATCTTCGTAACGGATAGGTTTTAAAATGTAACCTGCTATACCAAGTTCGTAACATCTTTTAAGATCCTGCATGTTATCAGAGCTAGATAGAATTATTATAGGAATGTATTTTAGTCGTTCATCAGCCTTTAGTATTTCCAGAAATTCTATACCATTCATTTTTGGCATATTCAAATCTAAAAAAATGAGTTGAGATAATGAAGAGTTTTTTAATTTCTCTAGTGCATCTTCTCCATTAGTAGCTTCAATTATTTCTGTAGGGTGATCAGTTTGTCTACAAACCCTAGAAAATTTCATTCTTTCTACTTCGTCGTCGTCGATAAATAATATGTTTAATTTTCTCATTATCATCATGAAATCTAAATTGCGATATGAAAATAGAAAAAATGAGCGTTAAAAGTTTTTTTATTCATTCGACGAGGATTTAAGTTTAGATTATTGGTTGATTACTGTAGATGAATGTTTTTTGAAAATTTCGAATTAAATGAATTGAAGTATTTAATTTTCAGATGAAATACTACATGTTTTTGTATCTTTCGCTCAAAAAATAAATCAAAAGTATGGATGAAAATAAGCAGGAAGAAACGATAGATAAGTCTAAAGAAGCTGTAAGGCAAGATGCTAAAGGTTTGTGGGCTAGTTTTAAAACGTTCATGAATGAACTTTTAGATTTTAAACATGATACAGATCAAGAAGCTACTATAGAAGCTATAAAAGGTGACGTTCCATTTAAAGGAGCTACAGCTTGGATTTTAATTTGTTCCATCTTTGTTGCATCGATAGGTTTAAATGCAAATTCAACAGCAGTAGTAATCGGAGCCATGTTAATATCTCCGTTAATGGGACCAATTTTAGGAGTTGGAATGTCTTTAGCAATAAATGATATAGACACCTTAAAAAAATCATTAGTCAATTTGGCTACAATGATTGTTTTAAGTTTAATCACTGCATTTTTATTCTTTTTTCTGTTTCCTTTAAGAGAAGAAACATCCGAATTAATGGGGCGTGTAAAACCAGATATTCGAGATGTTTTAATTGCGTTCTTTGGAGGTTTAGCTTTAATTATCGCACGAACTAAAAAAGGAACGATAGCCTCTGTAATATTTGGAGTTGCGATTGCTACAGCTTTAATGCCACCATTATGTACTGCAGGGTATGGTTTAGCGATAGGGAATTTAGATTACTTTTTGGGAGCTATGTATTTATTTACCATTAATGCAATCTTTATTGCTTTAGCTACCTTTATTGTATTAAAGTTATTAGGGTTTACAATGATTCGTTATGTAAATTCTAAAAAGAGAAAACGTGTAGCTCAAATTGCTTCTTTAATCGCATTATTAGTAATGGTACCAGCGGTAAGAACATTTATTAATGTTTATAAAGAAACTGTTGTGCAAGCAAGTTTTGACAAGTATATAAAAACAGAAGTAGAAGATAACGATAATTTATGGTTAAATGGTGAGCCAAGAAAAGATGACGAAAAGAAACAAATCAGATTAAGATTTAATGGAGAAATAGCACCAGCTGTTGAAACAAACTTAAAGCTGAAAGTTAAAGATTATGATAAGATTAGTGATTACGATGTTGTAGTAATTGGTAATAAATCGAGAAGTATAGATGATATTTCTAAATCTTTAGAAAGAGCATATAATAACTTAGATCAAAAAGATTATGTTATTAATGGGTTACAAGATAAGATCAAAGAGTTAGAAAATGAAATTTCAGGATTAACATCTACAATAGAAAAAGCTGATAAAAGTAGTATTCCTTTTAGTAAGATTGCTGGTGGAGCTAAACTTAGATTTAATGATATTCAGGAAATTCGTTTTTCTAAAGTATTGTCTACTAAAGATTTTATTAAAATCGATACACTTCCAGAAGCTACTGTAATTTGGAGTAATAAATTGAAGAAAGACTATGTAGCAAAGAAGGAAATCGAATTAAAGAAATGGTTACAGAAAGAAATGAAATTAGATACTCTAATTATCAAGAAATAAAAGAGTATACAAAACAAAAAGAGCATTCGTTAGAATGCTCTTTTTTGTTTTTATTTATTTTGACTACAGTTTTTCAAAATTTCTTCTGCTCTTTCTTTACCATATTTAGGATAGTATTTAGGTAATTCTTCTTTTTCAAATAAGGCTAAGGCTTTTTCAACATCTTTACAATACGGATCAGTAGGTTGACCAAAAAACTTTGCGCTTCCCATGTCCCATTCAGCTTTTCCTAAAATAACTCTAGGATTTTTTGGAGCTAATTTTAGAGCTTCGTTATATAAAACTGCATTTTTGCCAGATAAAGTCATTCCATATTTTTGTCCATCAAAAGCAATATAAGCTGTATTTAATAAAGCTTGATTAATCATAATTTCAGGATTTTTAGGAGAAATACTTTTGGCGATATCTAAAAACTCTTGTGCTCTTTTCAATTTAGAGTTTAGTTTAGCTTCATCTTTTAAACCAAAACTTCCTAATATTTCAATAGTTGCCACGTAGTAAGACGGTAACCATTCATTTTGTTCAGCTTTAGCGATTCTCTCAAATAATTGAGATGCTTGATCATTTTTTTTCGCTCCCCAAAGTTCAAAAGCTTTTTGCATTCCTGTATCGTATTTCGATTGGCTAAAAATTGAAAATGATATAGTTAATAATAATAAAGTGATTATTTTTTTCATGATAAGCGTTTTTATTTTATAGTAATAGCTAAAGAAATATTTTTATCGACAGTGAATTGTGCATCTTTATATTTTGGGGGCCCAAAAAATCCTTTGGCATCATTAGAAATTCCTATAGGTTCTTTTGGAATACCAAATATTTTAGTGTCCATTTTTTTATTATCATTTTCATCATGAAAAGCAGAAATTGCATAATTTCCTGCTTTAATGTTTTTAAAAACGGCTGTAGCTTTCTTATCACTTATTTTTACGATTTCACCTTTCATTGGTGTTTTTAAGAAAGTGTTTTCAGAGTTATACAGAGCAATGTATAAATCACCTTTGTCTGATTTCATTCCAGAAAAATCAATAGTAATGGAATATGTTTCTTGTGCTAAAATGCTTGAAAAAGTGCTTAACACGAATACGAAAAGGAGTAAAATAAGTCTTTGCATAGTTTTAAGATTTAAATTCATTTCAAATATCTTTCGATTTATTTTTATTTAATCAAAATTCTTACCGAGTTGTTATTTTTAGTTACCGAATTGTGATTTGATTATTGTTATTTATAGTTTGCTGATAATTATATTAAATATTATCTAGCTGATTACTTTTATTATCGTCACTAATAGACCAGAAAAATCCGATAAAAAAGAATTGATCTGCTGTAGGTCTTAATGCTTGTCTTTCAAAAGTTCCGTTCATGTTCGGTTGGTTACTGTAATTATATCCAAAAACGTTTTCTGTTCCTAAAACATTGTTTACAGATATGTATAATATCTTTTGTTGGCTAATCAAGTAAGCGGCGTTTAAACTTACGGAATTATAATTCTTAGTTTTTTCATTTAAAAAACCGATTTTATTAGGATTTGTATATGTTCTACCGGTTGCAAATCTATAAGAAACACCAAGTTGAGTTTTCCAAGAATCAACCCAATATTTACCAACTACAGAAGCATTGTGTGATGATGCAAAATTTGGAGTTGCTCTAGTAGGGAAATTTCTATGATCTCTTTCTGTGTCTAAATAAGAGTACGATACCCAGTAATCTAAGTTTTTAATATTCTTATTATCTCTCCAGAATACATCTACACCTTTTGCAAAACCATCTCCATTATTATCAAAATTTGAAGAAGGAGAAGCAAACTGATCGTCGAATTTAACTAAGTCATCATATTGTTTGTAGTAAGCTTCAATTCTAAATTGTTGCTTGTCTTTCATAAATTGATAGTTAGCAATGTAATGTGTCGCATTTTCAGGATTTAAATCGGTAGAAAATTTTAAATATTCACTTCTCGGATTCTGGTAAAACTTACCATAAGCAAAAGAGAATTGAGATTTAGCTCCTGATTTATAAGCTAAAGAAGCTCTTGGAGAAAACGTCATTTGATCAGAAAACTCATTGTTTTCGGCTCTAAGTCCAACTTTAGCTGCTAGTTTTTTAGAAAAGAAAATATCTGTTTCCGCAAATGTTCCAAAAATATTATTATTAAATCCGTAGTTAAAAGAGTTGGTGTTATTTAGTGTGAACTTTTCTTTAAAGTTTGTGATAAAATATTCAGAACCAAAGTTTAGTTTTATTCGACTTGAAAAACGTTTAGAAACTTTTACTTTAAAGTGAGCAGAATTTTCCTGATCATCTATCAGATTATCTTGTAAAGTAAAATCAGTATTTTCATTAGTATAACTCATTCCTCCAGAAATAGACCATCTGCTTCCTAAACGTTGTTTGTACGAACCATTAAAGTAAAGGTTGGTGTTTTGTAAAGCAAAATTGAAACCGTTAGCGAAGTTAATATCCTCCTGAATCACATCTAAATTAGAATAGTTAAAAGCACTATAAAGTTTTAATAATCCATCTTCATTTGGTTGATAGCGATATACCATTTCACCACTTGCACCTTCAAAAGGTTTATTCCATTCTTCTCTTCCTGGAAATGCAATTTGATATGGAGCTAAGTTGATATAAGAAGTATTTATACTGAAAGAGTTTTTACCCCAAATTTGAGTGTTTCCAATTCCAGCACCAACTGTCATTAATTGGATTTCAGTTTTTTCTTGATCTGGTTGATCAATAGTATTTAAAGTAAGTACGCTCGATAGCGCTTGTCCGTATTCAGCAGAATAACCACCAGTAGAAAAAGTCATTCCTTTAAAAAGAAAAGGAGAAAAACGTCCTCTAGTTGGAACATTGCTAGATGTTGGAACAAAAGGATTAAAAACTCGAATTCCATCAATAAACATTTGAGTTTCATTTGCGTCACCCCCTCGAACAAATAATCTACCATCTTCATCATTAGCTGAGGTTCCTGGTAATGTTTGAAAAGCTCCAACAACATCACCTAAAGCACTTGCAGTGGTAACAATATCCAAAGGTTTTAAAGCTACAGCTCTTGCTTTTTCTCCAGCATCAAAACTTCCTGCATTAATTACAACTGCATCTAAAGTGTTAATATCTTCTCTAAGTTTTATCACTAAATTATTTAGTTTACTTAACACGGCTGTTTTGTAAAAAGTTTCAAAAGAGATAAATGAAACTACTATGGTTTGTGTTCCTTCTTCAGAAGTTGTAAAGCTGTATTTCCCATTTTCATCGGTAGAGGCTCCGTCATAAGTTCCGTCTAAATATACATTTGCTCCAGGAATTGGATTTCCTTTAGTGTCTATAACTTTACCAGAAATTTCTACTTGAGCAAAAGTTACAAAGCTCATTAAAAGAGAAAAAATAAATAGTTTGGTTTTCATGTCGTTTTTTTATTTGATGACACAAAGGTGTGTTTGTATTCTTCTTTTTCATAAAAAGAAATACCGAGTTGTAAAAAAAATAAGCTGAACTGTTTTTTAGAGTACTGGAATATAAATAGTAGTATTACATTTTTTTTGAGGATGCGTATTAAAGTCGTTATGATAAATATCAAAAGGATCTAATTCACTGTTAATTTTATATCCTTTATTAAAAATCCAAACGAAAATACCTTCCCACATGTTAGGAAGTTCATCCATTCCTAATTCAAAATTAGCTTCAATATATTTTCCTGAAGAAATAGTTCGAGTGTTTATATCAGTTGTATCAATATTAATTCCATTTAGACTAATACATGCACTAACTTTTAGCTTATCAGGTTCAGTGATTTTTGGACTATCATGATAAATTGACATAATTTGATGTTTCCCATTCATTAAGTTTCTGGGGTAAGCCCACTGGAGTAGTTTTTGAAATGCAGTTCCCAAATTTTCAAAAGGTCCTATGTGCGGAACATAAGCTACATCAATATCGTTAATGAAAACAGTATCTATTTTTTTAGCGTTACGATCAATAAATTGTAAATGTTCATTCATGTTACAAATGTATTGTTCCAGTTGAGTTTCTATTTTACCATTCTTGCTTTCTGTTTTGCAAATCTTGCTAAATCTACTCGAGCTGCTTTCTTGAAATTGTTTAGGACTCATTCCATAAAACTTTTTGAAAGTTCTAGAGAATGTGGATATTGAACTAAAGCCTGAAGAAAAAGCAATTTCAGAAATACTTTTATCCGGTTTGTGAAGCAAATAATCGGCAGATTTTTCAATACGCTTTCTAACAATAAAATGATTAAAAGTCTCGCCAGTTATAGCTTTAAAAATACGATGAAAATGAAAAGGAGAAAAATGAGCTTTAGAGGCTACATCTTCTAACAAAAGTTTAGCGTTACTATTTTCTTCTATGTATTGAATAGCTTTATAAATTCTTACCGCAATATCGTTATTCATACCTTTTATTTTCAGATGAACAAATGTATACTATTTATAAAGAACTCGCATTTATATTGTATTTTTACAAAGCTAAAAAAATACAAATGTCACAAGATTTAAGCGATTACAGAAAGTCGTATGAGAAATCAGAATTGTTAGAATCTAATTGTCCAGAAAATCCTATAGAATTGTTTAGAGATTGGTTTTTAGTAGCAAATGATTCTGAATTAGTAGATGAAGCTAACGCTATGAGTATAGCGTCAATCGGTTTAGACGGTTTTCCAAAAACTAGAGTTGTTTTACTAAAAAAGTATACACACGAAGGTTTTATTTTTTATACTAATTATAACTCTGAAAAAGGAAAAGCAATAACAGAAAATGGAAATGTTTGTTTGTCGTTTTTTTGGGCAGGATTAGAGCGACAAATTATCATAAAAGGAACAGCAGAAAAAGTCGCAGAGAACTTATCTGATGGATATTTTGAATCTAGACCAGATGGAAGTAAGTTAGGAGCTTGGGCATCAAATCAGAGCGAAGTAGTTGCAGATAGAAAAGTGTTGTCAAATAATCTTGCTGAATTTGAGAAAAGGTTTAAAAACAAAGAGATACCAAGACCAAAACATTGGGGAGGTTTTATAGTGAAGCCAATTTCAATAGAGTTTTGGCAAGGACGTCCTAACAGACTTCACGATAGAATTCGTTACGAATTACAAAAAGATTTTAACTGGAAGCTTGAACGTTTAGCTCCGTAATACTATATTTGAACATTCTTTTTTAGTTGAATGAAAACAATTTACATAGTTCGTCATGCTAAATCATCGTGGAAATATACAAGCGTAAAAGATCACGATAGACCGCTAAAAGAAAGAGGAATTAATGATGCTCATTTAGTTTCTAAATATTTAGCGAAAAATATTCAAAGGCCAGATGTGTTTATTTCTAGTAGTGCAAATAGAGCATTACAAACAGGAATAATTTTTTGTGAAAACTTTGGATATCCTATGGCTAATCTGAAAATTAGCAAACAACTCTACAGTTTTAGTGATGGCTATCTTGTGAAAACAGTAAAAGCATTAGATGATAGCTTTGATAGTGCAATTATCTTTAGTCACGATCATGGAATAAATACTTTTGTAAATAAGTTTGGAAGCAAGCCTATAGCTCACGTAACCACTTGTGGTGTTGTGGGTATTCAATTTAAAGAAAAACATTGGAAAGACATTAAAAAAGGAGCCACAGTTCTTGTTGAGTTTCCTAAATATCATAAATAAAACGAATCACTTTTGAAGATAAGGAAATACGCCGCCATTGATATAGGTTCGAATGCTGTACGATTATTGGTAGCTAATGTAATAGAAGATAAAAAGAAAGAACCTAAATTTAAAAAATCATCGTTAGTAAGAGTTCCTATCCGTTTAGGAGCCGATGCTTTTGTTGAAGGTAGTATCTCTGATAATAATATTGATCGAATGTTAGATGCCATGAAAGCTTTCAAATTGTTAATGAAAGTTCATGGAGTAGAAAAGTATAAAGCATGTGCGACTTCAGCAATGCGTGAAGCATCTAATAATCAAGAGATAGTTGAGAAAGTTTTTAGAAAAACAGGTATTGAAATAGATGTAATAAATGGCGCAAAAGAAGCTGCAATTATTTCCTCAACAGATTTAAAGCATCTTATTAATTCAGATGAAACATATTTGTATGTAGATGTTGGTGGGGGTAGTACTGAACTTACCATTTTTTCTGAAGGAAAAATTATCAATTCTAAATCTTTTAAGATAGGTACTGTTCGTTTGATTAACAATTCAAAAGAAAAGAATAAAAAGATCTTTGCCAAGGTAGAAGAGTGGATAACCAAACACACAAAAGAATATAAAAGAATTTCTTTGATAGGTTCTGGAGGAAATATCAACAAGATTTTTAAAATGTCTGGTTTAGATGCTGGTCGACCTATATCTTATATTTACCTAAATGCTCAATTTGAATATCTAAAAAAGATGACTTATGAAGAACGAGTTTCTGAGTTAAGTTTAAATCCAGATCGTGCAGATGTAATTGTTCCAGCTACAAAAATTTATCTTTCTGCAATGAAATGGAGTGGTGCGAGAAGAATTTTTGTACCAAAAATAGGGCTTTCAGACGGTATAGTTAAGAGTTTGTATTTTAATAAATTATAAAATTATTTAACAAGTCTTTAACATTAGTGAAATTTGTTTATATTTGTTAGGCATGTGACTTTTCCCCCGAAAAAGGGTCACAAGAAAGCTAAGTAATCAAAAAACAAATTTTATCCATTATGAAAAGACTTATGGTATCTGGTGCTTTAATAGCAATCGGATTTACGGTATCTGCTCAGGATCTACCAACTAATGCAGAACCAGGGAAGTGTTACGTTAGATGTAAAACTCCTGAAGTTTGGAAAAACGAAGATGTAACTATAGAAGTAGCGCCTGCTTACAAAAGAATAGTTACTTATCCTGCAAAATATAAAACTGTTACAGAAAGGGTTTTAGTAGATGAAGGAGGGGAAAAGTTAGTAGTAGTTCCAGCTAAGTACGAAACTCAAAACTTCACAGTAGTTACTAAAGAAGCTAGTAAGCGTTTAGAAAAAACAATAGGAAGCCCTTCTGTTGAAAACGTTTCTGTTGTTACTAAAGAGGCTAGTAAGCGTTTGGAGCTTGTGCCAGCTAAGTACGAGATGCGAGACGTTGTGGTAACTATTAAAGAGGGATATAAAAGATTAGTAAATGTTCCTGCTAAATTCGAAACTCGTGACGAGGTTATTACGATTAAAGAAGCTAGTAAGCGTTTAGTAGTAATTCCAGCTAAAATGAAAACAATATCAGAAGAAGTTGTAGTAAAAGAAGCAAGTAAAAGACTTGTTTCAGTTCCTGCAAAATATGAAATGCAAGATGTTGTTGTTACAGTAAAAGAAGCTTCAAAAAGAGTAGAAATAGTTCCTGCAAAATATGAGCTTAAAGATGTTGTAGTTACAGTAAAAGAAGCTAGTAAACGTTTAGAGATAGTTCCTGCTACTTTTGGAACAGAAACAGTTTCTTACAAAAAAAGAGAATACGGGAACAAATTAAGAGTAGTTCCAGCTTCATTCACAAAAGATAGTGAAGTTATTGAAGTAAGAGCTAAATCTGCGAATTGGCAAATGAGTGAAAGAGCTCCAGATTGTACTTCGTCAGATCCTAACGATTGCCGTTACTGGTGTTATAAAGAAGTTCCAGCTCAATTTACAACTGTTGATAAAACATTATTATCTGCTGATGCTTCTATTGTAAAAACATCAACTTGTAATGATGCAGATACACCAGGAGGTTGTGGTAATGCTACATATGTAAAAAGAGTTATGAAAACTCCACCAACAACAAGAACAATTGATATTCCTGAAGTTACTAAGGTTATTAAGAAGCGAGTAATGGTAACTCCACCAACTACAAGAGAAATAGATGTTCCAGCGGTGACAAAAGTTGTTAAGAAGCGAGTTATGGTAACTCCACCAACTACAAGAGAAGTAGAAATTCCTGAAGAAAGAAAAATTATTAAAAGAACTGTGGTTGATGTACCAGCTTCAACAAGAGAAGTAGATGTACCAGCAATAACAAAAGTTGTTAAAAAGACAGTTATGGTAACTCCTCCAACAACAAGAGAGGTTGATGTTCCAGCGGTGACAAAAGTTGTTAAGAAACGAGTAATGGTAACTCCACCAACTACAAGAGAAATAGCAATTCCTGAGGTAACTACTACAATAAAGAAAACTATTCCAGCTGTTCAAGGAGCAAGAGAAATAGAGATTCCTGAAGTAACAACTACAATGAAGAAGACTGTAATGGCTACACCTCCATCAACAAGAACAGTTAAAATTGATCAGAAGTATGCTACTATCAAGAAAACGATCTTAGAAAAAGATGCGTATTCTGAAGAAAAGCCTGTAAGTGCAAAATATAAAACTGTAACTAAAGAGGTACTAGTTTCTAAAGGAGGTTTAACTACTTGGAAAGAAGTTGAATGTAAATTAGTAACTAATACACCGTTACCAATAAACTGGAATTTAGGAAGTGCTACATTAACTTCTGGAGCTAAAAGAATTATTGATGCACGTTTATTACCAATCTTAAAAGACGGTGTTGCAGTAGCAATTGAATCTCATACAGATGCTAGAGGATCTAGAACGAGTAATCAATCTTTATCAGAAAGAAGAGCACAAGCTGTAGTAAATTATTTAGTTTCAAAAGGAATTAATCCAAGTAAGTTAACAGCGAATGGTTACGGAGAAGCTAGATTAACAAACAGATGTAAAGATGGAGTTTCTTGTACAGAACGTGAGCATGCAGCAAACAGAAGAACTACATTTAGAGTAATCGATCAAAAATAGTCGATTAACCTAACTTAAATATCTAACAAAAATCAAGGAAAGCCCGAGTGAAAGCTCGGGTTTTTTGTTTTGTTATAATGGAGTTAAATACAATCGAAAAAATGTTCTTGTAATGATTATTTGATTTTTTATTGCTAATTTAACAACATGACATATGAATTTGTAGACATAGTAAAACAAGCTGTACTTCATCAAGAAAAAGGATTAAAAAATGTATTGGCAACTGTAGTTCATTTAGAAGGTTCTTCTTACAGGAAACCAGGTGTTCGAATGCTGATTTGTGAAGACGGAAAAATGATCGGAGCAGTTAGTGGAGGTTGTGTAGAAAAAGAGGTGAAACTAAGAGCGCAGTCAGTTTTCAAAGATGGAATAGCTAAAGTTATTACTTACGATGGACGTTATCGTTTGGGATGTGAAGGAATCTTGTACATTTTAATTGAACCTTTTCATGTTTCAAATGATTTCACCAATGCTTTAGAAAAACGTTTATCAGATAGAGAAGAGTTTACAATTCATTCTTCTTTTGTAGCTGAAGATGAAGCTAAAGGAGATTATGGAAGTACTATTACTTTTCAAAATGATAAACAATATACGTTTAATGGAAAGCTGGAGTTCTCAAGTGATTTACAAAAGTTCTCTCAGAAACTTAAACCACTAACAAAATTATTAATTGTAGGAGGAGAACACGATGCTGTAAAATTAACATCAGTGTCTAGTTTGTTAGGTTGGGAAGTTGATGTGATTACTTCAATTAAAGATCCAAAATCTAAAACTGATTTTCCTGGAGCAAATACAGTAACTGCAAGTACTCCGGAAATCGTTGATTTAACTATAGATTCTGATACTGTTGTAGTGTTAATGACGCATAATTACGTTCAAGATTTAAAGTATTTATTGAAGATTATAAATTTCAATCCAATGTATATTGGGGTTTTGGGTTCTACAAAAAGAAGAGATCAGTTAGAAAATGACTTGTTTCATTACAAAGAAGATGTATCAGAAGAATTATTAGATAAAATTTACAGTCCGGCAGGATTGCATATCGGAGCAATAACTCCAGAAGAAATTGCAGTCTCAATTGTTGCTGAAATTTTAGCAGTAATTCGAAAAAAAGAACCGTATTCTTTACGTAAAATAAAAGGGAAAATTCATCTTCAGAAGTAAGATATGAAAATAGCAATGCTAGTTTTAGCAGCAGGAAAAGCTTCTCGTATGGGAAGAGTAAAACAGTTACTTCCATATAAAAATAGCTCAATACTAGGAACAGTTTTAGAAAGTAGTATTAAGGTTTTTAATTCAGAAGATATTTATGTTGTTTTAGGCGCAAATGCTCAAAAAATAAAAGAAAACTTACAAAACTACACTGTAAATTATATAATTAACGAAGGTTTTGCTTCAGGATTAAGTTCAAGTATTTGTTCAGGAGTAACAAAACTTTCAAATTACGACGCTATTTTAATTACTTTAGGAGACCAACCTAAAATTGATGTCACCTACATCAACGAAATGGTTACTTTGTATAAGAAAAATAAAGAATGTATTGTTGCTTCTAGATACGATGGTTTCAATGGTGTGCCAGCAATTTTTCCTAAAACATTCTATCCTAAACTCTTAAATTTAACTGGTGATAAAGGCGCAAAACAATTGTTAAATTCTGAGTTAAATTTTATAAAAACTGTAGCTTCTTCAGGAAAATTACTCGATATTGATACACCTGAAGATTACCAAAAATTAATCAACCCATGATTTCAGTTTCTGAAGCAATTCAACATATAGAAAATTACTGTCAGCCCAATAAAATTATAGAAAAACCAATACAAGAAGTGTTAGGTTTAGTTTTAGCAGAAGCCATAGTTTCTCCAATTAATATGCCTCCATTTAAGCAATCTTCAATGGATGGATATGCATTTATCCATAATGAAATATCAAGTTTTACTGTAGTTGGCGAAGTTCAGGCGGGAGATTCAAAAAATGTAGTACTACAAGAAGGTGAAGCTGTACGAATTTTTACAGGAGCTAGAGTTCCTGATCAAGCTGATACTGTTGTAATGCAAGAGCACACAAGTGTTGAAGGTGATCAGCTAACAATTAATGAATTACCTAAAAAATCTTCTAATGTAAGACCATTAGGAGAACAAATAAAAACAGGAGCAATAGCTTTAGAAGAAGGAACAGTTTTAAACGAAGCGGCAATTGGATTTATTGCTGGTTTAGGATTAAGTACAGTAAAAGTTTATCAGAAGCCTAAAGTTAGTATTTTAATTACAGGAAACGAGTTAAAAGCTGTCGGTGAAGTCTTAGAGGAAGGTCAAGTTTACGACAGTAATTCGATTACTTTACAATTAGCTTTGCATAGATTAGGAATCGATGAGGTTGAAATTGTAAAAGTTGAAGATACATTTGAAGCAACAAAAACAGCGATTAAAAATCAGTTAGATTTTGCTGATGTTATTTTAGTTTCAGGCGGAATTTCTGTTGGAGATTATGATTTTGTAAAACGCGGGTTGGAAGAGAATAATGTGTCGGAAGTTTTTTATAAAGTAAATCAAAAACCGGGTAAGCCTTTGTGGTTCGGAGAAAAAGAAGAGAAATTAGTTTTTGCTTTACCAGGAAATCCTGCGTCAAGTTTAAGTTGTTTTTATTCTTATGTATTACCAGTTATAAAAGCACAGTTAGGTTATAAAGATTATCATTTACCAAGAAGTACAGCTAAAGCAACAAATGATATTAAAAACGCTTTTGGTAAAACCTTATTCTTAAAAGGAATAATAGAAAACGGACAAGCAACACAATTAACGGGTCAAGCTTCTTCAATGTTAAAGTCTTTTGCTGTCGCAAATGGTTTATTGATCGTTCCAGAAGATGTACAAGAAATAAAAAAAGGAGAAGAAATTACATATATAAAACTTAGTTAATCGATGGGAGTATTACAACTAGAAGTATTAGTTCCATTTTTATTAATTCTCGTTGTAGTTGCTTTTTTATATGCAAGTGTCGGACATGGAGGAGCAAGTGGGTATTTAGCATTAATGGCTTTATTTACTTTTCCTGTTTTGTTTATGAAACCGATAGCTTTAGTACTCAATATTTTTGTTTCTGGAGTATCGTTTTGGTTTTTCAGGAAGCATCAACATTTTAAGTGGAAGTTGTTTTATCCGTTTGCGATTAGTTCTATTCCAGCAGCTTTTATTGGAGGTTATATCTCAGTGAATGCTGGTTTTTATAAAAAAATACTAGGTTTTTTTTTGATTTTCGCAATTCTTAAGATGTTAAATGTATTTGGAGATGAAAAGGAAGAATTAAAAGAGAATAATTTAGTAATTTCACTATTAATAGGGGCTTGTATCGGACTTTTTTCAGGTATGATTGGTATTGGAGGAGGTATAATTTTAAGTCCGGTTATAGTGCTTTTAGCGTGGGGAAATATGAAACAAGCAGCTGCGGTTTCGGCCTTATTTATTTTTGTGAATTCAATTTCAGGATTAATAGGTTTTACCATAAATGAAGGAATAGTTCCGTTAGAGGTTTTATACTTTATTCCAGTTGCATTAATTGGCGGAAGTTTAGGTGCTATCTATGGAAGTAAAAAGTATTCTATGAATATGTTGAA
The DNA here is from genome assembly GCF_900198195.1 of Tenacibaculum jejuense. Classification (NCBI taxonomy): domain Bacteria; kingdom Pseudomonadati; phylum Bacteroidota; class Flavobacteriia; order Flavobacteriales; family Flavobacteriaceae; genus Tenacibaculum; species Tenacibaculum jejuense. The sequence continues at coordinate 3,753,329 of NZ_LT899436.1, read as the reverse complement.
ATATGTATTAGCAGGAGTATTAACAATAGCAGCTGTAAAATTATTTTTAGTGTAAGAATGAAAGTTATTTATTTCGGAAAAATAGCAGATGTAGCAAAAAAATCATCTGAAGAAATTAATCTAGAGGAAAATTCAATTCCAGGTTTAGTCGCGTTTTTACAAGAAAAGTATCATCTCGATTTAGATGATATGCAAATAGCAGTAAATCATAATTTAGTTTCTAAATCAGAAGAAATCCTTTTAAAAGAAGCTGACGAAGTAGCAATATTATCTGCTTTTGCAGGAGGTTAAAATGGAATAGAAATGCGGTATACTCTAATTGTCTTATTATTTCTTACAATTGCTTGTCAGTCCAAAAAAGCAAAAGAAAAAACATTTACTGAAGAAGTAGAAGAGGTTTCTACTGTAAAAGATACAATCGTTGATTCTAAGGATGAAACCAAAAACTCAAAGGTCGAAATTGTAGAAGAGAATAAATTAGTGGTTACTGACGATAAATCTATTTATGTAGGACTTTTAGAAAAGATAGATCAAGGAAAAGATTATTATATACCTGTAAGTTTTAAAACAACTACATCAACAATACTTCAAGAAGATTTTCATAACAATTTCGAAAAATATACTAGTGATGTTATCTTGAAAAGCATTGAGTATACAAGATTTAAGATCGAAGATGCTGTAGCGAACAAATATTTAGAGATTAGTAATTTGAATACTATTTTGGTGTTTGATGACAATCAAGAAGTCATAGATACACTACATTTAAAAAATTACGAATACTTTTCAGGTCAACTCGAAAGTCAGGTGATTGCTACATATAACTCGAGTGAAAAGCTTAATGAAAATAAACAGTATGTATGTGTAACGATTAACGATTTTATAGCAAAGAATAATTATAAGTTTTCAAAAGACAGTATCTATTTAAAAGAAACTTTAAAGGAAAATAAATTTGAACCGACAGATGTATATGCACATTGTAAAATGATAAAAGATAAGGATACAATTTCGTTTCTATCTTTTGGATCATATGGTAAAGAAGTTGCAAAACATGGCTTCTATTTATTTAAAAATAAAGTGCCAACTGATTCTATAATCAACAAAAACTTGATAACAGAAATAATTCCAACGCCATTGACTTTAAATGGTCAAGGGTTATTTATGACAAGTCAATTTATTCCAGATACCGATGCGGTTTGGACAGCACTTGTGGGAATAGATTTTAAAACAAATCAATTAAAACAGTACGAAAGAAATAGAGTATCTTTAGAGTAAGGGAAGAACAAGAGTAAAATGAAGAAAAAATTAGTTTTCATAGAAGGTCAAATCACTCCAGATTTTATTGCAAATGCAATTGCGAAACATCAAGTAAAAACACAAATTGGAGCACATAATATTTTTTTAGGTCAGATTCGAAAAGATGAAGTAGAAGATAAAGTAGTTAGTGCGATAGAGTTTAGTTGTTATCAAGAAATGGCAGAGCAAAAACTACATGAAATTAGAGAAGAAGCCTTTGAAAAGTTTGATTTAACGTGTATGCATACGTATCACAGTTTAGGAAAAGTAAATGTAGGAGAAGTGTGTTTCTTTGTTTTTGTTTCGGCGCCACATAGACCTCATGTTTATGAAGCAACAGAGTATATTGTAAATAGAATAAAATCTGAAGTTCCAATATTTGGCAAAGAGCTTTTTGAAGACGAATCGTATCAATGGAAAACAAATGTTTAATATTGAAGGTTGAAGTTGAAAAATAGCGATAAAAGTTTTTAATTTTTATTTATGTAGCTGTTAGAAAAAATAGTTTTAGATAACTGATAACTGATAACTGATAACTGATAACTGATAACTGATAACTGATAACTGATAACTGATAAATGGTAGATATTACACATAAATCAAATACATTAAGAATAGCAACAGCACAAGCAATTGTAAAAGTAAGTTCACAAGCTACAATAAATGCTATTCAAAATGATACTGTTCCTAAAGGAAATGTTTTTGCAATGAGTAAAGCAGCAGGTTTGCTTGGTGTAAAAAAAACACCTGAATTATTGCCAGATTGTCATCCAATGCCAATTGAGTTTACAGGTGTTACTTATGAAATAGAAGGATTAAATGTTGTTGTAAAAGTTACAGTAAAAACGATTTATAAAACAGGAGTAGAGGTTGAAGCAATGCACGGAGCTAGTGTAGTTGCTTTGAATATGTATGATATGTTAAAGCCTATTGATAAAGGAGTTGAAATACATGCAATAAAACTACTTCAGAAAAAAGGAGGAAAAACATCTTACCCTGTAAAAGATGTTTCAGAAGTAAAAGCAGCAGTTATTGTATGTTCTGATACAATTTTTGAAGGAAAAGGTGAAGATAAATCAGGAAAGTTAATCAAAGAAAAATTGGAAGGTTATCAAGTAACTACAAAAGAAGTAGAAGTGGTTCCTGATGATTTTGATACAATTCAACAAAGAGTTCTAGCTTTAAAAGAAGAGTTTAGTTTAATTGTGTTAACAGGCGGAACAGGTTTATCAGCTAGAGATACAACACCTGAAGCTATTTTGCCTTTATTAGATAAAAGAATCGTAGGAGCAGAGGAAACTATTCGGAGATATGGACAAGAACGTATGCCTTATGCTATGTTATCTAGAAGTGTTGTAGGAACAATTGATAATAATTGTTTGGTATTAGCGCTTCCAGGTTCTAGTAAAGGAGTTGTAGAAAGTTTAGATGCGGTTTTTCCACATTTATTTCATAGTTATAAAGTATTAACAGGAGAACGTCATTAATGAGTAAGAGACAAAATATACTAACAGATACTTTTGGTAGGCATCATAATTATTTACGAATTTCACTTACTGAAAAGTGTAATTTACGTTGTACCTATTGCATGCCCGAAAGTGGAGTAGTATTGTCTCCTAGAAATCAAATTATGACGGCTGCTGAAGTAATTGATATTGCAGCATTGTTTGTGCAACATGGAGTTACTAAAATTAGATTGACAGGTGGAGAACCTTTGCTGAGAAAAGATTTTGAAGAGATTATTTCTGGACTCTCTAAATTGCCTATTGAACTTTCAATGACCACAAATGCAATTCTAGTGGATAGAAATATTGAGGTATTAAAAAAGTCATCGTTAAAAACAATCAATGTAAGTTTAGATACTTTACATCCTGAAAAATTCAATACAATAACAAAACGAGATCAATTTAAAAAAGCTTTTGAAAATACACAGTTATTATTAGATGAAGGTTTTAATGTAAAACTGAATGTTGTGTTGTTAAAAGGTTTTAATGATAATGAAATTATCGATTTCGTAGAATTTACGAAAGATAGAGCAATTTCAGTCCGTTTTATAGAGTTTATGCCTTTTGACGGAAATAGATGGGATAAATCTAAATTAGTAAGTTATAATGAGCTTTTAAATCAGGTTGAGGCTAAATATTCAAAAGATGTAGTTGTTCCTTTGCCTCACGAGGATAATTTTACAGCAAGAAATTTTAAAATTGATGCTTACCAAGGTAGTTTCGGAATTATTTCTTCAGTAACCAATCCGTTTTGTGATGTTTGTAACCGTATTCGATTAACTGCGAATGGCAAACTAAAGAATTGTTTATTCTCTACATCAGAAACAGATTTACTAAGTACATACAGAGCAGGAATTTCTATTGAACCCATAATTCAAAGTGCAATTCGTAAAAAGAAAGCCGTTCGTTCTGGAATGACAGATAGCAAAGATTTTGAAAACTTAACCAACCATAATAACCGAAGTATGATTACTATAGGTGGTTAAGTATATTTTTTAATTTATAGATACTGTAGCACGTCTGTTTTTTTGTCTTCCTGCTTCAGTTTTGTTACTTGCTACAGGTGAACTTTCACCCTTAGAAGTAGTTTTTACTTTGTTTTCTGATATTCCACTTCTAATAATGTAATCCTTTAAGAAATTAGCTCTTTTCAAGCCTAGAGTTAAATTACTTTCTGTAGAACCAGTATTGTCTGTATGTCCAGTAATTAAACAATTAGCATTATCAACTTTATCTAAATACGTAGATATATTTACAATTTTTATTCTTTGTTCAGATGTAAATTCAGATTGTAATCGTCCAGAATCGAATTCTAATACTAGAGGATTCTCTTCAATTTCTTTCATTATTCTCTCTATGAGTTTACTATAATCCTTAGATTTCCCAACACTAAACTTAATGGGTTTTTCCATGGTATTATCTGTAGTTACAGTTAAGGTATCATTAAGTTCACCATAAATATCAATCAACTTTGTAGGAATACCACGAGAAGACATGTAGTTTTTGATTTTTATAGCACGTGCTAATCCAATATTCGGAAAAATAGAATTATTCGTTTCATCACTCATATAATACCCTGTAATCGATAAAGCTTTTTCGTTTTCAGGTTGAACCACGAAATCTTTTAATTCACTAAGTTCAGTGTCTAACCCAGACATAAAAGAAGGAGAAAAATCCATACTAGATTTTTTAAATTTTATATTGTCAAAGGAAAAATTAATATTGCCGTTTTCATCAATGTTCCCGAAAGATAATTTTGGAGTTTCTTCCTTAATAGATTCAGGATTTTGTGCAGGTTGAGCAATTGTTTTTTGTGAATCTATGTTTGTGGTACAACAATATTTCCAACTTAAAAATGTACCTAGAATAATTGTGATTAGTATACCTAAAAGATAAATTGTTTTTTTTGACATCTTGTTTTTTTTGTTTCTTGATTTATAATCTTAGTGGAGGGAATTACAATTCATTAGAAACAAAAAAAATAGAAAGTCACATGGAAGGAAGTAGATAAAAACAAAAAAGCTTCAAGTTTCCTTGAAGCTTTTCGCGGTGAAAGAGGGATTCGAACCCCCGGACCTGTTACAGTCAATGGTTTTCAAGACCACCGCATTCGACCACTCTGCCATTTCACCAGGCCGAAAACGTTTAACCGTTTTGCGGGTGCAAATATAAGAACCTTTTTTATTTAGAGAAAATAAAATGTAACTTTTTTGAAAAGTATTTTTAAATAAATCTGTAAATAATTTACTTTCAGTTTTTTAGTTTTTGATTTTTTTAAGCCTTTTTTATGTTGATCAAATGTTCTGATAGAGCAGATCTTAAAAACTAATTAAAAATGTGTATCTAAAATTACACAGTTAATAATAATTCTCATTTTTCTGAGTGCTTCTTCTTCTCGATTTAAGTGAAATAGTTACCTTCGTTTTAAAATTAGAAAGAATGTTTAATTCCTTTGGAAATATATTACGAGTATCTACTTTCGGAGAATCACATGGAGTAGCAATTGGAGGAGTTATCGATGGTTTTCCTGCTGGAGTAACAATTGATTTTGATGCTGTTCAAAAAGAATTAGATCGTCGTAAACCAGGTCAGTCAAAAATCGTAACACAACGTAAAGAACCAGATACTGTAGAGTTTTTATCTGGAATTTTTGATGGTAAAAGTACAGGTATGCCAATTGGTTTTGTAATTAAAAATACAAACCAAAAAAGTAAAGACTATAATCATAATACAAATGTGTATAGACCTTCACATGCCGATTACACATACGATAAAAAATACGGAATAAGAGATTATAGAGGTGGAGGTAGAACTTCTGCTAGAGAAACTGCAAACTGGGTAGTTGCTGGAGCTTTAGCAAAACAATTACTTGCTCATATTTCTATTAACGCATTTACATCTTCTGTTGGAGATATATTTATTGATAAACCTTATCAGGATTTAGATTTTTCTAAAACAGAATCTAATATTGTTCGTTGTCCAGATGAAAAATCTGCTGAACAAATGATCGATAAGATTAAAGAAATTAGAAAAGCTGGTGATACAATCGGAGGAACAATTACTTGTGTTGCTCAAAACGTACCTGTTGGTTTAGGTGAACCAATTTTCCATAAACTTCATGCAGAGTTAGGAAAAGCAATGTTGTCTATCAACGCTGTTAAAGGATTTGAGTTTGGTAGTGGTTTCTGCGGAGCAAAAATGCAAGGTTCTGAACATAATGATATCTTTAATCCAGATGGAACTACACAATCAAATTTATCTGGAGGAATTCAAGGAGGAATTTCAAATGGAATGGATATTTATTTCAGAGTAGCATTTAAGCCAGTCGCTACAATAATGCAAAATCAGCAAACAATTAATTCTGAAGGTGAAGCAACAGAAATACAAGGAAAAGGAAGACACGATCCTTGTGTTGTACCAAGAGCGGTGCCAGTTGTTGAAGCTTTAACAGCTTTAGTTTTAGCTGATTTTTACCTAATGGATAAAACACGAAAAGTACTATAACAAAATTATATCGATTAACTTTTTAATTGTTGTAAGAACGAAATAGTATTTTCTTTATAACTAATTCCGATAGGAATTTCTACAGCATTTACTTCTATGTCATGAGAAGTAAATGCTGTTATTTTTTGAGTATTTATCAAATACGAACGATGAACTCTTAAGAACGATTTGGTATCTAATTTTTTTTCAATCTCACTTATGCGATGTTTCGCTACAATACGTTTGTCGTCTTCTAAATGAAAACGAACATAATCTTTTAAGCTTTCGATATAAATAATTTGTTCAGTGAAAACTTTATGATGCTTATTTCCTGATTTGATAATCAAAAAATCATGTTCTTCATTATTTGCATTAAAAGTTCTTTCATTATTATTACTAGTATGAGAACGCGTAAATTTTTCTACGGCTTTAAAAAAACGTTCAAAAGTGATGGGTTTTAATAAATAATCTAATACTTCTAAATCGTAACTCTCAATAGCATAATCGCGATAAGCAGTCGTCAATATTGTTTTTGGTGGATTCTTCAGACTTTTTAAAAAATCAATACCGGTTAAGTTCGGCATGTTAATATCTAAAAAAAGTAAATCAACGTCAGTAGTGTGTATAATTTCAAAAGCTTTTATAGCGCTATTGCAAGTTGCAACGACTTCTAAAGAATCAACTTTAGCAATATGATTTTCTATAAGTTTTATAGCCAAAGGCTCGTCGTCAACAATAACACATTTGTAAGGCATATGCTTTTCTTTTGCAATTATTTTTTAATGATTAACGTAACAGTGAATAACAATTTCGATGGTTCGTTGCTAATTTCTAAAGAATATTGCGAACCATAAATTAAAGATAATTGTTTTTTAATATTGACCAACCCTAATGGTTTTCGTGTTTTAACTTTTTCGGAATTAGTAATGGAATTCGAAATTTTAAAAGTTAGTTGATCTTCTGTACTTTGTAAATCGATATGTATTTCTGGAGCTGTACTATTTGATTTTTCTCCGTGTTTAAAAGCGTTTTCAACTAATGATAATAAAACTAACGGAGGGATCGTATTTGAAGCTTGTATGTCTTTAGTAAATGATATTTGTAAATCTTCATTATAACGAAGTTTTTCTAGTGTGATATAGTTTTCAATTAGTGAAATTTCATTTTCAAGAGAAACCAGTTCATCATCACTTTTAAATAATACAAAATCTAACATTTCAGAAAGTTTTGCAATTGCATTAGAAGTGTGTGGCGAGTTTAGTATAGACAATGAATAAATATTATTCAAAGTATTGAATAAGAAATGCGGATTTAATTGACCTTTTAATGTTTTTAATTCTAAGTCGACTTTTTCTTTATCTATTTCAAGTTGATTTCTTCTTTTTTCCTCACTTTCAAAGTGATATTTTACAGCAGTAAAAATAAAACTAATATAAACTAATGAAGGAATGTAATTAGGTATTAGATATCTAGGAGTTTTAATAATTTCTAAAAGTGATTCCTTGTGAAAAGGAGGTACTCTATATACACCTTCAATGATATGAATATTGTATAACCTATATAAGTTCGCCATAATGTAAATAATGACGATAAATAAAAGTATACCTAAAACGTATTTTTGTTTTTTAATAAATTTCTCAAAACAGATATAAACAACTAAATAAGAAGTAATAATTGCAGGGATATCGCTAATAATTGAAGTTAAAGGAATTAATTCTTCATAAATAGGATATTTTTCTCCTCTATGCGATCCAGCAGCAATATCTCTAATTAGGTTAAAAATTGTAAAAACACTCCAAAATATTAGGTGTTTTACAACCCTATTTGACTTTATATAGTTAGCGATTTTTTCAAAGAAGTCTACCATATTTCAAAAATACTCAATTGCTTATTTATCCAATCAAGAATCGATGAATTCGTGTTTTCTACGCCTAAATGTGATTTTTTCTCTCCTGAATTTATGTTTTTGTAGTAAATGTTTAAATCGTCGACTTTTCCTTAGTGTCTGTCTATTTTATGATTTATCACTGTAAAAACTGATGATTTTTATCTCTCAATTTTAATTATAAAATAAAAAATGAGGGTAATTATCTTATGTGCTTTGTTGCTTAATATTTGCGTTTTTAGTCAAGTAACAGTAAAAGGAAAAGTAGTAGACAAGAAAACGAAACAACCGTTAGAGTTCGCAACAATTATTGTTATGAAATCAGAATCGGAAAAATTTTTAACAGGAACTTCAGCTAATGAGAAAGGAGAATTTTCAGTGGAAGTGAAACCTGATATATATGATATTAAAGTAGATTTTGTGGGGTTTAAACCAATAACTATAAAATTAAAAAAGATTGAAAAATTTGAAGATTTAGGAACATTATTTTTAGAAGAAAATAGTACACAATTAGAAGAAGTTGAAATTAGAACAGAACGATCTACAACAGAATATAAATTAGATAAACGAATATTTAATGTTGGAAAAGATTTAATAGCAAAAGGAGGTAATGCAACAGATATTTTAAATAATGTTCCGTCTGTGAATGTTGATTTAGATGGAGCGGTTAGTTTACGCGGAAATGCAAATGTTCGTATTTTAATTAATGGAAAACCTTCTGTGTTAACTTCTAATAACGGATTGGAACAATTGCCTGCTTCTACAATAGAGAGAGTAGAAGTAATTACGAATCCGTCTGCTCGTTATGATGCCGAAGGAACGGCTGGAATTTTAAACATTATTTTAAAGAAAAATAAGATAGGAGGTTTTAGTAGTTCTTTACAATTAACAACAGGAGAACCTGCGAATCATGGAATAAATTATAATGTAAATTATAAAAAAGAAACATTTAATGTTTTTGCAAATGCGAGATATAGTTTGCAAGAATTTGAATATAAAGGATCAATTTTTCGAGAGAATTTCGATGGAAACGGACCAACGTCGTTTTTAGATTTAGAGAGAAATACCTTATTCAGAAGAAATGTGTTCAATTTGTATGTGGGAAGTGATATTTATTTCAATAAACAAAATACGACTACGTTTAGCTATTTTTTAAGAAGTAATGTGAGTAAGCGTTTTGTAGATTTTAAGTTCGATTTTTTTGATTCAGATAAGAGTTTACAAAACTCAATTTTAAATAGAGAAAACTATAGAGAACCTCAAAATTTTAGTAGAATCGAATTTAATCATGTGAAAAAGTTTACTAAAAAAGGACAGCAACTTACTATCGATGTTCAATATGATTTTTGGGATGATGATGAAAATGAATTTGTTGAAGAAGATATTAATGGTAATTCACCAAACATATTACAGAGTAGAGATATAGAAAGTAGTAAAGATCTACTGTTTCAAGCTGATTTTAAATTGCCTTTACAACCAAAAACACATTTAGAGTTAGGAATTAAAGGTGAAGTAAGAGATATTGATAGCGATTACAAAGTTTGGGATAATGGTATTTTGATTGACAGTTTGGATAACCTTTTAACGTATAAAGAACGAATTTATGCGGCTTATGTTCAATATGGAAATAGAAAAAACAAACTTCAATATTTATTAGGTTTACGAGGCGAATACACAAACACTTCTAGTACTGATAGAAAGAATGTTTTTGAAACAGATAAACGTTATTCTAATTTATTTCCAACGGTTCACCTGACTTATAATTTTAATGAAAGAACAAATCTTCAATTAAGTTATAGTAAAAGAATTAGAAGGCCACGTTTTTGGCAATTAAATCCTTTTGGCGGAATTGCAGATCGAAGAAATATTCGAGTAGGTAATCCTGATTTAAATCCAATGTTTACAGATGCTTTCGATGTCGGTTTTCTAAAGAAATGGAAAGGTTTTACGATAAATCCATCAGTGTATTATCAATATACAACGCAGCTGTTTGAAACTTTAGTGAGTGCTAATAGCGATGGAGCAATTATCAGTAAACAAATTAATTCTGGAACAGAACACAGAGTAGGAGCTGAGTTAGGAATTCAATATGCGGCTTTTTCTTGGTGGCGATTAATGGGAGAAATCAATTATTTCAGCTTTCAGCAACAAGGTTTATTTAATGTAAAAGATAATGCGTGGACAGCTAAGTTGAATTCAAGAATGAAATTACCAGCGGTTACAATTCAAACCAATTTAAATTATCAAGGAGAACGTGCTTCTGGCCAAATTATAACTGAACCGATTTTTGTTGCTGATTTAGGTTTGAGTAAAGACTTTTGGAACGATAAAATTTCGGTGACTGCGAATATTCAGAATGTTTTTAATTCTAGAGTACAAACACAAACCATTTCTGGCGCTGATTATACTATTTTAAATGAAAGAGCTTTACTCGGACCTCAATTTAGACTTAATGTTACGTATCGTTTTAACAGAAATAAAAAAGATAGAGATCGTTTACCTGATTAATTCAAACATATTTTTGTTAAATTTGTAATATTAAAGAATGGTTTCGGTTTCTGTATCGAGGTTGTATTGAGGAGTTTTTACATCTTTTTCTCAATAAAGATCATTCCATGTGAATTTAATTAAAGTAATTTTTATGGATTATATCAAAGGAAGAGGTGCGCAACATAATACTCATAATAAGTTTTTACAACATAGTCACGAGGTTTTAGATGACTTCTTAAATTATTGTGCTGCTGAAAATGAAGATGCAGATCAGAACAAAACTGCATATTTAGAGATTTTTCCAAAAACCATTGTGAATAAAGTTACAAGTCCAGATATCGGAGCTTCATTTTCAATGAATCCTTATCAAGGTTGTGAACATGGTTGTATCTATTGTTACGCAAGAAATTCTCATGAATATTGGGGATATTCAGCTGGATTAGATTTTGAAAGAAAGATTTTATACAAAAAGAATGCAGCAGAGTTACTTGAGAAAAAATTAAGAGGAAAAAATTGGGAAGCGATTCCGATTATGCTTTCTGGAAATACAGATTGTTATCAGCCAATTGAGAAAAAACTAGAAATTACCAGAGAAATATTAAAAGTATTATTGAAGTTAAAACATCCGGTAGGAATAATTACGAAGAATGCTTTAATACTTCGAGATTTAGATCTTCTAAAAGAGTTAGCCTCTTTGAATTTATTAAAAGTGAATATTTCGATCACATCTTTATCTGAACAAACAAGACGTATTTTAGAGCCTAGAACCGCAACAATTAAAAAACGATTAGAAACAGTTAAAATATTGTCTGAGAATAATATTCCTGTTAATGTTATGATGGCGCCAATTATTCCAGCAATCAATAATCATGAAATTTTACCGTTGGTAAAAAAAGTAAGTGAACTAGGAGCGAAATCCGTTGCTTATACAGTAGTAAGATTAAACGGAGCAATTGGTGAGATTTTTAAAAAATGGGTTGAAAAAACGTACCCAGATCGAGCAGAAAAAATATTACATCAAATAGAAGATTGTCATAACGGAACTTTAAATGAATCGCGTTACGGAGTGCGAATGAAAGGTGAAGGGAAGTTTGCAGAACAAATAGCAATGCAGTTTAAATTGGCAAGAAAACTATATTTAAAAGATAAAAAAATACCAGAATTTGATTGTACAATTTTTGATAAGTTTCAAACGAATCAAATGTCGTTATTTTAATATTATAGCGTATTGCAGAAATAAAAAAGCCTTCACTAAAAAATGTGAAGGCTTTTTCTGTATATAATGAAAAATGACCTACTTAATATCTAGGAAAATTCCACCAGAGAAAGAAGGACTAGCTGCAATGATTTTTCCATCAAAAGCAGAGTCAAAACCTAATGAAATACCTAGTTTTTTAGTGATGTGATAAGCAGCTTCAAATCCAAAACTGCTAAATTCTATATTGTTAGCAAAAATACTTCCGTTACTATTTACGGCGCTTAATGTTCCGTTGTTAAAAGATTTTACAACATTTAATCTTGTAATTAGCCAAAGTTTAGAATCGAATACATTAATTCCTGCTTCTAATCCTGTTCTAAATTCATCAGAAAAACCTTCAGTTCTATTATTAAATCCTAAATAAGATTTAGCATAAAAAGGCAAGTCGCCTAAAGATGTACTATATCCTAAATGAGTCGATAAATATTGGTTGAATTCTCCATCTCCATTCTGGTAACTTCCATCACTTCCTCCTGCATCTTCACCAGTAGGTAACCCTAAGATAAGTTTTACAGAAGCAGCCCATTTTCCTTTTTTATAAAATCCGTAATTAATACCTAAATCTACATCTCCAAAAGAAGTTACAGACTCTCCTGGTTGTATAGTTCCTCCATTAGTTCCAGAAATTTGATTATTCTGAGAAGAAACAGCAACAAAAGGAACATAAGCTAGAATATCTATTTTATCAGTAATACCATATTCTGCATAAATGTTTGTATTGAACTGAGTTCTTGTTGCGTTAGGATCAATTGCTCCAGTATCTGTATAATGTTGATCGTATTGTAAATACCAAGCAGATAATTTATAGTATCCTTTTCCTTTTCCTTTACTCCATTGAGCGTAAGCAGTATTTCCTAAAGAAAAAGTAATAACGAATAGTAAAATATATTTTTTCATTGTTTTTGTTTCTTGTTAAATGATTATTGAATTTCAGCTTCTCCTACTTTTACACTAAAAGGTTTACACCAGTATAGAATATGAGAAAAATCGTTTATACCAGTGTCTTCTATGATGTATGTATGTGCGCCATTGAATACTCTAACTGCTTGAATTTCTTTCGCGTTATTTACAGTATTCGGATTGTTTGTTAGGTAAATATATAATCCTGGTAAGCTAGATGAAGCTCTATAATTATCATTTATAACAAGTTCTAAATTATTTGTGTTAGGTATTTCACGTAGTGTAAAAGTTCCTTCTAATACATAACTACTAGTAGTTCTAATAGTTCCAGTTTTTTCTTGAGTAGTGTTATTGTCCACCTGATCCATAGTTACAGTAACTACTATTTCATCGGTAATTGTTTCACCTTCTTCAGAAACAATAGACGCCATAATAGTTGTTTGTCCTTGAGCTACAGCTGTAACTAATCCGGAGTTAGAAACTGTTGCGATCATTTCATTTGAGCTCGACCAAGTAATATTTGTTGTAACAGTTTTACCAACATTATCTGTGTATTTTGTTGTTAATTGAAAAGTATCACTTAACGTAATTTCAGAAATTGGGTTTGTAATGCTAAAAGATGCGTCAACTCGATCGTCAATAATATCGTCTTGTATACAACTTTGTAATAAGAAGATAGATAGAAGTAAAATGGACAAATGTTTCATTATTTCATATTTAATATTGAGCTATTTGTCGATAGAAATATGAAAGATTTACAAATTATTAAAAATTAAATTTGAAGTAATATGAAAAATAAAGCCGTTTTTTTAGATATAAATAGTTAGAATCATTTTTTATTTTAGTTGAAAATTTTGTTAGAAGATTATGTTTGATAATCAAGTGTTGTTTTTTATTTGTGGCTTAGGAGTATTTAATGGTTTTCTGGTCGCATTTTATTTTCTTTTTTTTAATAGAGAAAAAAGAACACAGAATCTATTATTTGGGTTGTTAGTTCAGTTTCTTAGTATGAGAATTGGTAAATCTTTATACGTGATTTTTACACCAAGAGAAGAACGAAATATAACTTTAATACAAATTGGTTTATCGGCTTGTTTTTTAATAGGAGTGAGTCTGTTTTACTACACAAAATCATCATTAGAAAATAGAAAAGAATTTCCTTTAAAGTGGAAATTAAACTTTGTTTTTTTAGCTTCAGTAATTATTATCTTAGGATTCAATTACCCTTACGAAAACGCTCAGAAACTATGGAGTATGTATATTGTATATTTTATTTATGCTGTCTGGGGAATTTATGTATTAGCTACAGGTTTTATTCTAAAAGATACATTTAAAAAGCTATTTAAAAAATCTGAGAATTGTACGACTTCCGAACTTTGGTTAATCTGGGTTTATGTTGCTAATTTGTTAATTTTTGTTGCGTACTTAATAGGTATGTTTTATCTGTATTTAATTGGTACAATTACATTTTCAATTGTTTTTTATGTCTTGCTGATTTTCTTTTTGTCAAAGAAAAATAGAGAAGAAATTTTTAAAGATATTCCAGAGAAATATGCATCAAAGAAAATTATAGAGACTGAAGCGAAAGGTTTATTAGAAGAGTTAAATGAGTTAATTATTACTCAAGCTTTGTATAAAGATACTAATGTGAAAATCTCAGATGTAGCAAAAGGAATCAATATTACACCGCATAAATTATCGCAATTATTAAATGATAACTTAGGGAAAAGTTTTGCGGCTTATATGAATGAATATAGAATTGAAGAAGCTAAAAAATTATTGCAAGAACGAACAGAATTGACACTTGAAGCGATAGGGTTTGAAGCCGGATTTTCTTCTAAATCAAATTTTTACGCAACCTTTAAAAAAGTAGTCGGATTAACTCCATTACAATTCCAAAAACAGTTTTTATAGTCTAGTTTTATAATTCTGGACACCTGAATTATAAAAAATTATCTTATTAAAAAAGTCTTTCAAGAGTTTTGAATCAAATTTAAATTCAAAATTATGAAACGAACTTTATTAGTATGTGCATTTATTTTATCTCAAGTTTTATCAGGTCAATCAGAGTTTGGTAATCTAGAAAAAACACTTCAAAATTATATCAAAGGAAGCTCGTATAATGAATTAGATATTTTAAAAAGTGCTTTTGCTGAAAATGCAACATTATACTTAACAACAAGAGACGGATTCAAAAGATTTACTCCAGAAGAATACGCTGGTTTTTTCAAGAATCGTAAGAAGGGAGAATTTAACGGTCGTGTAGGTAAAGTATTATCAATTGATATTATAAAAGATATCGCTTTTGCAAAGGTTGAAATTGCTGGACCAGATAGGAAGTGGGTTTACATAGATTTATTCTTGTTGAAAAAAGTTAACGAGAACTGGCAAATTATTAGTAAAACGGCTACAAAAGTAAACGACAGTAAGTAGTATGAAGATAATTAAAGTTGTTGTTCTTTTTCTTGTCTGTCTAGTTGGTTATACTCAAAATCCGTCAATTCCATTTAAAGCTGTTGCTATTGAAATAGATGGAAAGTTGAATGAAGAGGTTTGGAAAACAATTCCAACGCATACGAACTTTCATAACCTTTTACCAACCGATGAAGGTTTAGCTAAGAATCAAACAGAAGTCAAAATATATCACGATGGCGAATTTCTATATATAGGAGCTGTGTATCACGATACCACTTCTAAGCAACAAGTAAGTTCTTTAAAAAGAGATGTTTCTATAGGTATAAGTGATGCTTTTGTAATGGTTTTAGATACACAACATCAACAACAAAACGGAAATTTATTTGCTGTCAATACTTACGGGACGCAAGTCGATGCTTTGGTTGAACGAAATGAAACAGGTTATGGTTTAAATTTTAGTTGGAGTGCAGTTTGGAGAACTAAAACATCGGTTATTGGAAATGATAAAGTTTATGAAATTGCTATTCCTTTTAAAGCGCTAAATTTTGATAAAGAAAATACAACATTTGGAGTTCAATTTTATGTGAGAGATATAAAAAACAATTCATGGACGATACTTACTGATTTAAGTAGAAATTATCCAACATTTGATTTACGTTTTACAAGAGCATTTACTTTAGAAGATGTGCCCGAAACGATTCGTTCTCGATTTGCAGTTTCTCCTTCTGTAACTTTGAATTATCAGAATGTTGATAGTGATGAAGAAACTATGTTTAGGCCAAGTTTAGATGTGCAATATAATGTGTCTTCTTCTTTAAAGTTAGACGCTACAATTAACCCAGATTTTTCTCAGATCGATGTAGATCAGCAAGTGACTAATCTATCTCGTTTTTCAGTTTTTTTTCCTGAACGAAGAAATTTCTTTTTAGAAAATGCAGATTTATTTTCAAATCTAGGAACTTCAGATGTAAATCCATTTTATTCTAGAAAAATAGGAGCTGAGAATGAAATTCAATTCGGACTAAAATTATCTGGAAATATTGCTCAAAAAACTAGAGTAGGAGTAATGAATGTTCAAACAGATAAGAATGAAAAAATTAATGCTCAAAATTACACAGTATTAGTTGGAGAACAGCAATTGTTAAAACAGTTATCTGCAACAGCCTTTTTAATCAATAGACAAGAAACAGCTGGATTTAATTTTGTTGATGATTACAATCGCGTGACAGGAGTTAATTTGAATTTCAAATCGGATAATAAAAAATGGATTGGATTAGCGAATATGGCGATGAGTTTTAATGATGATGTTTCAGGGAAAAACAAATTTTTTAATGTCGGAATTGATTATAACGACAGAGGATTACAAGGAGGTTTTTCTATAAAAAATGTTCAAGATAATTATCTAACTGATGTAGGTTTTACACCAAGACTGTTTACTTACGATGCTATAAATGATTTGCTAGTTAGAGAAGGTTATTATCAAACTTCAAGTAGTTTACAATACACTAAGTTTTATGATGAATCTAAAAACTTGAATTCTATTCGATATGTGAATTATGTAAACGATACTTACTTTGATATAGATGGAAGTTTAAATCAAATGAGTCATTTTTTAAATTCAGCTATATTTTTTAAAGATTTTTCAGCAGTATATTATGTGCTGAATTATGATGATATTGATTTAAAATATGGTTTTGATATTCTTGGAAATGGTAATGCAATTTCACCTGATAATTATCAAAACTGGAATATAAAAGTAGGATACAACTCTGCAAATAATCAACAATTTCGTTACCGTGTAAATATTCAAAAAGGAAAGTTTTATGGAGGAGATAAAATTTCAGGAGGAGTATATCTGAATTATCAATTATTGCCTTTTGCAAACTTAGAATTATCACATGATGTAAATTCTATTGATTTACATGAATTAGGAAAAGAGGTATTTCATTTGAATCGATTCACTGGTCAGATTTTTTTCAATAATCGTTTGAATTGGACGACTTACGTTCAGTATAATAATCAACGAAATAACTTTAATGTGAATAGTAGATTACAATGGGAGTACAAACCATTAAGTTATGTTTATTTGGTTGTCACCGATAACTTTGATGATAATTTTAATCGAACAAATTGGGGAGTTGCTTTTAAAATGAATTACCGATTTGATTTTTAATAATGTTACAAACAAAAAAAAACTCGAAGAAATAATCTTCGAGTTTTTTTTTATGTATGTGTTTAAAAACAAGTTACACTAACATGGTAACAGGGTTTTCAATAAACGTTTTTAATGTCTGTAAGAATTGAGCTCCAACAGCACCATCAACGGTTCTGTGATCACAAGCTAAAGTTAGCATCATTGTGTTACCAACAACAATTTGTCCGTCTTTCACTACTGGTTTTTGAACAATAGCTCCAACAGATAAAATCGCTGAGTTTGGTTGATTAATGATTGAAGTAAAGCTTTCAATACCAAACATACCTAAGTTAGATACTGTAAACGTACTACCTTGCATTTCGTTTGGCTTAATCTTTTTACTTCTAGCTTTTCCTGCTAAATCTTTAACGCTTGCTCCAATTTGAGTTAATGTTAAAGCATCTGTGTGTTTCACTACAGGTACAACTAAACCTTCGTCTACAGCAACAGCAACACCAACATGAATATGACTATGGTATTTAGTTACATTTTCTTCCCAAGAAGTATTTACTTGAGGGTGTTTTCTTAATGCCATTGCACATGCTTTAACTACCATGTCGTTGAATGATACTTTTACATCTGGAATTGCATTTATAGTTTTACGAGAAGCAATTGCATTGTCCATATCTACTTCAATATTTAAGTAGAAGTGAGGAGCAGAGAATTTAGAATTACCTAAACTTCTAGCAATAGCTTTACGCATTTGAGAATTCTTAACATCTTCAGTTCTTTCTTCACCAGCGATAGCAAAACTCGTAACTTGAGGTGCTGCTGATGGAGTAGAAGCTGTAGCAGTTGGTTGAGGTGCAGCAGAAGGAGTGTAGTTTTCTACATCTTTCTTTACAATTCTACCATTTTCACCAGAACCTTTTACATCTGCTAAATTGATTCCTTTATCCTTAGCTATTTTTTTAGCTAAAGGAGAAGCGAAAATTCTTCCACCAGTATTCGTGTTCGTATTTTCTACAGCTTTTGGAGCATTTGAAGTAGTTTCTGAAACAGGCTTGCTTTCTTCTTTTTTGTCTTCTGTACTGGGAGTGGCCGTAGCAACTCCGCCATTTTTATGAGCTTCAATAACAGCAGAAACATCAGTACCTTCATTTCCTATAATAGCTAAAAGACTATCTACAGGAGCACTGTTTCCTTCTTCGATGCCGATATGTAATAAAGTTCCTTCGTAGAAAGATTCAAATTCCATTGTCGCTTTGTCAGTCTCGATTTCAGCTAAAATATCACCTTCTTCTACTTTGTCGCCTACATTCTTTAACCAAGAAGCTACTGTACCTTCCACCATAGTATCACTTAATCGTGGCATAGTTACAACTTGAACTCCTTCTGGAATAGCAGTTGAACCATTACTAGTAGTTTCCTCTTTTTTAGGAGTTTCTTTGATTTCTTCAGTCTTAGGAGTTGAGTTTCCATTTAATAAAGCAGAAACGTCTTCACCTTCTTCACCAATAATAGCTAATAAAGTATCTACAGGTGCGCTGTCTCCTTCTTGAACTCCAATATGTAATAAAGTTCCTTCATGGAAAGATTCAAATTCCATTGTCGCTTTATCAGTTTCAATTTCAGCAAGAATATCTCCTTCTTCGATTTTATCACCAACTTTTTTTAACCAAGAAGCTACTACTCCTTCTTCCATTGTGTCGCTTAAGCGAGGCATATTTACGATTGTTGCCATTTGTACTTAATTTTGTTGGTTATTATTATTTAATGAAAGGATAATCTTCTTGTTCGTAAACAACATCATGTAAAATATTAAGTTCTGGGAATGGAGATTCTTCAGCGAATTTTTCACATTCTTTCACCATTTCCTTAACTTCTTTTGTAACAGCATCGATATCTTCATCAGTAGCATATTTCTTTTCTTTGATGATATCTAATACTTGTGTAATAGGATCTATTTTACGATATTCTTCAACTTCGTCTTTTGTACGATAGTGCTGAGCATCTGACATAGAGTGACCTCTATAACGATATGTTTTCATTTCTAAGAAAGTAGGTCCTTCACCTTTTCTTGCTCTTTGAATAGCTTCATCAACTGCTTCAGCAACTTTAACAGGATTCATTCCGTCAACTGGTCCACAAGGCATTTCGTAACCTAAACCTAATTTCCAAATATCTTCGTGATTTGCTGTTCTTTCAACAGAAGTTCCCATAGCGTAACCGTTATTTTCACAAATAAAAATTACTGGTAATTTCCAGTTCATTGCCATATTGAAAGTTTCATGTAATGAACCTTGGCGAGCAGCTCCGTCTCCAAAATAACATAAAGTAACAGCATCACTATTGTGGTATTTATCTCCAAAAGCAATTCCTGCTCCTAAAGGAATTTGTCCACCTACAATTCCGTGACCTCCGTAAAATCTGAATTCTTTAGAAAAAATATGCATAGAACCACCTAAACCTTGAGATGTTCCTGTAGCTTTTCCGTATAACTCTGCCATTACTCTTTTTGGATCTACCCCCATTCCTATTGGTTGAACATGATTACGATAAGCAGTAATCATCTTGTCTTTAGTTAAATCCATAGCATGTAAAGATCCAGCTAAAACAGCTTCCTGACCATTGTACAGGTGTAAAAAACCTCTTACTTTTTGTTGGATATATACTGCAGCTAATTTGTCTTCAAATTTTCTCCAAAAAAGCATGTTTTTATACCAATCAAGATAGGTTTCTTTAGTTATTTTTTTCATTCTGAATGTTGTTTGTTTCTAGTTGCTTAATATAAATGCAAGAACAAAAATAACTGTTTTTTGTAGAATAAAAAACGCAATAAGTATGATTTATCTCAAACGTTTTCGCTAATTTATTTGCTCTTAGCAACTACAAGTGTAGCTTTAGCACCTGTTGCTAGATTCCATTCGTTAGACGAAAGTTCCATTCCTGCATCATTTATCACTTTAAATGCAGCTGTATTTGGACCTGATGAACCTTGATTTAGTGCGACAATTTTGATTCTATTAACACCTTCTTCCAAAGGTATTTTAAAAGATTGATAACGTTGTTTGAGTGTAAGATTTGTAACAACTGGTATATCATTTACGTATATGGTAACTCTATCTCCATCAGGATATTGATGATCTCTGCAAATAATGTTAACACTTTTAGAGTCTGTGCTAATACTTCCTAAATCTTGATCTATAACTGGGTATGTAAATTGACCATTTACTCTTTGGAAATTTTTAAGGTAACGTTCCTCAGCCATTTTAGCTTTGGTTAAAATACCTTTGTTTTTTAAATCTTCTTGATCCTTTTTTCTTTTCTTCTTTTTTTGAAGTTCATCATTAGCTTTTTTAAATCCATCATTATTACCAAAACCTAAAGATTTAGGTTTAGTAACTTTTTTAGCTGGAGCTGCAACAATTCCAATAGAAGTTCCTTTTTTAGTACCACCAGTACTCCCATCTACTTGAGCTAATGTAGTTACCGAATTCGTGAATACGGTAAAAATAAAAATGTTTAATAGTAATCGCATAATAAACAATTTATCGCAAAGATAGTGCCGATTTGTTGAATTTAGTCGATAAGAAGTGTTAATTCTTACTTAATAGGGAAGTCAAAATAAGTTTTAGGGAAAGGTTCGTTTCGTAGCGTAAAATGCCACCACTCGTAAGAGTACGGTTTAAAACCAAATTCTAACATAATTTTACGTAATAGCATTCTGTTTTCTTTTTGTTTTTTCGTGATGCCTTTGTAAAATACATGAGATACTTTTCCGAAGAAATCATAAGGTCCTCCCATATCGAGTTCTTTGTTGGTTTTTAAATCGACAATGGTTAAATCTATAGAACTACCTCTAGAGTGTCCAGATCTACTCGAAATATAACCTAATTTAAAAAGATTACGTTTGTTGAGTTTTGGATAGAATTGTTGTTTTGTTAACGTATCTTTTGGAGTTCTTGCCCATCTACCAAAATGATTTACTGCGCGTTGTGGTCTGTAAGCATCGAAAATTTTCAGACTCAATCCTTTCTTTATTAATTTATCTTGAACTTTTTTTAAAGCAAGTGCAGCTTTTGTTGAGGTAATTAGTATTGGTTCTTCATATCCTTCTACAGAAGCACCAACAAAATTATTTGTGTAACAGTAACGTAATTCCTTTTGTATACTTGGAGCTACATCTTTTATGTAAGAAAAACCCTTTGGAAGTTCTTGTGTGAAAAGAGTTAATGCTGACCAATATAAAAAGAATGTGAAAATTTTCTTCATACAGTAAAATTAAGAAAACAAACAAAAAAGCCAAAGCTCAAAAGAGCTTTGGCAAAGTAAACCAAGTATTAGTTTAGAAGTTAGCTAACCGATAAACTAATTTTGTGTAGGAAGGTGATTGTAGCTTAAAACTCGTTTCAGCTTCCATATGTTGTTGTTAAGAATCCATACATGAGTAAATAATGCAGATCCTGTTGCTTTGAGTTTATTGTTTTTTTTGATATGAAATGTGTGTTTTCCTTTTTGAATCGCACCATACAATTCTCCATTTTTTTTCAAAGGATAAACTTTCAAACTATCGTCTACTAATTTTCTAATTAATTTTTCATCTGTGTTTCCACAAATATTATTTTGTACAGATTTAAAGAAATCTTCTCTGTTTTCTATACCACCTAAATCATGATAAAATTCAAAATCTTGATCGATAATGTGATCTAATTTTTGTAATTCACATCTATTGAATGTGCGTTCAAAAATTATACTGTCTTTACTTTTTAAAGTTTTAAATAGTACTGAGTTTTTATTAACCTGTCCGTTTACTAACATGGCAGATAATAAAGACCAAAGTAATAAAACTATTTTCCAAAATAGGTTTCCTTTAAAGAAAAAGTCGAAAAGTTCTTTCATAGTTAGTTGTTTTTTGAGTGTTTTTTCAATTACCAGGTTTTAAATGCTAGTATTCCTTCATCTTCATCATAATTTCTAAGAAAACCTTTTGAGATATTAGGTAAAGTTCCGTTTGTAATTTTTAATTCACCTTTATGTCCATCGTTACAATCTATTTTTAAAGTAATTCTTTTAATTCTATCTTCAGAATCAAATAAAGGATCATAAATATCAATATCAATGTTTTTCTTGTCTTTAAACCAGTTGATCAAACGGTTTAATTGTTTTTCAGTAGTTTGTTTACTGATAATAAATTCAGCTTTTGTATCATTAATAGTACTATCGAATAAAAACGTTAATTCGTCATCATTATCATCATTAACATTGTTGTCACTATTGTTAGCTTTTGAAGAAGTTTCATCTTGTTTTAAAGATTGACAATCTGTACACTCTAGTCCTTCTGTTGTCATTTTAAAATGATGACTTCCCATATCTCTATCATAAATGTCTTGGGTGTTTTCTATTTCATATAAGAACTTTCTCGATGATTTTTCAAAGAAAAGTGTAGTGCCTTCAGGAATATAAAGTGTTAAATATACTTCCTCTCTTTTCCAAATATTTTTATAATCAGATAAGAAATAAGCATCAAAAACGATTTTATTGTTTTTTAAATCGAACTTGTAAATAATATTTTCTGCATTACTTATGGCTAATCTCTTTTTTCTTCCTTCAGATTCCTTTTTAATTTCAATGTAAGCCTCATTGGTTTCGCTCTTTTCAACATCAATTTTAATGTTGTTAGAGTATTTCATCTTTTTATCATCAACATAAACTTCTTTAGCGTTTCTTCTCCTTTCTAAGTTATGTAAATAATAAATATCGTTATCGTTCTGAACTCCTATTTTTAAAGGAGAAGTAGCGTTGTATTGAATAGTTTTTTTACTTGCTTTAATTCCCGTTCTTGCTCTAGATGTAGCATATTCTATTCCCGAAAATCCAACAATAAGAACTGCAGCCAACCAAATACCAAATAAACTTAATGAAGTAGCGGTATTAACCCTTTTAATGTTAGGAGAGATAATTCTTAAACCTAAAATTAGAAGTGCAAAAAACGGTACAGCAACAATGATTAAACCAAAAACAGTTAATAACCATTTTGGAAAAACAGAATCATAAAAAAATGGAGGCGCATTAACAAAATCACCTTCAAAACCCAGTATTTCAAGACTACTTATTGAAAATAATGCAAACAATAACGAAATAAGAGTTATACTAGAAACAAATATAAGTAGAGCACCAATGAACTTTCCAAAAACTTTAAAAAGTGAGGATAGAATTTTTCCAACTGTATCTAAAAAATCCTGTAGACCAGATTTGGTATTTGTACGTAATTTATCATAATCAGCACTAGAAATCTTGTCTGTGAGCTCATTGGCACCATCTTTTAGCTTCGTAGAGAGGAATTCAAACTCGTTACGAATTTTTTTTTCAATGCTATCGATGTTTACAGGCTCGCCTTCCATCTGCAATTTCTCGCTTGTTGTCTTAGCTTCAGGCAATAAAACCCATAATACAATATAAGCTAAAATTCCAATTCCAGTAGTCACTGCGGCAAGAATAAATGCTAAACGAATCCAAATAGTATCAATATTCACATAATGTGCGATACCAGAAGCTACACCTCCTAAAAATTTACTATCACCATCTCTAAATAATTTCTTATTGGTGTTTCTCTTTCTATTGTATGTATAGTTTTCGCTATAAGACTCTTCAGCTTCAGTATAATCTTCAGGTTGTCCCATTATAGCAATAATTTCTTCAATATCACCTTCATTAACTACTTGTCTGGCATCAGTAATTCTCTCTGATAATAATTCGCTAATTCTAGCTTCAATATCTGCTATAATTTCATTTTTTCCTTGAGGATCATCGCTTAACGATCTGGATATGGCATCCAAATAACGTTTTAATTTTTGGTAGGCATTTTCATCTATATGGAAGAAGAATCCACCTAAGTTTATATTGATAGTCTTATTCATCTGATGTTGATTTTGTACTTGTTACTTGATTTACTGCATTTACTAAATTATTCCACGTTTTATCGAGTTCTTTTAAGAACATATTACCATTTTCGGTTAATACATAATATTTTCTTGGTGGTCCAGATGTAGATTCTTCCCATCTGTACGATAAAAGTCCAGCGTTCTTAAGCCTTGTCAGTAGCGGATAAATAGTACCTTCTACTACAATCATTTCTGCACTTTTTAATGTTTCTAAGATTTCTGAAGTGTATGCGTCTCCTTTTTGTAAAATGGAAAGTATGCAATACTCCAAAACTCCCTTTCGCATCTGTGCTTTTGTATTTTCTATCTTCATTTATAAGGGATGTTATTTTATAAATTTTATAATAAATGGATACTTGTAATGTTCTCCATTGTTTGCTTTCATTGAAGCTATAATAACCAAGGCAATTTTAATAAGTGATACAATTCCTACGATAGAGAAAATCCCGAAGAAACTGAAAAAATTTCCATTAAAGCCAATTTGATTACCAAAGTCTACATGATCAAATCTATCTAATATTCTAAAAATGTTTCTCATGAAAAACGTGAAAAAAGAAGCACTTAAAATAAAAATATATAGACCAAAACTAATATTAAAATTTACAGCTTCTTTACCATGTTCATCTAGAAATTGACTTCTATCTTTTTGTGCTTGCCACAAAATGAGAGGAGTAATAATACTTCCTAGCGGAAATAAATATCCTGCGAAAGATGAAATGTGTATCAAAAAAGCATTAGTGTTTTCGTTCTGATTTTTCATAATAAAATGATTTATATAATACTTTACATTGCAAATATATATCTAAAAAAAGGTATTATGCAATGCATAGTACTGTATTTTAACTAAATTTAACATTTTTTAAGTGCTTTTATGATAATAATTAAGAAATAAAAAGACTTAAATTGCGATGAAATACATTTTTATGAAGTTTACACCCAGAAAAATTAATCTTTACTTATTGTACAAATTACCCTCTGCTTTTATAACAGGAATTCGAATAAAATCAATATCTGAAAAAAGTGCAGTAGTAAAAGTGAGACATAAATGGATAAATCAAAATCCTTTTAAATCAATGTTTTGGGCTGTACAAGGAATGGCAGCAGAATTTTCAACAGGTATTTTAATGGTGAAATGTATTAATGATTCGGGTAAGCGAATTTCTATGTTGGTAACTAATATGAATGCAACTTTTACCAAAAAAGCAACTGGAAAAATAATATTTGAATGCAATCAAGGAGAGTTAATTCAAAAAAAAATACAAGAAGCAATTGAAACTCAAGAAGGACAAACGATGATTTTAACTTCTGAAGGATTTAATGAAGATGGAGTTTCTGTATCTAAATTTGATTTTGAATGGAGTATTAAAGTAAAATCGTAACAAATACATTTGTTTTTAGTCTAATCAAATAAAATAGAATTTATGTTTTTAAAAAATGCTCACGAAATAGATTATCGCATTTTTGGTGAGGAAATGCAATTTGTAGAAATAGAACTTGATCCAGAAGAAGGAGTAGTAGCAGAAAGTGGAAGTTTTATGATGATGGATTCTGGAATTAAAATGAACACTATTTTTGGAGATGGATCAAATCAAGAAAAAGGTTTGTTGGGGAAAATTTTCTCAGCAGGTAAAAGAATATTAACAGGAGAAAGTTTGTTTATGACTGTTTTTACCAATGAAGGTCATGGAAAAAAACAGGTGTCTTTTGCTTCACCTTACCCAGGAAAAATCATTCCTATCGATTTAACTGAGTTTGGAGGTAAGTTTATTTGTCAGAAAGATTCATTTTTATGTGCAGCCAAGGGAGTTTCTATTGGAATAGAATTTTCCAAAAAGTTAGGAAGAGGATTGTTTGGTGGAGAAGGTTTTATTATGCAGAAGATGGAAGGTGACGGTTTAGGTTTTATTCATGCTGGTGGAACTATGGCAAAAAAAGAATTACAACCTGGTGAAGTTTTAAAAGTAGATACAGGTTGTATTGTTGGTTTTACACAAAATGTAGATTACGATATAGAATTTGTAGGCGGAATCAAAAACACAATTTTTGGAGGTGAAGGTTTATTCTTTGCTACATTAAGAGGTCCTGGTACTGTATATGTTCAGTCTTTACCATTTAGTAGATTAGCAGGAAGGGTTCTTTCTTCTATTCCTAGTGGAGGAAAGACAAAAGGCGAAGGTAGTATTCTAGGAGGAATTGGAGATTTATTAGATGGTGATAATAGATTCTAGTATTTTTATAGTATCAAATAAATTTATATTAAATAAAGAACCGCGACAAGATTTAATCCTATCGCGGTTTTTTTATATTATTTTACCTTAGAATACCAGTAATGTTATTGTTCGTCTGAAACACAATACCATAATCCTGAATGAAACTCATGATGATGACCATCTTCACAACTATAATGGAATGATTTATCAATATCGTTAAAACCACTATGACCAGTAAAGTCATCATTGTCGTTATCATTACCTTTTCCTTTATTTCCTCCAGTAATTTGTTTTAATTGATTTAGGTTAAGTTGTTTTCCTAATTTTAAAATTGAACTTGTCATAATAATTATAAATTTAATAGTAATAATCTGTAAAGAACTAATCACTTCTTGAGATTATTATTTTGTTTCTATTATATAGTTCATGATTTTAATAAAATGTTACTAAGCTCAAAAAAATAATTGTAATAGGTTTTAAGTATATAGTTACTTTTTTGTTAGGAAATGTTTATCGTTACATAATAAATAAAAAAAACTTCGATACTTGGTCATAGCCAAATAACGAAGTTTAATAACGTCTATGCTAATTTATTGTTTTAATTTTCTGTTGTGTTTTAACAGAAAATAAGTATCTATTTAATGTTTAACTCAGTAAATAACTCTTCTAATTTTTTATGATTACTTGGTCTTGGGGCATTAGCACTTATAATTTTTCCATCAGGGTCGATTAAGATAAATCGTGGTAATCCTTTGATTAAGTAATCTTTTGTAAACTGAAAATCTTCTTTAGTTTCACCAGCAAAAAGTTGTATTCCTCCAAGTTCTCTATCTTCTATAATAGTTTCCCACTTCTTCTTATCTTCTCTTTTGTCAACACTTATACTAATAAATTCAATATTTTGATCGTGATATTTTTGTTCTAATCTTTTTAATAATGGTGTTTCTTTTTTACAAATACCACACCAAGTAGCCCAAATATCAATGTACTTATATTTTCCATTACCAATTAAATCATTTAAAGAAGTTTTACCACCATTATAATTATCTAGATTGTTAAACTTTGGAGAGTTTTCTCCTTTAGCAGTTAGTTTTAATTTGTTGTAGATGTTAGTAATTTCTTTTTTATTATTCTCACTAGTTGAATAAAGCATATACTTTCTGTAGTATTCCTTTAAATTATCAACTCTATGAATGATTTCTTTTGCAGCATTATGAAGTAAGTCGTTTTTAACTAAGGTATCAGATACTTCAACATGAATAGTTTCAAGATAGGCTAAATTGAAATCTCTTTTCTTAGATTTTCGATCATTAGCTTTCTTTTCTAAAAGTTCTTTTACTAACAAACGATATGATAGAGAGTTGATATAATCCTCACTTTTATTAATATCAATTTCTTCAATCAAATCAGAAGGATAATATTTAGAAACAACAAATCTATTATTACCATACAACATTCTATGGTAGGGTTGATAGTTCTTTATGTTACGAACAAATTCATAATAAATATTTCTTTTTTCTTTTTGAAGGTAATTTGATGGTAGGTTAGATTTTTTTGCTAAATCTTCCAGTGAAGATTTGTATTTGTCCATTTTACTTAAAAATTCATTTTCATCTAATGAGAATAATTTTTCAGCACCTCCAAGAATAAAGCTATGTTTCTTTATTTTTTTAGTTAAATAGTTGTTGATAGTTTCGTTCTGACCTTTAAAAATAGGATCTTTAATACGTTTTTTTGCATCTACAATTAGGTTTAGGTCGTCAAAACTAGAGAGATACATATTAACTATTCTTTTGTTAATTTGTAAAGCATAGTGGCCTTCTTTAAAGTTTCTTAACGTATCAACAAAGGTTTTTGATTTTTTATGGAAACGTATATTTTTACTGAAATTATATCCAGAAATTTTAATCTTTCGTTGTTTAAAATTTTCTACTTTCCCGGAAATAACCAGAAAGTCCTTTTGTTTTTCTTCTTTACAATTGATAAAAGTTAAGCTTAAAATAAGGAGAAGTGCGTAATACTTATTTTTCATAATAAATTTTTAGGGGTTGATTTTTAGAGATAAAAAAAAGAGTTACAAATAAATTATAACTCTTTTTGTGATTATTTAGATAGAATTAGATATCTAATTCTTCAAATAGCTTAATTAATTCTTCACTTCGACTAGGTCTTGGAGCATTAGCATTAACTATTTTTCCATCAGGATCGATTAAGATAAATCTTGGTAATCCTTTAATTAAATAGTCTTTAGTGAATTGTAATTCTTCTTGAGTTTTTCCAGCGAAAAGTTGGATTCCACTCATTTCTCTGTCTTTAATAGTTTGTTTCCACTTTTCTTTGCTAGCAGGTCTATCAACACTTAAACTAACAAATTCAATGTTTTTATCGTGGAATTGCTGTTCGAATCTTTTTAATAATGGAATTTCTTTTTTACAGAAACCACACCAAGTAGCCCAAACATCTATATATACATATTTTCCTTTACCGATTAAATCATCTAAAGATGTTTTACCTCCGTTATAGTTTTCAAGTTTTTCAAACTTTGGAGAAGGTTGACCTTTAGCTGTTAATTTTAACTTATTGTATAAATCAGAAATTTCAGCTTTATTCTTAGCATTGGTAGAATAACTATTATATTTTCTAAAATATTCTTTTAAGTTAATTGTAGTGGTAATTTGCTTTTCAGCAGCTTTATGTAATAAGTCATTTTTGATTAACGTATCGTTAATTTCAGTGTGAACAGACTCTAAATAAGATAAGTCAAAATCTCCATCTGTTCTATTTTTCTTATTCGTTACTTCATCTAATCTCTTTTTGATTAAATCTCTGTAAGGCTTAGAATTAATGTAATCACCACTATTATTTAAATCAACATCTTTAGGAATATCAGAAGGGAATTGATTAGAAACTACAAATTCATCATCTCCATAAAGAATTCTATGATAGTTTTGATAGTTTTCAAGAGCTAAAGCAAATTCATAATGGATATTTCTCATTTCTTTGTCAAGATAGTCTTGAGGTAATTGAGAACTTTTAGCTAAATCTTCTAATATAGATTTGTATTCGTCTAATTTACTTAAAAACTCTTCTTCATTCATAGAGAATAGTTTAGAAGCATTACCTAATACAATACCGATTTTTTTAGCTTTTTCAGTAATGTAATTGTTGATGTTTGCAGTAGGACCTTGGAAAACTGGATCTTTGGTTCTCTTTTTTGCATCAACAATTAATTTTAAATCATCAATAGAGCTAAGATATACTTGTACAGGTCTTTTACCTATTTTTAATACATAGTGACCTGGAGTAATATTAGTAAGAGTATCAAGAAAAGTCTTTGTTTTTCTATCAAAACGAATCTTCTTTTCAAAATTGTGACCAGTAAGTTCTATTGTTCGTTTCCTAAGATTATCAACTTCACCAGAAAGCACTAAATAATCTTTAGGCTTTTCTTTCTTCTCGCAAGAAACTACTAACGAGACTGTGAATAGTATTAGCAACAATTTTTTCATAATTATAAAATTTACTTTATAGGGAATAATTAAATTACGTGTTTCAACACCGAAAGTACCTAATTTTTAAAAAACCTCAAAATCTTTAAGGTAAAAATTTGGAAAAAATACAATGTTTGCGCACTTTTGGCCAACTAATTTAATGAAAAAATCTTCAGCGGCTTCAAAAATCTTAAGTGTTTATAAATAAGCAGGTTTCGATTTATGTAATGTTAAAGATGTTATATAACTAATTCAAAAATCAATCTAAAATGAGAAAAGTAGTTTTTATCACAGGAGCTTCATCTGGAATAGGAAGGGCTATTGGAGAATATCTTATTGAAAAAAACTATGTAGTGTATGGAACATCTAGAAATCCAAAACGTATCGAAGATTCTAAATTTCCTTTAGTAGCACTAGATGTATTACAATCAGACACTGTTTTTTGTGCAATAAAGGAAGTTGTTGATAAAGAAGGACGTATAGACGTTTTAATTAATAACGCAGGTAAAGGAATAATGGGAGCTATGGAAGATATTGCCATAGAGGAAGTTGAGAATGGTTTTAATACAAATTTCTTAGGACCAATTCGTGTTATGAAAGCCGTATTGCCTTTTATGAGAAAGCAAAAAACTGGATTAATTATAAACATTACATCGCTAGCAGGTTATTCTGGATTACCTTTTAGAAGTGTTTATTCTTCTAGTAAAGGAGCTTTGGAGTTATTAACAGAATCTGTAAGTATGGAAGTCAAAAATTTTGGTGTTAATGTTGTTAGTGTTGCTCCAGGAAGTTTCGCTACAAACATTGCTTCGGGTAGATATTACACACCGGTTTCAGAAAATTCTGCTTATAAAGAAGCTTATGGGAAAAACTTAAAAGTTAGTGATGATTATGTAGACCAAGGTTTAAATCCTTTAGTTATGGCTAAAGCTATTCATAAAATTATAGAAACCAAAAAGCCAAAACTTCATTATAAAATTGGAGCTTTTATGGAACGTTTTTCAGTAGTTTTAAAAAGGGCTTTACCAGATAGAGTCTACGAAAAACTTATTATGAATCACTATAAGTTGTAAGTTTGTTTTCTTTTAAATCGAGTAATTGTTTTAAGATAGTTTCTACACCGAAGTGATTATTACTTTTTGTAGAAAAATTCGCAGTTTCTTTTACTTGAGGATGCGCGTTTTCCATAGCATAACTAAAATGAGCTCTTTTTAGCATTTCTAAATCATTATTGTAATCACCAAAAACTAAGGTCTCTTCATAAGAAATATTATATTCTTTCTGTATTAATTCTACAGCATCACCTTTGTTGGCTTTCATTTCGGAAATATCAACCCAATGATTTGCAGAAACTTTAACTTTAAAGTTTTCTTCTAAAT
Source organism: Tenacibaculum jejuense (assembly GCF_900198195.1). NCBI lineage: Bacteria > Pseudomonadati > Bacteroidota > Flavobacteriia > Flavobacteriales > Flavobacteriaceae > Tenacibaculum > Tenacibaculum jejuense. Next base: position 3,721,942 of record NZ_LT899436.1, on the reverse strand, counting down.
GTTTTAAGTGAGGGTACAAAAATTGTTCAGTACTAACCTCATGGTAAATAGCTATTTTATAAACGGGTTCCTTAATGTCGTTAACCGAATTTATGGTGTCGTAATTTTTGTAAAATTCAGCAAGAAGTTTTAATAATTCAGGGTTATTACTTGTTGTAAAAGCTTTGTCTCTAGTACAAAAAACAGGGTGTGCTTCTGGTAAAGTATTCAATAATTCATTTATCATGAATAAGTTGTTCTCCTCCATAGCTGTAGATAATAAAGTTTTACCATTTTTTATGGCTAAACCTCCATTTTCTGCAACGATAATAATATCATTTTCAATCTTACCTAACTTTTCTCTTATACCATACAATGGTCTTCCGCTTGCGGCAGTAAATAAGATATTGTGTTTTTTTATTTTACTAAACAATTCAAAAAATAAATCACTTACCTCATGATTAGAGTTTAAAAGAGTTCCATCTAAATCTGTAACGATAAGTTTAACATTCGATAGGTTCATAAAAAAGAATTAAACGATAAAAATAGGTATTGATAAATGTAAAAAACTAATTTTTGTGTTAACTAATTACTAACTTATAATTTTTGATAGTAAATTGACACTACAGATTTAAGAGTAAAAGTAGTTTAGATGATTTATGAGTATCTTATTTTTTTGGATTGATAGTTTTCGTTGCAGGATTAGTAGTTTTTAATAAGAAGAAGTCTGATGATGTTGATTTTGATAGTCATGTGTTTGAAAATGATGATGACCAAGATTTTTTCTCTTTTTATTAAAGTATTCTTAATTATACTGTGTTAAAAAAACAGATTCAATCATTTTGTAACATTTATTTCACATTTCAAATGTAAAAATGTAATAATTTTGCAATTAATATTTGAATTAGTGATCCTCCTTATTACGAACAAGCAGCTTTTATTTATGGCTGTTTGTTCTCGTTTATAATAGTTACTTAATTTATATTTAAGTCACTGTTAATAATTCTCGTAACTTTATTATAAATAGGTTTATAAAAAACGTTTAAAGTTGTAGTTTTGCGGCAAACACAACAGTAAAACAAAAGATAAATGAAATTTTTTATAGATACGGCAAACTTAGATCAAATTCGTGAAGCGCAAGCTTTAGGTATTTTAGATGGAGTTACAACAAATCCTTCATTAATGGCTAAAGAAGGAATTACTGGAGAAGAAAATATTAAAAATCACTATAAAGCAATCTGTGAGATTGTAGATGGAGATGTTTCTGCTGAAGTAATTGCTACAGATTACGAAGGAATGGTGAGAGAAGGAGAGGCATTAGCTGCTTTACATTCTCAAATTGTTGTAAAATTACCAATGATTGCAGATGGAGTAAAAGCGTGTAAATATTTTTCTGATAAAGGTATCAAAACAAATGTAACGTTAGTGTTTTCTGCAGGACAAGCTTTGTTAGCAGCTAAAGCAGGCGCAACTTATGTTTCTCCTTTCATTGGACGTTTAGATGATATTTCTACAGATGGGTTAAACTTAATTGCTGAAATTCGTCAGATTTACGACAACTATATGTTTGAAACTGAAATTTTAGCTGCTTCTGTACGTCATACAATGCACGTAATCGATTGTGCTAAAATTGGTGCAGATGTAATGACAGGACCTTTAAAAGCTATTGAAGGGTTATTAAATCATCCTTTAACAAACATTGGTTTAGAGAAGTTCTTAGCAGACTACAAAAAAGGAAACTAAATAATAATTAGTATAAATAATCAAGAAGTCCACGCATATTGTGTGGATTTTCTTTTTTAGTAATACTTTTGCAAACTAATGTATCCAGAAAAACAACTTGCTCAATTAGTAATTAAAGCGTGTCAATTTTATAATGTTGATAAAGTGGTCATTTCTCCTGGTTCGAGAAATGCACCACTAACAATAGGTTTTTCGAATATTTATGAAATTGAAACGTATAGTATTGTAGACGAACGTTGTGCAGCTTTTTTTGCTTTAGGAATGGCACAGCAAACACGTAAACCAGTAGCAATTGTTTGTACTTCAGGATCAGCTTTATTGAATTATTACCCTGCAGTTGCTGAAGCTTTTTATAGTAAAATTCCTTTATTGGTAATTTCTGCTGATAGGCCAAAGCATCTTATTGATATAGGAGACGGACAAACTATTCGTCAAGAAAACGTATTCAAAAATCATATTTTATACTCTGCAAATCTTATTGAAGATGAAAGCAAATTGAAATATAACATAGAAGAAGTAGAAAAAGCTATTTTTACTTGTGTTTCAGAAAGTGGCCCAGTACATATTAATGTGCCTTTTAATGAACCGATTTACAATACTATTGAAACTCTATCAAATTTTGAGTTTAATACCAAACTTAAAAAGCTGGATCAAATTCAGGTTGAATTGGATACAGAAGTTGTTGATATTTGGAATGCTTCTGAAAAGAAGTTGATTTTAATTGGAGTGAATTATCCTGACGAAAAACTTCAAGAATTATTAAATCATTTTGTAGAAGATAGTTCAGTTTTGGTTTTTATTGAAACTACGTCAAATGTTAGTCATCCAAGATTTATCAATTCAATAGATCAATTAATTACTAAGTTAGACGCAGAAGAATTTACAGATTTACAGCCTGATTTATTAATTACTTTAGGAGGAATGGTGATCTCTAAAAGAATAAAACAGTTTTTGAGAAAATACCAACCTAAACATCATTGGCACATTGATAAGTTAGTTAAAATGGATACTTATTTTTGCTTGTCGAAACATATTCAAGAAAAACCAGCCGATTTTTTTGAAGTTCTTAAGTCTAAAGTAGTTGTAAATAAACTTAGTAATTATCAAGAAAAATGGGTTCAAGAGAAAAAGCAACGACAACTAGTACACCAAAGTTTTATTGAGGAAACAGCATATTCAGATTTTAGAGTTTTTAAAAATATTTTAGAAACATTACCCGATTTTTCTCAAGTACAGGTTAGTAATAGTGCTGTTATACGCTATATGCAATTGTATGATGTAAACCCTACTTTAAAGGTGTTTTGTAATCGAGGAACAAGTGGAATAGATGGAAGTACATCAACAGCAATTGGTGCTGCTGTGGTAGAGAATCAGAATACAGTTTTAATTACGGGAGATTTAAGTTTTTTCTACGATAGTAATGCATTATGGAATAATTATATTCCTTCAAGTTTTAGAATTATTCTGATAAATAATTCAGGAGGAGGAATTTTTAAAATTATACCAGGACCAAAATCTACAAATGCATTACAGTATTTTGAAACCCCACACGACTTAACAGCTGAGTATTTGGTAAAAATGTATAACTTAGAGTATGCTAGCGCTTTGTCGTTAAATGATGCAGAAAACAAGTTAAAGAATTTTTATGAGGAAAGTGAAAAACCTAAGATTTTAGAGATTTTTACACCATCTGATAAAAATGATATAGTATTAAAATCATATTTTAAAAATTTATAATGGAGTTACAAGAAGGAGATAAAGTAGATTTAATTATTGGTGTACAAACAGCTCTTGGATATACAGTTTTAATTAATGAAACTTATGAAGGTTTGTTGTATAATAATGAGGTTTTTTCTGATGTAGAAGAAGGAATGAAAACTTACGGTTATATAAAAAAGATTAGAGAAGATGAGAAAATAGATGTTTCTCTCAGACCGCAAGGTTTTAAAAATGTAATTGATGAAGATGTAGAAAAAATATTGAGAAAATTAGAGGAAAAAGGACCATTAATGCTAACAGATAAAAGCTCTCCTGAAGCGATTAAATTTCGTTTACAAATGAGTAAAAAAGCATTTAAAAGAGCTGTTGGAAGTTTGTACAAACAGCGAAAGATTCAGATTTTTGAAGATAGAATAGAATTAATAAAAAAGAATTAAGGAGATATAAATAACCTGAAATGAAAAAGGTGAGTGTTTTGGACACTCACCTTTTTTTATTTTTATGTAATGATAAGAGTCTTGTAAAATGTAAACTCAGAATTTTCTAGAATTTTACTTGAGCTGACTTCTTTTACTTATATCAAATTGATATTATTTATTGTCTTCGTTATCGTCATCTTCATTATTATCTTCCTCTTCTTGATCTTCTTCAGGAGCATCTTCTAGAGGTAAAGGTTCTTCTTTAGGAGCATTTTTCATTGCACTTTCTATACGAATGATATTTTCATAAAAAGCTTCAGCATTAGGATCTGAAAGTTCCATTTTTCCATAAGCTTCTTTATAATAGAATAATGCCTGTTCGTAATTTTTACCGGTCTCATGGAATTTTCCTACATAATATTCTCCTAAGTGAGATTCAGGGTGCTTAATCATTACAAAGTCTCCAAGAACTCTAAGGTAATCACCATCTTGTTTGTCAATAACAATACCTTCGATTGTATATATATCTTCAAAACGAACATTTAAATTTGTACCATACAAATATTCAATATCTAAGTATTTTTTCTCTAAATATTTAATAGCATCTAAAGGTTCAAGATCTTTTACTTTCTCCTCGTATTCTTGTTTTGATATTCTTGGGTATAATCCGAAAATATTACTAAAAGCATCAGGTAAAGCTTTTACAAGCGCGGTAGGTTTATTGGCTTCATTTTTAAAATCATTAAAAGCAATATGAAGTTTTTCTGTTTTTAAAGCTTCTAATCCTGTTTGTAATTGTTGATGTAAATCTTTACGCTCCTTTTTTTCATATGGATTCGAACTTACATACAGGTAAAATTGATTATCAATTTCATCTAAGCGTTTCAAATCAAAAGTACTCATCAAACGAAGTGTTTGATCAGTTAGTCGAGGAGAAATGGAAACGTAGGCATTAAAAATTGGATTTTTCTCTTTCAAAAAATGAAGTAGAAAATTACCAGCATCTTGATCTCCTACTATAGTTAAATAAGGAGAAGTTCTATAGTTTGCTTCCAAATAAGGAAGTAATTCTTTTTTTATGTAGTTGTAAAACTTTTTTGCATTAGAGGTTAAGTTTCCACTTTTAGTAACTACAGAAACATCTTGATTTTTTCTGGAATCTACATCTACACCAACAACAATTTGCTTCGGAGTTAAATCTGCATTAGCATAAATTTTAGAGTTACCAACATAAATGTCAAAAAGGTAATCATCGTCTAAAACAATTGCAATAGGATATTTTCTAATCGTATCACGATCATGTTCTTCTGGAACATACAATTTAATATTACGATCTCTGTTAAACTCTACAGAATTTACTTTTTTATTTGTAATTCCTTGAGAGAAAATAGTGAGATTCAAAAATAAGATAGTTAATACAAGTAAATTTTTAATCGACATATTTTGTGTTTCTTATTTAGTACTGAACTACTAAACTATAATTATAGTATTTTTGCTTTTGTAAATAACGAATTTTTTTTCAAATTATGATGCACATCGACTGGAAAACTGCAAAAGAATATACAGATATCACGTATAAGAAACATAACGGTGTGGCTAGAATTGCTTTTAACAGACCAAATGTTAGAAATGCTTTCAGACCACATACTACAGCTGAATTATTAGATGCTTTTAGAGATGCTCACGAAGATACATCAATTGGTGTTGTTTTATTATCTGCTGAAGGTCCGTCTACTAAAGATGGAATTTGGAGCTTTTGTTCAGGGGGAGATCAAAAGGCAAGAGGTCATCAAGGTTATGTTGGACAAGATGGTTATCATCGTTTAAATATTCTTGAAGTTCAAAGATTAATTCGTTTTATGCCAAAAGCGGTAATTGCTGTTGTTCCTGGTTGGGCAGTTGGTGGAGGACATAGTCTTCATGTGACTTGTGATTTAACTTTAGCAAGTAAAGAACATGCTATTTTTAAACAAACAGATGCTGATGTAACATCTTTCGATGGAGGTTACGGTTCTGCTTATTTAGCAAAAATGGTAGGGCAGAAAAAAGCAAGAGAAATTTTCTTTTTAGGAAGAAATTATTCTGCTCAAGAAGCTTATGAAATGGGGATGGTAAATGCAGTGATTCCTCACGATGAATTAGAATCAACAGCTTACGAATGGGCTCAAGAAATTTTAGCAAAATCACCAACATCAATCAAAATGTTAAAGTTTGCCATGAATTTAACGGATGATGGAATGGTTGGGCAACAAGTTTTTGCTGGAGAAGCAACTCGTTTAGCTTACATGACAGATGAAGCTAAGGAAGGAAGAGATGCGTTCTTAGAAAAAAGAAAGCCAAGTTTTGAGAAAAAATGGATTCCATAGTAGATAAAATTTTAGGAGAATAACAATTCATCCTTTATTTTAATCAATTCGGTAATAAAAAAATCTTAATTGTTTTTTCTTCAGTTAAGTTTGATAAAAATTAATCAAACAATAATGGAAGGAACAATTAAGATTTTTATTTATATACATGCTTTTTTTGGCGGTTTGGGTTTAATATCTGGCTTAGGTAGTATTCTTGTAAAAAAAGGAAACTCAAATCATAAAAAACTAGGAAAACTCTTTTCAATTAGTATGATTACTAGTTGTTTAATTTCTTTAGTGATAGCATGCCTTCCTAATCACGAAAATCCTTTTCTCTTTTTAATTGGTTTGTTTACTGTGTATTTAGTAGTTTCTGGTAAATTGATGTTGTCTTTCAAATCTAAGACTAAAGAAAAAGCAAATATTTTAGATAAAACGGTATCCGCTTTTATGTTAATTATTTCTGCAGGTATGATTTTATTTGGGACTTATGGATTATTAACTGTTGGAAACGGATTTCTATTATTTGTGTTTTTTGGAGGTTTTGGAGTGTCTTTATCTATCGGGGACTTTTTATTTTTCAGAAAGTTTGAAAAGATTAGAAATAACGGTTGGTTGTCTAATCACGTAAGTAAAATGGTTGGAGCATTTATTGCTTCTGTAACAGCTTTTATTGTCGCAGGAATTGGATTAGGAAGTTTCGTTTTTTGGATTGTTCCAACAATAATTGGATCATTTTATATTGCATACTGGAAAAGGAAATTGAAAATAGTAGAGAAAAGAAAATAGAAATTAATAATTTTGAGGAATAATTATTTCTGATGAAATCACAAATAGTAACATTCCTAATCAAATGTCCTGATCAAAAAGGACTTGTCGCAAAGTTTACTTCATTTTTCTATGAAGAAGGTTTTAATATTTTAAGTTGTCAACAGTATGTAAATGGAATTGCAGATCGTTATTATATGCGTATTCGTTTAGATGCTGAAGATGTTGGGATTTCTAAAAAAGATCTAGAAGATAAATTTTCTAATCTAGCAGAAGTTTTAGAGTGTACTTGGTCGGTTCATTACGATAGTGAAAAGCAGAATGTAGCAATATTAGTTTCTCATACAAGTCATTGTTTGTATGATTTGTTGGAAAGACAAAGAGAAGGAGCAATCGATTGTAACATCAGTTTAATTATTAGTAATCATAATAAGTTAAAACCGATAGCTGATATGTTCGGTGTGCCTTATTATCATTTGCCAATTACAAAAGAAACAAAGGCTGAGCAAGAAGCGCAAGTAATTCAATTATTATCTGAGCATAATGTAGATTTGATTGTTATGGCGCGTTACATGCAAATTCTTTCAGAAAACTTTATTAATCAATATCCTCAGCGAATTATTAATATTCATCATTCTTTTTTACCAGCTTTCCAAGGAGCAGATCCTTACCGAAGAGCATATGAAAGAGGTGTGAAATTAATTGGAGCGACTGCACATTATACAACGGTTGATTTGGATGAAGGTCCAATTATAGAACAAGATGTAGAAAGAATTACTCATGAGAGTACTCCGAAAACACTAAAGCAAATTGGAGCAGATGTTGAGCGATTAGTTTTGGCAAAGGCTGTAAAGTGTCATTTACAACATCAAATTATTGTTTCAGATAATAGAGCCATTGTTTTTCCAGAATCTGGAGAATAATATTTATATAAAATTAAGTAAAGAAACCACATGAAAATAATTTGTATTGGTAGAAATTATGCAAAGCATATAGAAGAATTAGCGAATGAAAAACCTGAAAGTCCAGTGATTTTTTTAAAGCCAGATTCTGCAATACTTCCTAAAAACATTCCTTTTTTTATACCTCCATTTTCTAATGAGATTCATTACGAAGTAGAAGTTTTAGTGAAAATTAACAAAGTAGGAAAACATATTTCACCAAAATTTGCTCATAAATATTATGATACTGTTGGTTTAGGGATAGATTTTACAGCCAGAGATGTTCAAGCTGTATGTAAAGAAAAAGGATTGCCATGGGAAAAAGCAAAAGCATTTGACGGAAGTGCAATTGTAGGGCAGTTTTTTCCGAAAGAAGATTTCGATTTAGAAAATTTATCATTCCAATTGCAAAAGAATGAGGAAATTGTTCAAGATGGAAATACATCATCAATGTTATGGAAGATTGATGAATTAATTGCATATGTTTCTCAATATTTCACATTGAAAAAAGGAGATCTTATTTTTACAGGAACTCCAGCTGGAGTAGGAAAAGTTGAAGAGAATGATATCTTAACCGGAACTATAGAAGGAAAACAATCGTTTCAAATTAAAGTGAAATGAGTTTAATGTCTATTTTATTTGTCATAATTTTAATAACTATAAGTTGGTCTTTTTATAGATTAGCTAAAAAGTATGATAAGAATAGACTAGTCTACACTTTAGTAGGCGTAATAGCTTTCATGGGATTTGTATTTATTAATGCATTGTTGTATACATTTTTAAGTGTGATTTCAGATAATATAAATATTGAAACTCATCGGTTATTAACTTTTTTAATTGGAGTTTTAATTTCTATAGTATTACATTTTATTTTAGAAAAGACTTGGTTGAAAGGTAAAAATGTAGAAGCTGAAGAAGCAATAAATGAAATAGGTGAAAATTAATAGTGATTATTTATATTAAAGTTTAAAATCTAGCATTTCTTTTTCTTAACAAAAACTTTAAGTAAGATTAGTTGAATCTTTTCTAAATTATATTAGATTTGTAATATTAATCAAAAAAAGTGCTATGTTTAAAAACTACTATGTTTTTATATTCGCTATTATGGCGAATATTTCTATTTATTGCCAAAATCCAGATCAAATCGTTAACATTCCAGATCCTGTTTTTAAAGAATTTTTAGTCTATAACCATGATGTAAATGGAGATGGAGAAATACAATATGGTGAAGCCTATTTGTTTACAGGTGAAATAGATATTTCAAGACGCGAAAGGATTACAGATCTAACAGGTTTAGAAGCTTTTGAAAATATAACAAAACTTAATTGTGATTTTAACGATATAGAATATCTCGATAAAGTACTTTTCAATTTAAAAAAATTAGAAGTTTTAAAATGTTCTCACAATTCTCGTCTAAAGAGTTTAGATGTTAGTAAGAACATTAATTTAAAATTATTGTACTGTGGTGGAGGTTACCTTTCACATCTAGATTTATCTAAAAACTTATTGTTAGAAGAGTTCGCTTTAGATAACAATAAAGATATGGATTGGGTGAATTTAAAAAATGGAAATAACTCAAATTTAAGAGCATCATTTTATACTACAGATATAGGGTGTATACAACAAGATAGAGAAGAAAGATATAGTCATTGGCAGTTTTCTTCTAGCTTTAAGGGAACATTTTCTACCAATTGTGATGCTAATTTGCATATTCCTGATCCTATTTTCAAAACTTTCTTAGTAGGAAATAATTTAATTAATCTTAATGGTGATTCTGAAATTCAAAAAAATGAAGCAGAATCATATACAGGAGAATTGCTTCTTGATGGTTTAGGTATAAGTGACTTAACTGGTGTTGAATATTTTTATAATATAAGGACGTTGTCTTGCGCAAATAATTCTATCTCTATTCTAAATGTCGATAATAATATACTACTGGAAAAGCTTAATTGTAGTAATAACACAATTGAGTATTTAGATACATCAAAAAATACTTTATTGAAAGAATTAAATTGTGAAAATAATGCGTTAGTATTTTTAAACTTAAAAAATGGTGCAAATTCTGAAATAGAGAGGGGTAAAATAACTATAGCACCTAATGATTTTTTATCGTGTGTGGCTGTAGATAATGTTCAGGAATTTAGTGGTATACATAGAGGTAGTTTGGTGAATTTAAATGCAAGTTTAAATGAAGAGTCATGTGTAGGTAAGGGAGATTTTATAGATATACCAGATGCAAGTTTTAAGTCAGCTTTATTAAATATTCCAGAGATAAATTTAAATGGAGATGATGAAATTCAAATTTTAGAATCGAAGTACTATGAAGGTTCAATTAATGTAAATAATAAAAATATTGAAAATTTAGATGGTATAGAATCATTCAAATATTTAAAAGAATTTTATTGTATCGGAAACAAAATCAAAAAAATAAATGTTGAACATAATGAATATCTAGAAGTTTTGTCTTGTGGAAATAATGAATTAGAAAATTTAGATTTATCTAAAAACACATCATTAACTACAGTTTATTGTGCAAATAATAAACTATTAAGACTAAATATGAAGAATGGAAAAAACGGACAAATTGACGCTAGGTTTAATAGTTTTGGTAATCCAAATTTAACCTGTATTCAAGTGGATAGTCCTGATTATGTAGAAAGTTTAGGTTGGATTAAAGATAGTACTTCAAGTTTTAATTCGACATGTGATTATAATGATTTAATAGTTTCTATTCCTGATCCAATTTTTAAGAATGCACTTATTACAGATGACAGCGTTAATCTTAATGGAGATTCAGAAATCCAATTAGTAGAAGCGGAACAGGTATTAAGTTTAGGTGTTAGTGACTTAGGTATACAGGAACTTACAGGTATAGAGGATTTTATCAACTTAAAAGTCTTGAATTGTAGAGGTAATGAATTAACATCTTTAGATCTGTCTGAAAACAGGAAATTAGAATATTTAAATTGTTCAAACAACAAACTAGATTTTATTAATATTAAAAATAGGAATAACGAAAAATTAAAGGATAATGATGTTGATTTTTCAAATAATGAAACATACGCTTGTATTCAAGTTGATAATAGAGAATATGCTGTAAGTGAATGGCGATTGAAGAAAGATAGAGGAGCAGTTTTTAGTATTGATTGTGTAGACACAAGACTTGTAGTTAATATTCCAGATGATGAATTTAAAAGAGTTCTATTGTTAAATAATGAAATAAATACCAATAATGATCATGAAATACAAGTTAGTGAAGCTTTAGTTTTTACTGGAGAAATAAATACAACAAGTAGTGGAATATCTGACTTAACAGGAATAGAAGCTTTCGAAAAAATAACAGGTCTAAAATGTGTATATAATGATTTGACTAGTTTAGATGTTTCAAACAATAAAGAATTAATTAATTTAGAATGTACGGGAAATGAATTAATATCTGTAAACCTTTCAGAAAATTTAAAGCTAGAAAAGTTAATTCTAGATGACAATAATTTACAAACTTTAGATATATCTAATAATACAGAATTAACTAGTTTAGATTGTTCAAAAAATGAGTTGACCTCAATCAATATAACTGGAAATTTAAAATTAGAGGAATTATTTGCTAATAATAATAACTTGCAGACTATAGATACTTCTATGAATACATCACTATCTGTTTTTAGTTGTATATCTAATGAAATAGATGAATTAAATCTAACTAATAATACTTCTTTATTAGGATTTAGCTGTGAAGGAAATAACTTGACTACTTTAGATGTAAGTAACAATTTGAATTTAAGAATTCTTTATTGCAGTAATAATGAATTGACAGATTTAGATATATCACAAAATACAGCATTAGTAGAGTTGCTTTGTAGATCGAATAAATTAGAATCATTAAACCTTAAAAACGGGAATAATGCTAATTTTACGAATATAAATGTTACAGGTAATTTAGATCTTGCCTGTATCCAAGTAGATAGTAAAACGTATTCAGATAATACTTGGAGTACTTTAAAAGATGCAACAGCAGAATATAGAGAAGATTGTAACATTTCTTCGGATGCTGTTGTAATTATACCAGATGCTAACTTTAAAGATTATTTAGTTAGTAATACAGCTATAAATACAAATGGAGATGATGAGATTCAAGTAACAGAAGCGCAATCATTTTCAGGCTCTATTAATTGTTCTAATTTAAGTATTGATAATTTAGAAGGAATAGAATATTTCCCTGCTATTACGGGATTAAACTGTAGTGATAATAGATTAACTAGTTTAAATATTTCTAGTAATATAAATTTAACATCATTAAATTTTGATAATAACAACATTGATACTATTGATATTTCTAAAAACATCTTATTAAATTCTTTATCATGTTTTAATAATAGGCTTACTGAGTTAGATATTTCATCAAATACTGCTTTGTCTTTTTTAGTATGTGCTGATAATTTTATTGAGATTTTAGATGTTTCTTCAAATGATGAATTGACTGATGTGTATTGTAATGGAAATGAATTAACAAGGTTAAATGTGTCTAACTTGAAGTTAACTAATTTCGATTGTTCAAATAACAATTTAACAACCTTAATAATAGGCAGTGGTTACAATACAACTTTAGATAATTTTTTCTTGTCGAATAATGTAGATTTAACATGTATTCAAGTAGATAATAAAGTATATTTTGATCAGAATTGGTCTACGGCAAAGGATGCTACGGCTAATTATAGCGAAGATTGTTCTGTATTACCCGATGCTATTGTTTATATACCTGATACTAATTTTAAAAGACGTTTATTATTGAATACGAATATCAATACAAACGGAGATGATGAAATTCAAGTTGCAGAGGCTAAAGCATTCTCAGGAATAATAGATGTTTCTGATTCAAATATCAATAGTTTAGAAGGGATTTCGTTTTTTACAGATATAACGAGTTTAAATTGTAGTGATAATAATTTAACGGAATTGAATGTTGAAGAAAATGTTTTATTGACGTATTTAAATTGTAGTAAGAACAGTTTAAACACACTAGATGTTACTAAAAACAAAGTGTTAAATGAATTAGATTGTCACTTAAATGAGTTAACATATTTGGCTGTATTTAAAGTTTCTTCAACAGGAAATGTAGAAAGAGATGATGTATTAACTTCTCTTGATTGTAGTTCTAATGAATTATCAAGTTTAGATGTTTCTTACAATACTTCATTAACACACTTAACGTGTAGTTATAATATGTTGGAAAGTTTAAATGTTTCTGAAAATAGCCAGTTGAAATATTTGAATTGTTTTTCAAATAAACTAGAGCAGTTATCTCTATTACAGAATACATTTTTAGAAGAACTGTATTGCGGTTCTAATGAACTATCAAGCTTAAATACATTTAATAATCAAAATTTAGAGAGATTAAATGTTAAAGAAAATAATTTAACAACATTAAATGTTTCTAATAACTTACAATTAATAAGTTTAGGTTGTAATGACAATGAACTTTCGAATTTAGATGTTTCTAGAAATACAAGCTTAGTAGATTTAACATGTAGTGGAAATAATTTAGTAACCTTAAATGTTAAAAATGGACACAATATAGATTTTGAGAGATTTAACGCATTATTAAATCCTAATTTAACTTGTATTCAAGTAGATGATGTAACTATTGTTTCTGGAAATACTTTGTGGCGAAAAGACGTAACAGCGACATACAATGAAGAATGTAATATTCCAGAAGAAGTTGTATACATACCAGATACTAATTTTAAAAGACGTTTATTATCAAACACCAACATAAATACCAACGGTGATGATGAAATTCAAATAACTGAAGCAGTATCTTTTACGGGTGTAATTCGTGTTGGTTTTGATGGAGTAGGTGAAAAAATTGAAGATTTAACAGGTATTCAAGCTTTTATCAACATTATCGGTTTACATTGTTCTTCTAATAAATTAAAAACGATAAATGTTTCTGAAAACACGAAATTAACAGACTTGTTTTGTGGACTTAATGAGTTAACAACTTTAGATGTGTCTAATAATGTAAACTTAGAGGATTTATATTGTACTGGTAATTCTTTAACGGAATTAAATGTTACTAATAATACAAAATTAAACACGCTTTATTTTGATACTAATCAAATTACAGAAATAGATTTGTCAAATAATCTAATGTTAACAACGCTAAGTTGTAATACAAATAGTTTAAGAGTTTTAGATATATCTAAAAATACGAACTTGACAGATGTTACATGTTCTTTTAATCAAATAGAAACATTAGATCTTTCTTCAAATCAAAAGTTATCAGCATTATACTGTAATGATAATGTTATAGAAGAGTTAGATTTATCATTAACTTCAATCCAGAACCTAGATTGCTCAAATAATAAATTAACATATTTGAATCTGGATAGAGGTGAGAATTATGCTTTCGATATTTTCAATACGATTAATAATTCAGAATTAACATGTATTAAAGTTCATGATGTAGCTTTTGCAAATGAGAATTGGAGTTTCGGAAAAGATACCACAGCATCTTTTAATAGAGATTGTACTTCAACAGCAAGTATTGTAGACGAAGAATTTAATGATAACATTATTATATACCCAAATCCAGCAATTAATACAATTACAATTGATTTTAAAGAAACTACTCAAAGTGCTGATTTTGAAATTTATTCAATACTAGGGAATAGTATTTTAAAAACAAATAATCGAAAAATTAATGTAGCAGGATTATCTAAAGGAATATATATCTTAAAAATTATTACAGAAGATAATAAAGTAGGCGTAAAAAGATTTGTAAAAAAATAATTGTCAACTACTGTATTTAACCAAAAAGACTAAGAATTTATACTCTTAGTCTTTTTTTATTTTGTTTGAAAATGATTTAATTCAACTTAAACCATTCAATAGCTTCTGAAATTCCGTTTTCAATAGGGTTTTGTTCAAGTTTTAATTCCTCTTTAGCTTTTTGATTCGAATAATAATTATTCACACAAAGTGTTTGAACATTAGTTAAAGAAATATCTGTTTTAATCTTAAAAAAGCGCAGTAAGTTTCCGAAGTAACCAATACCATATAATAAAAACTTAGGAATTTTTATATAAGATGATTTTTGTTCGAGTTGATGCGTAACTTTTTTATAAAACTCCTTGTAACTTAAGTTTTCTCCACATAGAATATAACTCTCACAATGCTTACCTAAATCTATAGCATTAACAACAGCATTAGCGGCATCAGTTACATTAATAAAACTTTTTCCTCCAGGAGGATAAAAAATAATTTTTTTGTTGTGTGCACTTAAAACTAATCTCCCAGAACTAGGTTTTGTGTCATAAGACCCAATCATAAAAGTTGGATTTAACGTCACAAGTTTTGTTTCAGAGTTTTCTTTTGCAAGTTGAAGAATCCTTTCTTGTCCTTCTAGTTTACTTTTAGCGTATAATGATTTAGAAAAAGGAAAACGAATAGGTTTCTTTTCATTTCCCAAATCATTCAAACTTCCAAAACCAAAACAATTGGCTGTACTTATATATACAAAGGTTTTAATATTATGCTGTAACGCTTTTTTATATAATGTTGCTGTAGCTGTCGCATTTACGTTTTTGTATATGTTGTAATCTATAATATCCTGCCCGGTAAGAGCAGCTGCATGAATAATACAATCAATTTCAGGTAAAATAGATTCAAAAGATTCACTTTTGGTAATATCACCAATATGAAGTTTTAAATTTTCATGAGTTGGTAAAGCAAAACTTTTTTCATTTCGTAATAAACCAATAACATGATATTTTTTTTTCAGTAAAACTGCGATAATATTTGTGGCTAATAAACCATTAGCACCAGTAACTAAAACTCTCATTAGGCTTGAATTTCTTTTCTCATGGCATTACTTAACATCTTTATTTTAGTGTTAGACGGTAAAACGCTTAAAATAAATTTACTAATTCTGTTTAATCGACCAGGAACAACACGTCTTTTACCTTTAAACATTTTAGAAATACTCATTCTTGCAATTTCATCAAGTTCAACTACACCAAGATTTACAAATTTACTTTGACTCTCAATTCGAGAAGTAACTTCATCATTTGTTTTCATTGGTCCAGGATACACAACAGTAACCGAAACATTTTTATCTTTTAATTCTTCTCTAAGTCCCATTGAAAAATGATCGATAAATTTTTTAGATGCAGGATAAACGGTTTTATATCCCATCGGACTAAAAGCTGCCATACTAGAAATATTCATAATATATCCTTCTTTACTTTCGATTAAATTAGGAAGTAAAAGTTTGGTCAACATTGAAGTTGATGTCACATTCAGTTGAATAATCTTTTCAATATATTCTAAAGAAACTTCAGTAATACGTTTCGAACCACCACTTCCGGCGTTATTAATAAGAATAGATACCTTATAATTATTAGCCCATTCACCAAGTGCTATAACATTGCTTTTTTCTGTCATGTCTGCTTCAAAATAATCAACAGTAACATTAAAATCGTTAGCTATTCTTTCAGAAGTATCACTTAAATTTTCATTAGGAAGCGCAGCTAAAAGCAGATTGAATTTTTGTTTAGCTAGTTCTTCAGCTAAGGCCAAACCTAGTCCCTGACTAGCTCCCGTAATTAAAGCAAAGTTGTTTTTCATTATTGGTTTTTCAGAAAAGACTATTCACATCGTATTCAGTTACATTACAATCAATGATTTTTAATCATTTTTTACAAAACGTTTAGAAAATATGTGAGTATTTTTGTCTTTGGTTGATTGCAAATGTATTCTTGAAATGTTTTCGAAACAAGAAAACAACTAAGTTTAATAAATAATTAGGATACAATTTGCTGAAAATCAAAAATAGAATCAAACATATGAAAGCAGAAATCATCACAATTGGAGATGAAATCTTAATAGGACAAATAGTTGATACAAACTCACAGTGGATAGGAAAGGAGTTAAATAAGATTGGAGTATCGGTATATCAAATTTCATCAATTCAAGATGAAAAACAACATATTTTAACTGCATTAAAAGAAGCTCAAGATAGAGTAGATATTGTCATTATAACAGGAGGATTAGGTCCAACCAAAGATGATATTACTAAAAAAACAATAGCAGAATATTTTAATGATCATAAAATTATAGAGTATCCAGAAGTCATAGAAAATATCAAGCAATTATTCAAAAAGGTGAATCATCCTTTTAATGAAGTTCAAAAATATCAAGCACATTTACCTTCAAAGGCAACACTTTTACCTAATATATATGGTACGGCTCCAGGAATGTGGTTTTATGAAAATGAAACTGTATTTGTTTCGTTACCAGGAGTACCCTATGAGATGAAAGGTTTAATGACAAATGAAGTTTTACCTCGAATTCAAGAAAAGTTTGATTTACCATATATATTACACAAGACAATTCACACTTACGGGCAAGGAGAGAGTGTAATTGCTGAAAAAATCGAAGATTTCGAGAATAACTTACCAAATCACATAAAGTTAGCATACCTACCATCTTTCGGAAAAGTAAGATTACGATTAAGTGCAAAAGGAAATGATATTGATTTTGTAACTAAAACTTTAAATGAAGAAGTAAAAAAGTTATCGGTTTTAATTTCAGACATAGTTGTTGGATTAGATGAAGGATTAACAATTGAAAAATTAGTAGGGAATTTTTTGAAAGAAAAAAATAAAACAATTGGAACTGCCGAAAGTATGACAGGAGGAAAAATTGCATCTACTTTAATATCAATTCCTGGTTCTTCAACATATTTTAAAGGAAGTTTCGTGGTGTATTCTTCTGAATTAAAGCAAAAATTGTTGGATGTTCCAAAATCTATAATTGATGAATTTTCCGTAGTTAGTAAAGAAGTTGCAGAAGCAATGGCAAAATCAGCTTTAGAAAAATTGGGTACAGATTATGCAATTTCAATTACTGGTAATGCAGGCCCAACAACAGATCATAATGATAAAGATGTAGGAATGGTTTACATTGGTTTAGCTTCCAGAGGAGAGGTTGAAGTTCACGAATTTAATTTTGGACAACCTAGAGAAAAAGTAATAAACAAAACAGTAAATAAGGCTTTAGAGCTTTTGCTTCAAAAGAATATGTAAAATTAATTTTATATAGTTTGTTTTATTGAGTTTAAAATACGTATATTTGCACCTCGTTTAGAAATAACAACAAAAACTGTCAAGAAGATGTCTAGAGTTTGTGAATTAACAGGAAAAAAAGCGATGGTAGGTAATAATGTATCTCACGCTTTAAACAGAACAAAGAGAAAATTCAACGCTAATTTAATGACTAAGCGTTTCTATATTCCAGAAGAAGATAAATGGGTAACATTAAAAGTATCTGCTTCTGCATTAAAAAACATTAACAAAAAAGGAATTACAGCTGTAATTAAAGAAGCTAGAGAAAAAGGTTTCTTAACAAAGTAATTACTTCTAGATAAAGTATTAGAGAGATGGCAAAAAAAGGAAACAGAGTTCAAGTTATATTAGAATGTACTGAGCATAAAGCTTCTGGTCAACCAGGAACTTCTCGTTACATCACGACTAAGAATAAAAAGAATACTCCTGATAGAATGGAATTAAAGAAATTTAATCCAATCTTAAAGAAGATGACAGTTCACAAAGAAATTAAATAATAAGAGGTTTTAGTTATAAAACGTCAAATACCCTATAGGTCATGGCAAAGAAATCAGTAGCAACGTTACAAACAGGTTCTAAAAGACTAACTAAGGCTATCAAAATGGTAAAGTCACCTAAGTCTGGTGCTTACTCTTTTGTTGAAGCTATTATGGACCCTACACAAGTTAACGACTTTTTAGCAAAAAAGTAATTCTTGTATACAGTTTACAAAAAAGCTGCTTTCATTATGAAAGTAGCTTTTTTTGTATATGCTAAAAAGATGTATTTTTGAAGAAAGTCTATTGGTATAAAGCAAAATAGAATGACATTTTGACTGAATTTTGATACTGGTACGATTTTTTACACCAAACTATTACGACTATAACTGTTAACTATGAGTTTTTTTAAAAAAATATTCTCGAAGGAGAAAAAAGAAACTTTAGACAAAGGGTTAGAAAAATCTAAAGAAAGTTTTTTCTCTAAATTGTCTAAAGCGGTTGCTGGAAAATCTAAGGTAGATGATGATGTATTGGATAATCTTGAGGAGGTTTTAGTATCTTCTGACGTAGGAGTGAATACTACTTTAAAGATTATTGAAAGAATTGAAGAGCGTGTAGCTAAAGATAAATATTTAGGAACCGAAGAATTAAATAAAATATTACGTGAAGAAATTGCAGGATTGCTTTCTGAAACGAATATTGGAGATGAAACTGATTTTACAATTCCAGAGAATAAAAAACCATATGTTTTAATGGTTGTTGGAGTAAATGGAGTAGGAAAAACTACAACTATTGGTAAACTAGCATCTCAATTTAAAAAGAAAGGTTTAAAAGTTGTTTTAGGTGCAGCAGATACATTTAGAGCAGCAGCAATAGATCAATTGCAAGTTTGGGCAGACAGAGTTGATGTTCCTATTATTCGTCAAGAAATGGGATCAGATCCTGCTTCTGTAGCTTTTGATACATTAGAATCAGGAGTAAATCAAGGTGCAGATGTGATTATTATTGATACAGCTGGACGTTTACATAACAAAGTGAACTTAATGAATGAGTTGACTAAGATTAAACGCGTAATGCAAAAAGTAGTAGGAGATGCTCCGCATGATGTATTATTAGTTTTAGATGGCTCAACTGGTCAGAATGCATTTGAACAAGCAAAACAGTTTACTAAGGCAACAGAAGTAACTTCTTTAGCAGTTACAAAATTAGATGGAACCGCAAAAGGTGGAGTTGTGATTGGAATCTCTGATCAATTCCAAATTCCTGTAAAATATATTGGTGTTGGTGAAGGAATCGATGATTTACAAGTATTTAATAAATATGAATTTGTAGATAGTTTCTTTAAATAAACACACTTATAGTCAATATCAAAAAAGCTACTTTCGATGCAGAAAGTAGCTTTTTTTAGTTTAATTATTTTATGTTTTTACTGTTTTAGAAAAATAGTTTAGCAGAAACGTTAGTGATAAAAAAAGCGAAATAAGAATTAAACTATATCCACTTGCAGGATCAAACTGTACAGCAGTTTTTAAATCTACTCCATTAAGTTTAGGAAAAATATTTATAAAAGTAATACATATAATTAGTCCTAAAATTAAGAATAAATTAGGTCGTATTTTTTTTAGAAAACTGTATTGGAAATTTTAATCTTTTCCACTTCATAAATTGGAATAAGAAGATAAATGCCAAAACAAAAACAATAAACGGTAAATTTCTGTAATATTGGAAAGATGATTTATTATTAAATTTTTGGTTTAATAAAATGCTTGCTATACCATCAATAATTTCGCCATCGGGAGCTTGGTTTGAATTAATTAATACAACGATAGCCTTATTAATAGAAGGCAGTATATACATGCTAGATTCAAAGCTTTTGTTTGTCCCGTAATGATAAAATATATCATTAATAATTCGCCATCCAAATCTATAATTAGATTTTTCATTTGCAGTAAACAATCGTTTGATAGAATTACTATTTAAAGTAGAATTTGTGTTATCATTATAGCTATTCATCAAATTCCTTAAATAGCTAGACATGTCATTTGCTGAACTCGATATTAATCCTGAAGGAATTTCTTGACGATGAAAACTCTTGTTAAATTTTATATTAGGATAGTATAAGAAATATTGATAACTATCGATTAATTTTGGAGTTATGCTAGCTGATGTGTCATCTAAATTCATAGGTTTAGTAATATAAATTTCTAAACATTCTTTATAACTTTTACCAGTTGCATTTTCGATTATTAAACCTAATAATCTGTAATTTGCATTAGAATATTCATAACGTAATTCTGGAGAATCAACTAAATCAACTTCTTTTAGTACTTCAGTGTAATATTGAGTATAATCAAAATCACTATTATTTTCTAAAAAAGTGTTTCCTATCTCGGTACTTATTCCAGAGGTATGCTGCAGTAAATCCTTAATTGTAACCTTATCAGAGATTTTTTTGTTTTTATAAGTAAACCATTCTAAGAATTTATGTACAGGATCATTAATATTCAATACCCCTTTTTCTTCCAAAATAAGTGTAAGTAATGCAGTAAAAGATTTTGTGTTAGATCCAATTAAGTATTTGTCTCCTTTTTTAGCATTTCCAAAATGTTTTAAGTAAATGGTTTTGTTTTCATCTGTTATTGCTACAGCTATACTTGGTGAATTGTAATACTCTCTTTTGCTTTGAACGAATTCGTTTATTTGATCAATCTTTTTTTGAGAAAGTAATGAGTCATTTTGTGAGAATATAGAGGTAAAAGTTAAAAAAGAGAATAGTAATAAGATAGTTTTCATAGAATAAATTAGTTTTTAATTTTTAACGAGCTAAAAGTATATCTATGAATTTATTTATGATTAGTTAAGAGGGGTTTAGGTGTTAAATAACAGTTTTTAGGTGCGAAACTTATATAGCTGAAAGATTATTTTTATAGTTTTTAGAAATAGGAATTTCAATTTGTGTAAGTAAAATAGTATTTGAGTCTTTCCAAGATTTAAAGTGTGACGGATTAATTAAATGCGAACGATGTACTTGTATTAAAAAAGATATCTCTGAGTTTATTTTCTTTAAAGAAGACCTAATCAGTTTTGATTGAATTGAATTATTTTCAATAAAAAAGACTTCAACATAATTTTGAGATTTTGAAATACAAACTAAATCTGAAGCTTTAATTTTTAAAATATCTAATTTATATTCTCCTCGAATAGTTATTTTCTTCTCTATTTTTTCTGGGATAGAAGTTGTAATGATTTCTTTTTCTTCTGGAAGAAACTTTAGAGTTAAACTTCGAGCAAAAATAATGATAGGAGTAAAGATGATTGTAGATTTTAAGGTAGCATAAAAAAACTCACTAAATGTTAAAATACCATACAAAAACGGACTTTTATAATATAAATAGCTAAATATTAAATTTATTGAGAGAAAGAAAAGAATTGATAGTACTTCAAAGATTACATTCCATTTATAGTTTATCCGATATATAGAATCTTGTAACATTGATGTAACAAAATAACACATAAATGCAATGAGACTAAAGCCAATACTTAAAAAAGTCCACCATGTATAATCTCCAGTAGTGCCATCAAAAGGTTTTATATAGAAGGTGAAAATCCAAATCCAAATCCCAATAAATATTCCAACGAGAGTATGATGTTTTATAGAAGGATTAAGTTGATTCATTAGTTTTTTGGTTAAAGCTATCAAAAATATAGCCAAGGTTTATTTATATTATAAATTAAATAGTAAATAAATTATTCAGTAAAAGCCTATTCTCAAGCGATTTTAAAGGATTTAAATTATTCATATCTTTATCATATTCAATAAATCTACAAAACACAACTTCGTGAAACACATAATAACCCTGCTAGTTATTTCAATTTTTATTTTAACTGGCTGTAAAGAACAAGAAAAAAAAGCAATTCAATATTTTAAGAAGTATGACGAAACTACTGAAATAGCTGAACAACAGAATCATGAAAACTCAAGAATGAAATTCAAATTACTTCAATCTAAATTTATAGATATGAATGAGGTATTTGAACCTTTTCAAAAAGAATTAGCGCAATTCTCAAAAGAAAATTACCAGAGTTTAAAACCAATAATCTTGGAACAATCAATTCCTTCAATTCAGCAATCAATTAAAGATGGAAAGTTAACGTATGAAAAACTTACATTATTTTATTTATATAGAATTAGAAAGTTTGAAAGTGATTCAACAAAATATTTAAATGCGATTATTAGTTTGAATCCTAAAGTAATAGCGGAGGCAAAAGAAAAAGATAAAGAATTAAAACAACGAACAGTTGCGAATGAGTCTGTATTTGGAATGCCAATTTTATTAAAAGATAATATCAATACAGAAAATCTACCAACTACAGCAGGAGCTTTTGCTTTAAAGAATAATAAAACCAATGATGCTTTTATTACAAAACAATTAAAAGCCAATGGAGCTTTAATTTTAGGAAAGGTTAATTTAAGTGAATGGGCATATTATTTCTGTTCTGGTTGTCCGTTAGGATATAGTGCTATTGGCGGTCAAACTTTAAATCCATATGGAAGAAAAATATTTGAAACAGGAGGTTCAAGTTCAGGAAGTGGTGTCGCAACTGCTGTAAATTATGCCGTAGCAACTATAGGAACAGAAACAGCAGGATCAATAACTTCACCATCAAGTCAGAATTCGGTAGTTGGATTAAAACCTACAATTGGTTTATTAAGTCGTTCAGGAATTGTTCCAATATCGAGTACATTAGACACGCCCGGGCCAATGACAAAAAATGTGGTAGATAGCCATATTTTACTGAGGGCTTTATTAGGAAAAGACACATCAGATCAAAAATCGTTTGAACTAACTGAAGACGAAAAGCAGTTTAAAACGCAAAGTTTAGAAGGAAAAAGATTAGGAGTTTTTACAGCATTATTAAATGATTCTATTTACAAGAGAACAATAGATAATATAAAATCAGCAGGAGCTTCAATTGTTGAAATAGCACCAGAACAAACTAGTTTACAAGGTTTCTTAACACTATTAAACATAGATATGAAACATGATTTACCAAAGTATTTAGCAGATAAAAATATAACAGATAAAACGGTAAAAGATTTAGTTGCTTTTAATAGTAAAGATTCTTTATTAAGAGCACCTTACGGCCAACAATTATTTGAAGGAATTGTAAAAGATTCAACAACTACAGAAGAATTTGCTAAAGTTAAATCTAATTTAAAGAAAGCAGGATTAACCTTTTATAAAGTTTTTGAAAAAGATCAATTAGATGCTATTCTTTCTATTAATAATTATCATGCTGCATATTCTGCTGTTGCAGAATATCCTAATTTAACAATACCGATGGGATATAAAGAAACAGGAGAACCTATTAATTTAACTTTCATTGGATTACCAAAATCAGAATTTAAATTATTATCATTAGGTATGGCTTTTGAAAAATTAACGAAAGCAAGAAAATTACCTAAAGACTATGAGTGATTTATGACGAATAAATCATAATTTTGCACACCTTAAAATTTTAGATAGATGCGTACAAAATCTACAAAGCAGAATAAGATCAATGTGGTTACCTTAGGGTGTTCTAAAAACGTTTACGATAGTGAAGTGTTAATGGGACAATTAAAAGCTAATGGTAAAAATGTTGTGCATGAAGATCCTGAAGATGATGGGAATATTGTAGTTATTAACACTTGTGGATTTATAGGTAAAGCCAAAGAAGAAAGTGTTGATACCATTTTACATTATGCGCAAAAAAAGGAAAGAGGAGAAGTAGATAAAGTTTTTGTTTCTGGTTGTTTGAGCGAACGTTATAAGCCAGATTTAGAAAAAGAGATTACGAATGTAGATCAATATTTTGGTACACACGATCTGCCAAATCTTTTAAAAGTTTTAGAGGCAGATTACAAACACGAATTAATCGGTGAGCGTTTAACAACAACACCAAAGCACTATGCATATTTAAAAATCGCAGAAGGTTGTGATCGTCCGTGTTCGTTTTGTGCAATTCCATTAATGCGAGGAAAACATAAATCTACACCAATTGAAGATTTAGTGATTGAAGCTACAAAGTTAGCAGCAAATGGAATTAAAGAAATCATGTTAATTGCTCAAGATTTAACGTATTATGGATTAGATATCTATAAGAAAAGAGCTTTAGCAGATTTATTAAGAGCGTTAGTAAAAGTTGATGGAATAGAGTGGATTCGTTTACATTATGCATTTCCAACAGGATTTCCAATGGATGTATTAGAAGTAATGAAAACAGAACCTAAAGTTTGTAATTACTTAGATATTCCATTACAACATATCAATACAGAGATTTTAAAATCGATGAAACGTGGAACAACTCACGAAAAAACAACAAGCTTAATTCATAAGTTTAGAGAGTTTGTTCCAAATATGGCAATTCGTACGACATTAATTGTTGGATATCCAGGGGAAACAGAAGAGCAATTCCAAGAGTTAAAAGATTGGGTTGAAGAAATGCGTTTCGAGCGTTTAGGTGCTTTTGAATATTCTCACGAAGAAAATACAGGAGCTTATGTTTTAGAAGATGATGTTCCTGCTGACGTGAAATTCCGTAGAGTAAATGAAATCATGGAAGTTCAAAGTCAAATTTCTTGGGAATTAAATCAAGAAAAAATAGGAAAGACTTTCCGCTGTTTATTCGATAGAAAAGATGGAGAATATTATTACGGAAGAACAGAGTTTGATTCACCTGATGTAGATAACGATGTTATTGTTGATGCAACGGAACATTATATTAAACTAGGAGAGTTTATTGATGTAGAAATCTATGACGCAGGAGATTTTGATTTATATGGTACGCCAACAGTAAAACAAGAACCTTTTGTTCCTTTAAATCAAAGAAAGAAATAATTGAATAAAAAGTAATAATAAGATATTCTTTTGTTATAAATAGAAAGATATTATTGATGCTAATTTTTTAGAAGATAAGAGAAAGTAAATTACTTTTAATGTATCATCTTAAATCTCTAAAGAATGTTTGGAATCATAAACTTTGAAACCTTTCTAATTGCAGGTATTATATTAAACATAACACCTAGTGCAGATACCATGTATATTTTGGGTAGGAGTATTGCTCAAGGAAAAAAAGCAGGAATCTTATCTGCTTTAGGAATTACTACTGGAGCTTTATTTCATGTGATATTTGCAACATTAGGTTTGTCTATTATTTTAGCTAAGTCTGCTATAGCTTTTCTAATAGTGAAATATCTAGGAGCTGCGTATTTGATTTATTTAGGTTTAAAATCCTTTTTTAGTAAAAGTTCAAATGATTTTGAAATTATTCAAAAACAAGAAACAATTAATTATAAGAAGATTTACCTTTCAGGTATACTAACTAACATTTTAAATCCTAAAGTTGCATTGTTCTTCTTGGCTTTTTTGCCACAGTTTATCAATCCAGATTATTATAATACATCTTTATCATTCTTAATTTTAGGTGTTACTTTTTTAATCACAGGTACATTGTGGTGCTTACTATTGGCAATATTTTCATCTCAATTATCAAGTCGTATTCGTAAAAATCATAATTTCAAGTTATGGCTAAACAAAATCACAGGGAGTATTTTTATTGCCTTAGGAATTAAGTTAGCATTTTCAAAAAAATAATTACTAGTTATAATAGGTATGTAAATCCTTAAATATGGGGATAGTTATAATTTTAAATGAAATATAAGTTTGTTACCGTAATAATTAACTTAAAAATTTATTTAGAATGATAAAAATTAAATACTTATTTCCGGTTTTACTACTTATTAGTTTTTCGTTTGTTTCTTGTAATAACGAAGACGATGATGATGATGACTTTTCTGGACAATCTTGTAATGTAGAAGAACTTACTGAGCTTTTAGAAGAAATCATTGATTTAGGAGCTTTGTATTCGCAAAATCAATCTACGGCCAATTGTATAGCATATCGAGAGGTTTTAGAAGATTTTATAGAAGAAGCAGAAAATTGTCCAAGTGCTCAAGACGATATAGATGACTTTGAAAGAGTATTAAGTGCATTAAACTGTAATTAGAGTAAATATGATAACTCCCTATTTCTTAGGAATTATAATTGGCTTAATTTATTAATTACTGATATTTTGAAAACCCTGCCAAAGAGTAGGGTTTTTGATAAAAAAATTATCTTATTTTTTGTTTAAAGTAGGTTTAAGTTAATATTTGATAGTAAAAATTTATATTTAAAAGATGATTTTCATTTATGATTAAGGCTTAGAAGAGAATCTCTATAAATTTGAATTTCATATTTAGTAGATGATCGGATTACAATTTTTTCACAAACTTACTTTTACCAATAATTTTACCAACTTTACTCCTTGAAATAATCAAATAAACACCGACAGGTAAATCATTCACATTGATTTCAATTTTTGAAATATTTGATTTTAAATTCTTTACCATTTTTCCTTGAATTGAATATATAGAGGTATATGTTTCTTCAGTCGTTGGTATTTCAACAAATAGCTTTTCAGTAGCAGGATTTGGATATATTTTTATTGAAGTTTCTTTAACTTCATCAAGCAGTTCTGAAAAAGGAGTCGCTTCTAGATATTGAACAACTATCGGTTTTTTATGTGCATTATCCATGACTATTTGCACTACTGGATATTTTGCATTCTTGTCGTCTGTCCACCATTTATACGATATTGTTGATGTTTTTTCTGGTTCTTTAAGTAAACCCCATTTTTCTGCCTTTTTTTGGTAGGTATAATTGGTGACATGTAAAGTATACTTCAACCGTAATGATAAAAATCTTCCTTTAGGCAAAATAACATCTCCCCATGAATCTATTTCATATTTATGCTTGTGAACTGTTTTTATTTTTATAGAATCTTGTCCTTTTCTATCTTTAAATAGCACTCTTTCATTGGTAATTTCATTAGAAGATTTCTCTAGATATTTAAGCGGTAAATTCATATCAATTCCACCATAATTCCCTGTACGCTTTTCTTTATTAATAAATAAACCATATCCTAAATTAGCTATTTTCTTTTCAGTAATTTTCATAAAAGACCATGTTTCATAACCATTGTTTGAATACAAAACAATATTGGAATTAGGATAATCTGTATGAAACGGAGTTTTTTTAGGGTCAAGAAATTTTATAGTTTGTTTATTTACAGCAATGGCATTTAAATTAGAGAAATCCCACACTTTATTTTCACCTGGTTCTCCTAAATCTATCGGATTTTGAGGAAGTCGATTATAATATTCAACAATGCTATCTCCAACAGCAAAAAAATGATGTTGTTGTAATGTTACCTGAGCATAAGAGTTTATTTTGAAAAACAATAACGCAACTAAATAAATGTTACTATTCATCTTTAAGTTTCTAATCATAAATTGTGTTATTTTACAAATAATATTTGTGTATCTCTAGCTCCTCTTTCTTTTCCACTATGTGGTATAATAATTTCTTCTTCCTTGCTTTCAAGTTCGTGTCTAATTAATCCTTCTTTTGCATAGTAGTACAAGAATTTATGATGTATTTGAATATTTGATACTGGTTGATAGTTAGTCTGGATTTTCTTTAAATCACCATTTTTTAGAGTAATTGAAAATATTATTTTATCACTTGTATAACCATATATAATATCATTGTGTTTTTCAAACTTCTCTACATCACCTTTGATAGTTTTTTCCCAAATTAAACTACCATCATTTGCATTTAAACAATATACGCCTGAATGATCACTATCAGTTTCTGTGGCAAAATACACGTTGTTATTATCTACAAATATTTTCTCACCAACGTTGTAATACGGGGCTTTAAATGTGAATTCCCATTTTTCTTCAAAAGTATCAGGTAAAAAACTAACAATTTTATCTCCTCTAGTTACAGGAACAATGATGAGTTTTCCATTGGTTACAGCTTTACCAAGATTCGATTCAAAATTCTTCTGAATTAAAGGAGTGCCTGATTCAGTTTCAAAAGAATTAATCAACGGATCATTATTAATGAAAATTTTATCGTTTATAGCTAAATAAGGTCTGTAGCTATGCGGAGATACTAATTTATAATTCCATACTAATGAACCATTTGAAGAATTTATGGCATACAAGTTTCTACTAGTTCGAGATGTTAGAAATAATTTACCTTCAGTTATTGCTAAAGATTGAGAAGTAAAATGATTTGCTGCACCATCTCTTGCTCCCACTTTACTAGCCCAGAAAGGAACACCGTTTTTCGCGTTTATGGCATAAATATTTCCTGTCATGTAAGCTGAGAAGATTGTACCATCTTTGTAAAAAAAATGATTACTACCATTATTAAGTCTTATAGTATCAAAATGTTTAAAAGTCCATTGTTTTTTAAATTTAGAATCATAACAAGTTAAAAGTCCATCACCTCTGTTTATAATGAGTACATCTTTAACTGTTTTATCATAAGTTACTTTCTTGTTTAGTGTGTTATGAAACCAATCTTTTTCTGAGAGCATAACACTAGATGTAACAGGGCCATCAGTGTTTACAGATTTTATTGTAAACTGTCCATATAGGTAGTTACAGAAGAGTATGGTTAAGGGAATTAGTATTGTTTTTTTTATTGGTAGCATTACATTAATTATTAGTAGGTTTGTTTGAGGTAAATTACTTTATACCAAAAAATGTGATATTTTTAGGTCTAAATTTTAATTGAAATTAACCTTATTTAGTTTTTTCTGCGTCAAAAATAACTATTGTAATGCGTGTTTGTAATACTATTTTTTTTTCGCTGCTACAGAATCTATTTTCGAATATGTTTTATCTTTTTCTGTAATTTAAGTTTGCTGTAAGTGTTTTTTAGCTTATTTAAGATTGTAGATATTGTAAGGTAAGTATAAGTTTTAAAACCAGAAACCTTGAAATTTTATAAATAAATTTCAAGGTTTTTTTATGTATTGTAAGATTACTTAAAAACTAAGCAATTTGTTTTTCAAGCGCTAAAAAATGTGTTACTTGATTATTATCCTTTAATGGGAAAATATGTATTTCACATTTATATTCTGTTTTATCTTTTTTATGATTGATGATAACCTCTTTAAATGGATTACCTAATTGAAGTTTTTGTTTAATTCTTTCCCTAACTTCAGCGGATGTAGATCGTCCTTGTAAAAAACTTGGTGTTTTTCTAATAGCGTAATTTTTAGGATATCCAGTCATTTTAGAAAACCCATCATTTACCCAAAGAATATTTCTATTAATATCAGTTAAAATAAGCGCTTCAAAAGAATTCTTAGATAAAATATGCTCAACATTATTTTCCCAAGTATATTTCTTTGCTAAATGTTTAAGTGAAAATATATCTTTTTTTAAAGAAGATTCTTCACATAAAAAATTATAATTCTGTAAGTGAATATCAAAACTTAACATGTTAATTCTAGTTCTATTATTAGAAATCAAAGAAGTTTTAATTCCTTCGTATTGTTTTGTAGATAAAGAATCAACAAGTATATCTAAACTCTTCATCTCAGTAATAGCATTTTTCATTATAGTTTAGTTTTAAAAAGCTAAAAATAGTTAAATATTTGATATGAGCAACTTTTTTTGTTATAAATAAAACATTGATCAAGAAAAGTTTATCATTATTCTGTAACTTGCTGTAAATAATGCGAAAATATGAGGTTTTTTATTTTTTAATAGGTAATTATTATTTTTTTATTTCACCGTCAATAAACTCTTTGTATTCGTTAAGTAGTCCATATTCGGTATATTTTTTTGAAACTCCATGCTTTATTGCTTTATCATCTAGTATTTTATATTGCTCAGATTTAGTTACTAAATCATATTTACCACCATATTTAAAAATAGATTTAAGATTGTTGTCATCAATAAATAAAACATACTTTATAGCACCTTGATCATTAGTTATAATAGTATAGTCTTTTTTAATGGAGTTGTTATGATCAAAATATATTGTTTCTAAATCACCTTTGTTAGTTTTTAAGGTTAAGTTAGCGTAATTTGTGTTTTGTTTTTGTAGTATCGATTTTACTAAATTATATGGTTTTCCATTTTTATAGTATACATAACCTAAGAGTTTTTTGGTTTGTTTAGAATAGTGAATGTGAACTTTATTCTTGTATTTTTTAGAAGTTAAATCAACAAAACTTTCAATAACCCCATTTTTATCTTTAATCCAATAGGAATCAATTTCTACAGGCTTAATTTTTTTCCCTTCATTATCATAAAAAGAACTTTTTTTAATATTAATCTTTCCATCTACATAAGTAATATTACTTTCTATTTCTCCGTTTGGATAATAATATATAGTTTCTCCATTGTTATTCGAAATATCTGTTCTTTTTTCTCGAAGAGTTCCATCAGGAAAATAATATAAAAAGGGTCCAACAGGTTGTCCATCTTCATAAGTAATTTGACGTTGAAGTTTCCCATTTTTGAAGTAGTATTTCCAAATTCCATTTTTTATACCATCTTTAAAGTTCCCTTCAGAAACAAGAACATATTCCCTAGATAAATAGTGTTTTTTATTCTCGTTAACTGCAACATAAGTATACAATTTGGCATGACCATCTAAATTACCATTTGAGTAATTAAAAAGATATTCATTTCTATATACATTTTTTCCAAGTTTAATTTTCCACGGACCATTTAGTTTACCTTCATAGAAATTCCCTTCAGCAACAAACTTTCCACTTAAGTCTATAGAATAATGAAATAAAGCATCGTTCGCTTCTTCAAAGTTGATACGATGTTTTCCAGTTAATAAATGACCATTAACAGAAAGCTGTTTTGTAGTTTTATCAAATTTTAGATTTTTAAAATCTCTTAAAAACATTACTTCTCCTTCCTTGTTTTTAAAGGTGTTGTATTGATTAAGAATAGTATCTGAAGCGGTATTGAAAATGTTTTTTTGGATTAATTTTTCTTCTTTAATTGCATTCTCAGTTTCATTAATAAAACCATAAAACTCTTTATTGTTGATAATAGAAGTGTTTTTTAGAGTAAGGTTAAAATTACGATGCTTACTACTATTAATCATTAATTTGTTTTTGGTAGAAGTGTTACGTT
The DNA here is from genome assembly GCF_900198195.1 of Tenacibaculum jejuense. NCBI lineage: Bacteria > Pseudomonadati > Bacteroidota > Flavobacteriia > Flavobacteriales > Flavobacteriaceae > Tenacibaculum > Tenacibaculum jejuense. The sequence continues at coordinate 3,690,377 of NZ_LT899436.1, read as the reverse complement.
GAATGTTAGAATTTGAAATAGAGATATTAGCTCTAGTAGATCTTGAAAAATTAAATATATTTTTTCCAGTTTCATTATCAGTGATTTCACAACGATCAACTTTAAAATAGAGTTCGCCTACAGCTGCTTCTCCATAATTATGTTCAACATCAAAAATAGACATGTGAGTTTGATTATCTTTTATATAGCATTCTGTCAACGTTAGTCTAGTGTTTTCTTCAGATCTTTTAAAATCGGTCTCGAATAAAGTATAAGCTTTATTGTCGTGAAAATCACATCTATTTACATCAATTTCAAAACTATTATAAATGTAAATACCATAATCACTATTGTTGTAGAACTCACAATTTAAAAAGTTGAAATTGTTACTTTCAGAAATAAAACTGCCAATTGTTCCACTGCCATCAAAATGTGAATTTTGAATATTAAAGTTGTTGCATTTCGTGTAGGTTACCACTTCGCCTTCACAAGCTCCCACAAATTCTCCAGGAATATCATGATAAAAATTAATATTATCGATTAAAATATTACTACAATTATAAAAATCTAAAACATGCATATCTGAATCATTCACAACAATATGAACAAGTGTATTCTTTCCTCGAATTTCCATATTGTGATAACCACTAAGACCTAAAGTTCTAAAAGGTTCAGAAATAAAGTAAGTTTCGTCTTCAATTTCTAAATCTTCATCAGAGTAAAAATCAAAAGTGGATAATTCATTTTCATTCTCCTGAACAAATTCTTCTAAGTTTAATTTTTCTGCATCAATCCAAATAACTCTATTAGATGAAAGAGCAGTTACAAAACCTTTTACATCAGAAACATAGACTGTATCTTTCTTTATTCCTGAATTTATAGTTTCAGGAGTAACTTGATAGTCTAAAAAGTCATCAAATACATACCCAGTAATTTGTGTTTGTGCATTTTTTTGGAAAACAACCTTTACCCATTTTCCGTAATAATCGTATGTTTTGTTTGAAGGAAGTTTTTCAAATTTATCTGTAAACTCTATAATGTCTAACTGATCACCATGGTTTAATTTCAAGAGCTTGTTACTTTCGAAATTGTTTTTTTCATAAATAAAAACTGTCTTTTTATTATTTACAAAAGCTTTGTATAAACTGTTTTCTATTTCGTTATTTATTTTGTTATTTACAGTTAGCGAATCTGTGTTTTTTCTGTTTGTTTCAGTTTTTTTGATATCAACTTTTACCTCATGGTTTTCACGATCTTTTTTCTCATTTGTATTGCAAGAAAAAAAGATAAGAATAATAGCTATGATTGAAGGAAGTTTGAACTTTGTTGTAAGCATTGTTTTGTTTTTCAGTAACTTATAGGGTAATGAAGTTTCAAATATAATTACAATAGAAAAAGAATAAGATCGTCAGATGTATAATCGCTTAATTTTAGCATGAAAGAGTAGCTACGCAATATATATTTGAGATATAATTGAGAATTAAAAAAAGAACGGTAAATCAGTTAGAATTTTTCAAAAACTCCTAAACCAAAGAGTGAAAAATCATATTTGACAGGATCATTAGGATCAAAAAGTCTTAACGTTTGATCTAATTCTTGAATAGATTTCCAGTCGTTTTGTTTGCGAGTTAAAATACCAAGTTTTCTAGCAATATTTCCAGTATGAACATCTAGCGGACAGTGTAAGTTTTTGGTTTGATGAGTTTTCCAAATACCAAAATCAACGCCTTTCTTGTTATCTCGAACCATCCAGCGTAAAAACATGTTAATACGTTTTGCTGCTGAACCTTTTACAGGATCTGAAATATGCTTTTCGGTTCTCTGTAAATGTGGTATTTCAAAAAAAATCTTTTTAAAATTATGTATGGCTAATTGATAATTATCCGCTTTTTCAGCCGGAAGTAAAACTGCCTCTAATCCGTTATGATTCTGGTAAATATTTTTTAAAGATCTAATGAAGAATTTAAAATCATCTGCATTAAAAGTTCTATGAACAAATCCTTCAAACTTATCAAGATGGTCTTCTGTATGATGTAAAACAAAGTCGTAAGGAGAATTCCCCATTAAATCCATCATACGTTTAGCATTTTTAATGATCATAGTACGATTTCCCCAAGCAATGATAGAAGAAAGAAACCCTGCTATTTCAATATCTTCTTTTAAAGAGAATGAATGCGGAATTTGTATTGGATCGCTGCTAATAAAATCTAAATTTTCATAAAAATCAGCTTTTTCGTCTAAAAAATCTTTGAGTTCTTTTTGATTCATGAATTATTTACGTTGAAAGACCTGCAAAGCTAAGAGAAATAAAGAAAGCATTATAACAAGCATGCAATAAAATACTCCAACCTAAACCAAATCGAATTCTAATAAATCCTAAGTAACCGCCTAAAATAATTTGGGGCGCCACCAAAACAGGTAATAATAAAAGCACGTTGGTAGTTATTGTATAATTGGTAATGTGAACTAAACCAAAAAGTATAGCAAAGATGTAAAAACCAAACTTGAATGATTTTTTTTCTTTAAATATTGTTAAAGGACCTCTAAATATTACTTCTTCAATTAAAGGAGCAAACACTGCTGCAAAGAAGAAAACCGCAATTTTAGGAAGGTTTTCCATCATTTCTACAACAGCATGATTATCCATGTTTATAAGACCAGAAGCTTCAATTAAAGCAAGAATTGGAGTTAATAGTCCAATAGAAACAACACTAATAATAAAAAGATGACCAAATTTTTTTAATCTATATTGTAAATCTGTGTTTGGATCTTCTTCTAAAACTGGGTTTTTCAAATACGCTACTAATTCTTTAAAAGTTTCTATCATGGTTATATTAATTTATACACAATTAGTATCAAGAAACTAAAAAAAGTTACAGATCATTAATATTTTGCAGCACCAATATTTTTTGAACTTTTTAAAATAAAAGCTCTCAAATCGTCGTTGGCTTTCTTTAAATCCTCTTTTCTTAAATACATCATATGTCCGCTACGATATCCTTTAAAAGACATTCTGTTTTTTAATTTTCCACTAGGATCAATTTTACCCATTGTGTATTTCGCAGCACTATATGTTGTAGCTCCATCATAATAACCAGATTGTACTAAAAGTTGTAAGTATGGATTTTCAGCCATAGCTTTTCTTAAATTTTCTCGAGCATTATTGTTAGAAAAATCCCAAGGACGTACAGGTCCAAACATATTGTATTTTACGTCTGTTTTAAATTTTAAAATATTTTGTGTGTAATAATTTATCGCAGGTGTAAATGAATGTAACCAAGACACTAGCTCAGGACTATAATCTGGGCGCGTACCAGTTTCTTTTCTGTCGATACCCAAATATCTACTGTCTAATCTTCCAATAGTCTTTTTTGAAGAATTTCTTAATAATTCTTTCCAGAAATAAGTATTAGGGATTTCTAAATTCTGTTGAAGGATTACTTTTTTATCAATGCCAGAATAGTATGCCATTTGTTCAGCAATTGAATTTTTTTCTGTTTCTCCAATAAAACCACCTTTAGCTAAAGCAGGAAGTAATTTGTTGATTGCAAAATTTTCAGATTCTGGAAGAATTTCAAGTAAATCTTTTTGTTGTAATGCGGGAGGTAATTGTTTATGATACCAAGCAGCTGCGGTGAAATAAGGAAAATTGATTGCAAAATCTTCTGAACTTTCTGTTCGAATAATTTTATAATCAGCAGGAGAAACCATAATTACCCCATTCAAATACATCCATTGTCTACTTTGTAATTCATAAGCCAATTGCATTACTCTAGTACCACCATAACTTTCACCAATAATGTATTTCGGAGCTTTCCATTTATTATTTCTAGTTACAAAAGTGTTTAGCCAATCAGCTAAATATCTTGCGTCAGCATTAACTCCGAAAAAATACTTTTTATCAACTTTTTCACCTTTCTTAACTACAGGTCTTGAATATCCTGTATTTACTGGATTTACAAAAACAATGTCAGCTACATCTAAAACTGAATACGGATTATCTTTAATTCCATAAGGTTGAATAGGGTTTCCTTCATCATCAATTTTTAACGTTTTTGGACCTGTATAAGCAATGTGCATCCAAACCGAAGCCGAACCTGGTCCGCCATTAAACGACATAATTAAAGGTCGATCTTCGCTTCGAGTAACATCTGTTCTTTGATAATAAGTATAAAACAAAGTAGCTTTTGTAGCTCCATTCGCATCAAATACTGGTTGTGTTCCAGTTTGCGCTTTATATGTAATTTTTTTTCCATTGATCATCGCATTGTGATATGTTACAACAGTAGTATCTGTTGGAATTCGATGATCTTGAGAAGAAATTTTTAGTGTAAAAACTAAAAGAAATAATAGCGTTATTTTTTTCATTTTATTTAGTTGATTGGTGAATGTTTAATAAGGTATGCTAAACTTACAATAATTGATAAAAAAGAAATTAAATAGAAGAGCATAGATGTTATTAATAATAATATTGATTCGGTTTTATTTTTCTTATCGTAAAAAATACTATAATTTAAAAGAAATAAAGTAAGGTATACAAAAGGATTTAATAATAAAGTTATTCTAAATAGTATAAAAGTTATTAATCCTATTAAACTAGCTTGTCCAAATGAAAATGCAGCTATGGCTAAATGTTCCCAAAAATTATATTTTTTTAGAAATAACCTATTAAAAAATGCATAGGGAAAGATACACAATACCCAGAAAAACTTTAAATATTTTCTAATAAAAGCTCCAGTTTTATAACTTAAACTATACAAATGATTTTGCTCTATTAAAGGAGATACTTTAATACCTCCATTACCTTTTAAGTATGTTTCTAAAATTATAAATGCTGTTGTAATTATTATCAGATAAGATAGAGGATTAAAAATTCCTTTTCTTCTACCTTGTATGTATTCTTCAATAATGGTTTTAGGAGAAAGAAATAATTCTTTAACGTTCAATAAAAAACCTTTGTCCATTTCAATCATTCCATGGATAGAAGTTTTCAATAAAGACTGAAATGTTATTTTTTGTACATCTCTTTTTTCCCCGCAATTTGGACAAAATTTTTCATTATGATCGTGTCCACATGAAATGCAAATCATACATGTTAATATTTCCGATAAAATTAAATAAAAGTTTTAGAGTAAATATGATTAGTTTTTAGAATCATAAAAATGCAATAAGAATTTAAAATAACTTAATGACTTGATTTTACAAAGTATAATTATTTCAATAAATAGAATTAAAAAGCTACAGTAAATAAAACTTGTGCCAATCGATTGTATTCTCTTTCTTTGATTAAATTCTACAATAAAACAACCAAAATTTAGAAAATGTAATGGGGAAAGACAGGCTTTATTTTTTGACTTTTGTTTCAATAGCCTTGGCTGTTATGTTAAGTGCCACTATTGGAGTAAACTATAGTGTGAAAATCAGCGTGAATTTATTTTTGGAATCTGAACTTGAAACTGGAAAAAGTGAAGTTAAAAAATTAGCTTATTTCATTGCTCCTAAAACTAAAGATAGTATTAATGAAATAACATTTACCAAGAGAATTCAAGAGGTTTTAGAAGAGGTGGAAACAAGTACTACTTATATTGCTGTTTTTGATAAAGAGGGGACTTTAGTCTGTCACCCACAATTTGATGAAGTAAACAAAGAAGTAGCAGTTAGTAGGGAATTACAAAACATGATAAATCATGGAACCGAAATAAGTGAAATATATAATATGTTGATGGATTATGATAGATTGAATTACGATAAAGAAACAATAAATACTATCGAAGTTTTATATGAGAAATCAATCAAAAATACGGAACTAAAACTGGCTTCTATTATTAGTTTAGATAAACTATTACCTCAAATAATAAAATTAAAAAGACGTTTGTACACAATTTTTATATTAATGGGAGTATTAGTAATTATTATTTCCTTTTTTACGGTACGATATGTTGGGAGTTTCTACGAGAAAAAACTGGAGTCTAAAAATTTAGATTTAGAAAATGATATTATAAATCTAACTAAACTAAATCTGGGTGTATTTACTTATCAACAAAAGATAGCACTACAGCAAAAAGAAAAACAGACAGATAAAGTTGAAGTACATAATGATAATCAAACAGAAAATCAGAAAAATAGATTGTTAACTTATAAAGGAAACGAGTTAATTCCTGTGTTTTTTAGCGATATAGCTTATGTTTTTACAGAGAATTCAATAACTTATGTTGTTGATAAGGATGGGAAAAAGACTGTAAGTAATGCAAGTTTAGATGAAATTTATGGAAATTTAGATGCTACATTATTCTTTAGAGCGAATCGCCAGTATATCGTTCATATTACAAATATTGAAAAGATAATTAAATATGGTAATTCACAACTCAAAATTTTAATTCTTAATTCTGACGCAGATATATTGATTGGGAAAAATAAAGCATCAGAATTTAAAAAATGGTTGAATATTTAAAGATCATTTTTTTCTTAGTGAATTAATATTTCGCAGTTAGAATCATAAAAGACAGCGTTAATTTTTCACTTTTAAGGTTGTTTTTTCAGCTTCACCAAGTATTTTTAGTAATACATAGATTAGTTATCTAGGTTTATTGAATAAAAATTATTCATGACACCTCCTATTACAAAATACACAAAATCGCAAGATATTAACATTGCGTATCAGGTTTTCGGATCTGGTTCTATAGATCTCGTTTATATTCCAGGTTGGGTATCCAATATAGATTGGATGTGGTCTTGTCCAGATTTAGTCGAGTTTCTTTTAGAACTAGGCAAAACATTTAGAGTTATCCTTTTTGATAAACGTGGAACTGGACTTTCAGATCGGGTAGTAGAACTTTCTACTTTAGAAGAACGCATGGAAGATATTACAGCAGTAATGGATGCTGTAGGATCAAAAAAAGCTGTACTATTTGGTCATTCTGAAGGAGGAAGTGTTTCAGCGTTATTTAGTGCAACATATCCTAATCGTGTAATTTCTTTAATTACATTCGGAATTTTTGCACAGAGGAAACAATCTGAAAATTATCCTTGGGCACCAAGCGATGAAGAACGTCAAAAACTATATCATATGATTGAAAATAATTGGTGTAGTGGAAAAATGGATCTTGAAATTTTAGCACCATCAAAAGCTAAAGATATTGAGTTTATGACGTGGTTAATTAGTTATTTTAGGTATGGAGCTAGTCCTAGAGCAGCTTTAAAACTTACCAAAATGAATACAGAAGTTAACATTATTGCTATTCTAAAATATATTAAAGTGCCAACATTAATTATGCAGCGAACTCATGATGTTGATGTGAAAATAGCTGAAGGTAAATTTATAGCAGAGCATATAAAAAACGCCAAATTTGTAGAATTTACAGGATCAGATCATCTTTTTTGGTTGGGAAATAAAGAAGAAGTATTACTTGAGATGAAAAATTTTATTTCTAAAAATCAATCAGATTTCAAACCTAAAAAAAGTCTAATTACTTTGGTTTTTGGTCAATTTTTATCAAGTATACAGAAAAATACTACAGATAAATTTTTACATGAAATTGTAAGAAATTATGGTGGTTCAATTGTGTGTAGTGGAGAAGAAAGTTTTATTGTAGCTTTTGAAGTTTCTGGAAAAGCTGTAAAAGGAGCTGTAGCGTTACAAGAAAACTTGAAGAGTTCTAATATACAATCAAGAATAGGGTTATGTATGAAGGAAGCTTTAAGAAAAGAAGAAGTAAGTTTATGTAAAGAAGATAAAGATTACTTAAAATTGATTTTAAGCAAAGTAGGAATCAACCAGGTTTTGGTATCTCAAGGAATTAAATATTTATTATCAGGAATAGCATTCGAATTCATTAAAGAAACTTCTATTTTCAATACAAATACTCAAGACATTTGTACTTTTTATAAGGTTGAAAGAATTTCACAAAAACCAAATTTGAAAAAAGAAAAGTTATCGTTACATAAGCTCAATTCTGATTCTTTTGTAGGAGATATATTTAAAATTATTCATCAACATATTGAAGATGATTCTTTTGGTATTGAAAAATTGAGTAAGTCGATGGGCGTAAGTCAGCGTCAATTACAAAGGAAAATAAAAGAACTAACCAAAAAATCACCTACGCAATTAATAACTTCAATACGATTAAAGAAGGCCAAAGAAACTCTAATTTCTAATGATTACACTATTGCAGAGGTAGCTTTTAAATTTGGTTTTTCAACGCCTTCATATTTTACCAGATGTTTCAAAAAAGAGTTTGGTGTTAATCCAACAACATTCCAAAATAAAAAGAATAGTGAAATGGTAAATCTTCAGTTTTTGATGTCGTAAAAGTGACAGCATTCTTCGGAATTGTGAAAGTGAATCAGTCATCATCCATTTAATTTTACACTTGAAAGAAAATGATTTCAATCAAGTAAAAAGAAATGATTCACACCGCTTTAAATATACTCAAAGATAAGTTAAACGAATACTTCAGAATCAAAACGGGGTTTGATAATGATTACATAAAATTTATAGATAGTAGTAATAACGATCCTGTAAGTTTTACAAACAATGTTATCACTCCTTTTTTAATTAACATATCTGAAGATCGTAAGTTTAGAAATGCCGATCCATACAGAGGGGTGGTTAATAATGGAATTAAAACACAGCATAATCCAGAGATACGAGTAGAGTTGTTAATTCTGTTCGTATCTAAATTTAGAGATTACAACGAAGCATTAAAACTACTTTCTTATGTGATAAAATTCTTTCAAGCAAATCGAGTTTTCACACCACAAAATTCACCTGAACTTTTTGAAGAAGATATTGAAAAATTAGTTGTAGAACTAATTACTCTTCCTTTAGAAGAACAAAACCAGGTTTGGCATTCTTTAAATACTTCATATTTACCATCGGTATTGTATAAGGTGCGTTTATTGTCTTTTGCAGATGAAGAAAGTATAGCTTTCGCTGATAGTGAGCTTGCAGAGATAGATATTAAAACTAATCAAAAGAAACTTTAAAAAGGAAAAGTAAGATGAGATATAAAACACTTTTTAAGGTTCATGTGCTTCACGAGTATTTTCATGATCAAAGATTTGATATAAAAATAGTACCAACTCAAGAAACCACAAAATTATTACAGCAAGAACAATTAGTATTAAAACATTCGAATTCATTTATTGAATTACTAATCAAAGAAGGAATTCATATTGACGAAAATATATTCAGTTTTTATGTATTACCCACATCAACTTTAATTAGAACGATAACTGAATTAGCTGATGATAGTATTTTAATTTTTTCAAATAGAACTTCAAAAACTGAAATACTTGAAAGTAATCCTAAAAAGGAAAAACTTTATATAAAAGATCAAAAAGTAATTGCTGTTATAAATATCAATACGAACAATCTCAGTAAAGTCAATCATACATTCAAAGCGAGTTTTCCAACAAAAGCCTACAAATGGATGTATTATTTTATTTCAAAATCTGATAGTAGTGTACTAAAAATTATTCCAAAAGATACAGCACTAAGTTTTGAAGAAAAAGAAAATTTTGAAGACGCTAAAGTCTTAGCATTACAAAGTAATTATCCTACAGCAACAATAAAAGTTTTTGAGTCAAACCAACTCATTCCGCTTAGAGAAAAACCTATTAGCGATATAAAATTATTGATGAATGAAGAGTTGCTGGTTTCACACTTACCAAACCCCAAATTAGATGCCTCAGGCGTGCACATATTAAAAATAATGTAAAACAGAAATAAAATTCAAAAAGTAAAACGAACACTATGTCTAATTATTTAACACCAGATGTATATACAGAAGAAGTTTCTGTATTACCGCCATCAGTAGCAGGAGTATCAACTGCTATACCAGCTTTTATCGGATATACTGAAAAGGCAAGTAAATCAAGAACAGATTTATCAAATACAGCAGTAAGAATTACAACGTTTTTAGAGTATAAAGAAATATTTGGAGGAGCAGCTCCATCGTCTTTTTCTGTAGCACTCGATTCAGATGATAATATCACTTCTGTAGCTGTTACATCTCCAAAAAACACAATGTATTATGCATTAGATATGTATTTTAAAAATGGAGGTGGAGATTGTTATATCATATCTGTAGGTTCATATGATGATACTTACGAAGCAAAAAACTTTATTGATGGTTTGAATACATTGAGTAAGGAAGACGAACCTACATTAATAGTATTGGGAGATGCAGTAAATTTATCAAGTATTGATTATCATAATGTTTGCCAACAAGCACTTTTACAATGCGAAGATTTAAAAGATCGCTTCTGTATTTTTGATATCCAACATGCCGACGAAGATGCTTCTGTGTTTCGATCAGGAATAGGAAGCAACAATTTAAAATATGGTGCAGCTTACACACCATTTTTACAAACATCATTAAATCATGAATATACAGATATCGATGTTTTAATTTCTCAAGAAGTTTCATCTTCTGGTGTAACACAATTTAGCGCAGTTCATACAGGAATTCAAATTAGTTATGACGGTTTAGATTCTGATACACCTAAATATAGAATCAACGGAGGTGCTGGAGATAAATTAGAATTCACCATTTCTACAGCAAATTTATTAACGATTTCAAATATTCCTGATGAGGGAATTGAAGCTAGTAAAGTTTTAGAAGCTTGGTCGTCATTTGAAGATAAAGGAGGTTTTAATATTACAATAGTAAATGATTCTACTCTAGTAACTCAAACTTCAGGAAACTCAGGAAAAAATTTAGATACAAGTACTTCCAATACTCAAAGTTTTACTCTAGAAAGTAAGAGAGGAACTACGATGTACAGCCAAATTGTTAATGAAATTAATAAAATGCGTGTAATTCTTCCACCAAGTTCATCTGTAGCTGGAGCTTATGCTACTACAGATAGAGAAAGAGGTGTTTGGAAAGCTCCAGCTAATATTAGTTTGAACGCAATTACAGGACCGGTTAGGAAAATTAGTGCTGCTGCGCAAGAAAAACTAAATGTAGAAAAAGAAGGAAAGTCTGTAAATGCAATTCGAAGTTTTGCGGGCAAAGGAACTTTAGTTTGGGGAGCTAGAACACTAGCAGGAAATGATAACGAATGGCGCTATGTTCCAGTAAGAAGGCTATTTAATATGATTGAAGAGTCGACTAAAAATGCTTCATATTTTGCAGTTTTTGAACCTAATACTCCAGCAACTTGGTTAAAGGTTAAAGCCATGATTGAGAGTTTTTTATATGGTATTTGGCAACAAGGAGGGTTAGTAGGATCTACAGAAGAACAAGCATATTTTGTTAATGTAGGTTTAGGAAAAACAATGACTCAGCAAGATGTTTTAGATGGGAAAATGATTGTAGAAATAGGGATTGCTGCAGCACGTCCAGCAGAATTTATCATCCTTAGATTTTCGCACAAACTACAAGAAGTATAAACAAACTAAAAAATTAAAAAATGGCATTAACAAGAGCACAGATAAAAGCAGATTATCCATTAGTAACTTACAATTATAGGGTAGATATAGACGGAACTTCAATTAGCTTTTCTGAGGTTTCAGGATTAGAAGTTTCTTTTGAAACGATAACTTATAAAGAAAGTTATTCAGAAAGTGGAAAAGTAGGGCCAAACATTATGTATATGCCCGGACAAATTCAGCCAGTAAATATTGCTTTAAAAAAAGGATATGTAAAAGGAAAGAGCATTCCTGCACTATACGATTGGATTAATAGTACAGCTATAAATCAAACAGATAAAAAAGATATCATGGTACATCTTTTAGATGAAACAGGAGCAACTGTTGTAAGCTGGAAAGTAGTAGATGCTTTTCCAACTAAACTTTCTGCGCCAAGTTTTAGTGCAGATGCTAATGAGGTTGCTGTAGAATCTATGGATTTAATGGCTTCAAGAGTATTTATGGAAGAAGTATAAGGGCTTGAAAATAGGATGTGATTAACTGATAAACAAATTGTTTTTACATCATGAAAACAATTTATAAAAGAAGGTTTAACCATCATAAAAAGTACACTACTTATGGCGCTAACAAAGCAGCATATTATTGAAAACTATCCATTACCAGTATATAATTACAAAGTAACTATAGATGATGTCAGTGAAGGAATGTCTTTTTCAGAGATTTCAGGATTAGAAATTAAGCATGAAGAAGTCATTTATAAACACGGTTTCAGTTGGTTAATGGGATATAAAATAATAAAAGGACAACGCCAACCTATTCGTTTGAATTTAAAACGAGGCGTTGTCCAACAACGAAGTCTTTTTCATGATTGGATGTTATCAGAAGACAAAAAAAACATTCGAATAGATTTATGCGATCAAGAAGAGGTTCCTATAGTAAGTTGGGAAGTATACCGAGCATTACCAATAGGATTAGAAGCTCCTTCATTCAATGCAAATACAAATGATATCGCTATAGAAAATTTAACGTTAGTAGCACATGATTTAAAGGTTATTTATCATCAATAAATATGGAAGCATTAGAAAGTTTTAAAGATTTTATGGATCCTAATCCAGTGTTATCACATCGATTTGGGGTCACATTTTTTGCAGGAGGAGTAATACCCAATCCAATTGATTTTAGATTTCAAAAAGTAAGAGGTATAAATACTGAAGTACAATTAGAAACAATTTCAGAAGGAGGACAAAATTTACATAGACATCACTTGCCTAATCAGATCAATTATAACAATTTAATCCTAGAAAGAGGAGTGGTAAGTCCAAGTGTAAGTAGAGTAAGTCCAACAGAATTATTGTCTCCACTTAACTTAGAGTTTAATAATACATTTTCTAGATTTCAATTTACACCATCAAATGTTCTAATCACTTTATTTAAGAACGATCAAGGAATTCCGGCTGCATCTTGGCTTTTTCTTAAAGCTTATCCAGTAAAATGGTCTGTTTCAGATTTAGATGCAACGTCAAATTCTGTTTTAATAGACACTATGGAATTGGCCTATAGTAGATTTCAATCCATAAGATTATAAGTATGCCTGTTGAGATTAAAGAACTAGTAATTCGTGCAATTATTTCTGAAGAAAAAAAAGAAGAAAACATGACATCGGTAGAGGAGCGAAACGTTTCAACTGCAATCATACAAGAATGTGTTCAAGAGGTATTAAAGGTTTTAAAAAGACAAAAGCGTAGGTAATATGGAATTTAATTTTTTTCAACTTGAAAAGCTAAAAATAAAGAGTTATAAAACCTCAACGAGAACAGATATTCCTGAAGAATTCACAGCAATGTTTAATCCGACGTCGTATACGCTTTTTTATAAAAATGTATATGAAACGAAACAAGGGATTAATACCTCAGGAAGAGAAGCTAATTATGTAATTAGTAAACCCAAAGAGTTAAAGTTAAAGCTCATTTTAGATGGAAATAATGTTCAGGATTTTGGCATCGTAACACTTTTTAATTCAAGTAAAAATGACGTCAATAAAAAAGTACAAGAATTTTTAAAAATGACTACGCTCATGGATGGAGATATTCATGAACCTAGACCTTTAAAATTACAGTGGGGAGATCTTCATTTTAAATGTCGTTTAGCTTCGGTTAATGTTAATTACACACAGTTTGATGCTAGCGGAATTCCATTAAGAGCAGAGTTAGATACCGTATTTTTTGGAGATTTAGAAACTGCAGAACGTTTAAAAGAGGAAAATAAAAGCTCTCCAGATCTTACACATTACAGAATAATGGGAGCACATGATAAACTTCCATTGTTATGCGAGAAAATTTATGGATCTCCAGCATATTACATTGAAGTAGCAAAAGTAAACAAGCTCAAAAATTTTAGAGATTTAAAACAAGGACAAAGAATTTATTTCCCACCAATAGCAAAATAAAATGCCAGCAATTACAGCTACCATAACAGATGTAAATAGTAAAGTAATGAACCATAGGTATCAATTACTATCTATTGATGTTAATAAAGAATTTAATAAAATACCTACAGCAGAGCTGAAGTTTATTGACGGAAACATAGCTAAAAAAGAATTTCAAATACTAGATGATCCTTTTTTTGACATCGGAAAGGAACTCCGTATTGCTGTAAAACACGAAGGAAAACAAGATAATAATATCTTTTCTGGTGTTATCATAAATAAGGTAGTTACTTTAAATAGTGGAGGTTCTATATTAACAGTAGAACTAAGTGATGTAGCCATTCGCATGCATGCAAGTAGAGAAAATGAAGTATATCTGAACACAACAGACAGCACAATTTTTAAACGATTACTTCAAAAAAATCAGTTGAAAAAAAGTAGAATAGAGGACACGCAGGTTACTCATGTTCAAATGATTCAACATTACACAACAGATTGGGATTTTTTATTGTCAAGAGCAGAAGCTAATGCTAAAGTAGTACAAGTAGAAAATGGTTCTATAGCTGTTTTTCAACCTAAAATTCTGAAGAGTTCAAAACACATAGAATTAGGTTCAAATGAAATATATGATCTTGATCTACAAATTAGTGGAGAACAACAGTATACAAAGGTTGAAGCTGTAGGTTGGGACATGTCTAAGCAAGATGTTACCAAACCTCAAATAAGTTTAAAAAATAATTTTTTTGAGCATAAATCAGTAATTAATATTGATAAAGATGCCTTAGGAATAACTGAAAAAAAACTCATGTATTCTGGACATATACAACCAGATGAGTTAAAAAAATGGTCAGAAGCACAAGAGTTTAAAAATAAGTTTTCTTTAATACAAGGTTGGCTAAAGGTACCAGGAACAACTACCTATGCTGTTGGAGATACATTAGAAATTAAAGAAGTAGGAAAGGCTTTTTCTGGTTTAAGTATTATTTCTGGAATTAGGCATGGAGTTACTATTGAAGGATGGAGTACTTACATACAAATCGGATCAAATTCTTGTTGGTTTACAGATCAAACACAGGTTACAGCACCTATTGCAGGAGGATTATTACCAGGAGTAAATGGGTTACAAGTTGGAGTAATAAAAACAACAAAAGAAGACCCAAATAATCTTTTCAGAGTGGCAGTGTACATACCAGCTTTCGGAACTGAGCAAAATACAATCTGGGCGCGTCTAGCAACTCTAGATGCAGGGAGCAAAAGAGGAACATTTTCTATTCCAGAAATTGGAGATGAGGTACTTGTTGGTTTTTTAAATGATGATCCAAGACAGGCAGTTGTAATAGGGTCTTTATATAGTCCAGTAAACATTCCTCCATTAGATTTTAAAAACCATAAAAGTTCCAAAGCTATTATTTCTACTGCAGGGTATAAATTTCTTTTAGATGAATTCGAAGAACAAATAACTATAGCAACTTCTGCAAATAACAGTATAGTTATTAATGAAAAAGAAGGTGCAATAGCAGTATCTGATACTAATGGGAATCGAGTAGAAATGAATTCAAAAGGTGTTGCTATTTCCAGTACAAAAGATTGTACCATTTTTTGTGATGGAAACTTCAGTTTAGATGCTTCTGGAACAGTAAATATAAAAGGGAGTTCTGTAGAGCTTTTATAAAAATGAAAGATTATGAGTAATGAAAATAAATTTTTAGGAACTGGTTGGTCTTTTCCCCCAGAGTTTTTTGATGGAGGAGCAACTGTAGCCTTAGTTTCTGGAGAAGAAGATATAAAACAAAGTTTACAGATTATACTATCTACTTCGCTTAAAGAACGAGTTATGCATTCAGATTATGGATGTAATTTAAGAGATCTTCTTTTTGAGCATGTAACAGCAGGTCTTATTAGTGATATGAAGAATACGATTTCAAATGCAATTTTAAATCATGAACCCAGAATAGAAGTAGAAAACATTAGCGTAGAATTACGAGATGCTACTAATGGAATATTAGATATTCACATCAACTACAAAGTACGAATGACGAATAATCGATTTAATTATGTTTTTCCTTTTTATATCAATGAAGTATTTAATTAAAATTTAAAACAATGCCAACAGATAATATAATTATAGATGGAGATACAGTACAATTTAATCCATTACAAGGAATGGCTATTGTTGCTGTTAAACCAGGAGAAATAAAAGCCTCGGGAAAAACAAAAATAAAAGGAAAAAAAGTATGTATTCAGGGAGATGAGCTAAAAGTAGTTGTTGCTCAATGTACCTACACTACACCAAGTTTTCCTGAAGCAGGTATCGGCAATTTAAAGATAGATTCGTTAAACTCTAACCAAAATACAAGTAAAAGTTCCAGTGGAAATAAACCTTTGTTATTAGCGGGAATGGTGTTTAGATCAAAGTTTGAAGTAATGTCTCCTGCAAAACTAACTGTACCAGGAAGTGCTCCTGTTTTAGACACAACTCCATTTTATAATGGTACAGGAAGATTTATAGCAAGTAATACCACTATAAAAGCAATTTAATCATTACAGTATTAAGAATGAACAGTATAGAAAAATTTGTGTTATTAAGAGATGGTGCTAGTAAATATAAAGATAATCTGAGTAGCCTAAACACATCGAACTTAGCAATAGATAATAGCACTGTAGAATCTTTAATTTCTGAAGCTCAGAAAATTGCTAAAGAATTACTTTTCTTTAATCATGAAAACACACCTGTGTCTACTTGGGAATCTTTTCTAATTGAAGATAGTGAAACATATTTTAAGGCTTCAGAAACAGGAAAAAAAGCTTTACGAAAACAATGGGCAAAGCAATTAGCTACGTACATTAATAATCCAGATCATTTTAAAAATGATACCAATACATTAGAAAAATTAACGCAACCACATACCGTTCTTTTCTTAACTTTTTTAAAGCTGTTAGATCATATTAGAAATAAAATGAACAGCTTAACAGGACAACATTTAGATTTTTATTTTAAGAAATGTTTACAATTAGTTCCCCAGAAAGCTATACCAGATGTTGTTAATATATTGGTAGAACTAACAGAAAATACAGAAGCTTTAGAAATTGAAGCAGGTACCGTTTTTTTGGCTGGTGAAGACGAAGATGGAAATGAATTACAATACAAAGCAACAGAAAACACAATACTCAATCAAGCTAAAGTAGCATCACTACAAAGTGTTTTTGTAGATAAGCAGGAAATTACCATTCAGAAAGCACATATGAATGCGGTAGAAGATCCTGATAAAGGATTACTAAAAATGTTTGAATTAGCCTTAGGAGTAAATAATCCGGGAGACGAATTACCAACATTTTCAACAATAGCTACAGATTGGGAAAACTTATGCAAACTAGTAAAAGAAGGAAACTCTCTGGCGGAAAACTATGTAGTGAGTGAACTTTTTTTACGTGTCGAAGACTTCATATATATTATTGAAAAACACGAAACTGAAAAAAATCACACTACTGCAAATTGGGACAAAACATATGAGTTGTTAACCACTGCTTATATCGATAAAATTAAAAAAAATAGAGCAGATGATTTGCATAAAATCCAAGAAGAAAGCGATTTTAATCAGCTAACCAAACATATTTTTGGTTTCCCTAATTCAGGAGATAAATTACCATTGTATAATGGTAAAATAGTAACTTTTTCTTTAGTATATGAAGATCTTAAAGATGCAATAAAAAGTCAAAAAGC
Source organism: Tenacibaculum jejuense (assembly GCF_900198195.1). NCBI lineage: Bacteria > Pseudomonadati > Bacteroidota > Flavobacteriia > Flavobacteriales > Flavobacteriaceae > Tenacibaculum > Tenacibaculum jejuense. The sequence goes on along the minus strand of NZ_LT899436.1, from coordinate 3,672,875 downwards.
AAAAGATTACATTACAGATGAATTATTATTAACCGTAGAAGATTTTGTATTTATCATTGAAACATCTACGGAAAAAGACCCCACTGTTGAAGTTTCAAAAAGATATTATCAGATATTAGAACAATCAGAAAGAAGATTTAGAAGTATTATTATATCACCTCCAAGTGTAGAGAAAATAAAAATGATTTATGGAGCAGAAGATATAACAAAGTTAGCAACTAGTCTTCACAATACTTCAGAAGAAAGTAAGCAGTTTAAAATATTCGGAAGTATATCTGGAACAACTAAAGAACCAGAAATAGCTAACTTAGGTTTTGCTATAAGTTCTCCATTATTATTTCTTAAGGAAGGAAAACGAAAGATTTTTTTAAATTTTCAGTTCTCAGAAGAACTAGGAGACGGAAAACAACTAGAAAAATTATTAAAAAAAGGATTTTTCAATATACAATTTAGTGGAGAAGAAACATGGTTTCAATCTAAAAGAGCTACTGAATATAGTATATCATATGATGTTAAACCAGATGCAGAAAGAGTTTTAATAAATGATTTTAAAGTAGTTAAAGAAGATCCTTTAATCGTTGATTTTTATGAACCTGGTGTCGTATTTATCAAAGAAGAAGAGAACATAGATAAGTATATAGTAAACATTCGTAACGAGATCTATCAAATTTTAGATTTTCCTCATGATTCTAGTTTAGCAATGTCTGTAGTTTACATTGGGCAGTTGCCAGGAGAGGTAAAAGAGCCTTTTATGTTTACTAAAAACGATTTACAAATTGGGCTAAATTTAGAGCTAATACTTTCTGAAGATGAACCTCCGGTTACTACGAATTCTGAAGCTACTAATTTTGTAAATGCAACTACGCCAACCCTACTTTTTTTAGTAAATCAAGATGTTGTACTTGCATACGAAAACGAAAATGGTGTTGCTATTTTTCAAGAATTAATGGCATTAACGTTCAGTGATATTAAGTTACGAGTATCAGTTGATGGAATGAAAAATGTCATGATTCAAAATGATCAGACTACATTGAATAATAAAAAAACTTTTGAACTTTTTGGAGGACTTCCAGAAGTGGGAAGTAACTTTTATTTTGGTCATGAAGAAATATCTCAAAAGCCGATACAGAGTTTACAAATAGAAACAAACTGGGGAAATCAGCCTGAAAGTTTTACAACTCATTACGAAAATTACTGGAAAGTAAGTGAAAACAGTTTAACACCTTCTGTAGATCAAATACCAATTACTTCAAATTCAGATTTTAAAATAAAACTTTTTCTTCATGATGAATCAAGTGAAATTCCAGTTACAGATGAACTATCATTATTTACAGCGGATAATAAAATAGCGATTCAGAATATTCCTGAATTATTGAAAGAAACGAGACCGGGTTATGTATATCGTTTTAAAAGTAGCAATGAGTTTTCGAACTCAGAAATTACAGACTGGAAACGTTATTTTAGATTGGAATTAGACCCTATCGATTTTCAACATCAACTATACAACCAATTATTAATTCAACAAGCATTTGGATCAAAAGAAATTCAAGGACTTGTATTGAATCCTCCATATTTACCTAAGTTGAAAAAAATAAGTATCGGATATACTGCAGAAACTAATATTTTAACAAATTGTAAACTTGTTTCAGAAGAAAACAAATTAAGTCATATTCATCCTTTTGGTTATAAAGAGTTAACTTCAAAAGAACATTTGAGTTTACTTCCCGATTATCAAGATAATGGTTCTTTGTTAATAGGACTATCTAATATAATTCCATCCCAAACTGTCAGTGTTTTATTTCAAATGGCTGAAGGAAGTGCAAATCCTGATGTTGAAAGACCAGAGTTAAAATGGAGCTATTTAAAGGAAGATATTTGGATTCCTTTAGAAAGTAAAGCAATTATTTCTGATACTACTAATGGATTATTAAATACAGGAATTATTCGTGTTCAACTTCCAGCGGACGCTACTAAAGGAAATACGCTATTATCTAATGAATTGCATTGGTTAAAAGTTAGTGTTTCAATTCATATTGATGGAGTATCAGATATTATTGCTGTTAAAAGTCAAGTAGTAAATGCAGTACTTTCTAATACAGTAGTTGCAAGTTCTCATTTTCAGAAACCTTTACAATCAGAAAGTATTCAAGAAACTCAAGCATTTATTCCAGAGATAGAAACCATATCTCAACCTTTTACATCTAGTCAAGGAAGACCAGCTGAAGCGTTAACAGATTTTAATTATCGAATTAGTAAACGATTACGACATAAAAATAGAGCGTTAACCATGTGGGATTACGAACACATGATTTTAGATCGCTTTCCAGAAGTGTATAAAGTAAAGTGTTTACCTGATATAAAAACTTTAGGAAAAGTAAATATTACAGTAGTTCCAGATATTAGGAAAAGTTTGCCTTTTAATCCTTTTCAACCTAAAGTAGGAGCTGATGTTTTAGAGCGAATACATCAAGTTGTAGAAAAGCATGCGCCAGCATATGCAAGTATTCACGTAAAAAATCCAACGTATTTAAAAGTTTCTACACGATGCTCAGTAAAGTTTTGTGCTGGTTATGATGAGATTTTTTATCAATCAAAATTAATAAATGAAATCAAGCAGTTTTTATCACCATGGGCTTATGGAGAAACAGAACATATTCGACTTGGCGGTACTCTAGATGCTGGAAAACTCATCAATTTTATTGCAGAAAGGCCTTATGTTGATTTTGTAGCAAAGTTAAAAATGTTTCAAAGTGTAGGAAATCAGTCACTTGTAGATGTTACCAGTGTTAATAATGGTGAAAATATAGTAATTCCTAATGAACCTGATATGGTAATTGTTAGTGATGAAATTCATGTTATAGACATTGTAGATGGAACTGATTATGTTGAAGGCACACAACGTGGTATCAATTATATGATTGTAGAAAGAGATTTTACAGTTGCCAAAGACTTGTTAAAAACAGAAGAATAAAAACGAAATAAAAGGAATATGGAAATCAATAAAAAAAATAGAACAGAACTCAAACAATATTTCATAGCAGAAGCTTTACCAACAGAACGCCAATTTTCCGATTTTATAGAAGGTACAATAAATCAGGTAGATGATGGCATCGTGAAACGTGGAGGTGAACCTATAGCAATAGCATCTGAAGGAACAACAGTAGGATCACAAGAGATTTTACATCTATACCCCAATTTCGACCAAGAAGAGCCAGATTGGTCATTGAATCTAAATCCACGTGTAGATGCTGATGAACCAGAAACAAGTAAAAAAGGTTTTAATATTAAAGATACTACAGGAGAGAGTAGATTATTCATACAATCAGGAAAAGGAAATATTGGATTAGGAACTATTGAACCAACAGCAAAATTAACTATCCAAGGAGCGGGTGAAACCTCATTGTTGTCAGTAATCGATCATTCTAAAAAACATACTCAAATTTTTGAAGTAGGTCAAGAAAACGGAAATGGAGCTATTACCATTCAAAACGGTGTAGCAGATAAGAATATGAAACTTAGAGCTAACACAATTGAGTTTCAAAATTTAGAAGATAAAACCAATACGAAGTCTGTAAACATAACGGCTGAAAAGAATAATTTAAAAATAAAAGCAGATCAAGTACAAATCGCTGGAAATATTAAAATGGATAATCTTTCAGGCAGTCCAATCTTAAAAGAGAAAGACAGTGATCCTAGCGATAGTATAATTCCTTCACAGAAAGCAGTAAAAACTTATGTAGACAATAGATTACCTAAAGGAATAATTTCAATGTGGTCGGGTTCAGTAGAAACAATTCCAGAAGGTTGGGCATTGTGTGATGGAACTAACGAAACACCAGATTTACGAGGTAGATTTATAGTAGGATTCGATGCAGAAAATCCTGAATACAATCAGGCTAAAAAGACAGGAGGATTATCAGAGGTACAGTTAACAGTACAAGAATTACCAGCGCATACGCATGAAGATTCAGGTCATGATCATAATATTAATGATCCAGGACATAATCATAATCATAATAGAGATGGTAAAAACTTTAACGTTTTAGCTAGATATACTGGTAAGGATACAACCGATACTATGGATAATAATAAAGGTGCAGGAAGGGAATTTGCGTTAAATGATTATGGAACTATACAAAGTAAACAAACAGGGATTGAAATTTTATCAGGAAAGGCAAACCTGCAAAATACTGGAAAGGACCAACCTCATGAAAACAGACCACCGTTTTTTGTATTAGCATATATCATCAAATTATAGTTTATGAATACTGCGATTACCATACCTAAAGTAGTATCGAAAGATTCTGCATTGAGTTTTGATTTTCTTAAAGAAGAAGCAATACAAATCATTCAAGAGTTAAGCGGAAATATGTGGACAGATCATAATACGCATGATCCAGGAATTACCATTTTAGAGCAAATTTGTTATGCAATTACTGATATTGCTTACCGATTAGATCATGACATGCAAGACTTATTAGGAAGTCAAGATGTTGCATATCAAGGATTATACAGTCCTGCAACTATATTAACAACTAGTCCCGTAACCTTATCAGATTTCAGAAAATTAATTATAGATACTGTTGGTGTTAGAAATGCTTGGATCGAAAGAGTATCGAGTGAACAAGACACAACAATAAAAGGTTTATATACAGTTCTTGTAGAGAAAGATGACCTAGAAGATGTAGGAAGTAATTTAGTACAACGTATCACAGAAAAATTACATAAAAATAGAGGACTGTGTGAAGATTTTGAGGAAATAAGATTACTTGATAAGCAAAAGATTAGATTTTCTGGAGTTATAGAAATTTCTGATGCAACAGAAAATATTAATGAACTAATAGCAGATGTTTTATACAGTTTACATTGGCATTTATCACCTGGAATTACATTTCATTCTTTACAAGAGTTACAAAAAAATGGAAAGTCGGTTGAAGAAATTTTTGATGGTCCAACTTTAGCACATGGTTTTATAACAGATGAAGAATTAATCAAAAGATTAAGAAAATTAGAGATTCATACTTCAGATATTTTTAAAGTAGTTATGGATATTACAAATGTAATAACCATACAGAATTTCACTATAGCTTCTGGAACAAATACAGTTAAAAATTGGGTGTTTCCTTTAGATGAAACAAAAACACCAAGTTTAGATGTAATTGCTACTTTAGAAGGTTTAGCATTTCGTGTCAATGGTTTAATAGTTTCTACTAATAAAGAAAGAATTTTAGCGCTTTATAATCAGAAAGTAAAATCATTTACAAGTAAAAAGGTATTGCGTTTCAATGAGAAAGACATTGCAATTCAAAAAGGAGAAAATCAAGAAATAGAAAATTATTACAGTATTCAAAATGAGTTTCCCGCTAATTATGGAATAGGCAATACAGGATTACCTAGTTCTGCATCAAAAAGGAGACAAGGTCAGTCAAAACAGTTAACAGGTTATCTTACTTTGTTTGATCAGGTTTTAACGAATTACTGTGCGCAAATAGCTAATTTTTATCAATTAGTTGGTATAAATCCAGAAAGTACTACTACAAAGTTCAACCAAACTTTATTGGGAACAGTGCCAGGATTAGAAAACCTTATTCAAGATGAAAACATAGATGGTTATGAAGCTTATGTTAGCGGAGAAACATTAGATCCTCTAGAAGAAATTCAACAAAAACACACTTTTTTAAATCACTTATTAGCGCGTTACAGTGAAACATTTAAAGCGTATGGAATGGTTTTACAACGAGAAAGTGAAGATGTTTTAGAGAAAGAAAGAAAACTAATTCAAGACAAAATCGCTTTTTTGAATAACTATCCTAAAATAAGTGCAGAACGAGGAAAAGCCTTTGATTACACTAAAAGTACTTTAGAAAGTTCAAATAAATCAGGCTTGGAGTTTAGAATTCTTCAAAAGTTAGGTTTAGCTACTACTGAAAATATATATATGGTAGAACATATTTTATTACGACCAAAAAAATCAGATAAAACTACTGTAGATAATTATTACAAGATTCACGATGTAGAACAGTTCGACTTAATAGAAGAACAGTTCAAAATTTTTGGATCTAATCATGGGTTAGTCACTGGAATGTTTGTTGCCATTTTTGATAATCAGCAATTTCTAGGAGATTTTAAAGTAATAAAAACTACAGCAGATTCTTTTGAGATAGAAGGAGAGATGAATACGGAAATTATTACAGAAAATCCGAAGTTATCTTGGAGAAGAACAGATGCAGATTTACGTATTCATGTTTTAACAAATTCGATAACATCTTTTGAAACTACAGCAACAGGAACTACATTTTGCAATACAAAATATCAAGTTGAAAAAGGAGATGAAATTACTATTCTTGGATCCACATTTTACGATGGGAAACATTTTGTGAAAAGTGTAACCAACCAAGGTTTTGAAATTGAGCACTCTTTTATTGGAGAAGAACAGACCAAACCTCGTTTTAAAATATCAAAAACAATATCAGATCAATATACATTACAGGTAACCTTTATATTACCCAATGATGAGAAAAAGTTTCAAGATCAAACATTCAGAGATTTTGTAACAACTACAATTCGAGAAGAAACACCAGTGCATATCACAACACATTTTAAGTGGTTGTCTACTGAAGAAATGCGTGATTTCAAGAATGAATATCAAAAGTTTATAGCTGTTATTTAATAGAAACAATGTCTGTAACCCAGAATCATATCATTAATAAACAAATCGTTGAATTTCAGATTTCTGAAGCTAACTATAGTCTTGATATACAAAATACTATAAGTAAGTTATATCATGATCAATGGAAAAGTATAATTAATACTGTATTAGATGATCAGTTTGAAAATCCCAATGTACATTATCAAATAGATCGATTAACGATAGATTTGGGAGAAGTTACTTTAAAAAATATCACAGGAAAGCTGTCCAAGCAAATGACTGCTGTTCTAAATCAGGTAATACATAAAGAAGAAATACAAGCAGAAGAAGTAAAACATACTATTCCAGCTGAAGTTAAACCTTTACAAGCACTGATTTATTTTTTAGAAAAAGGTAGAATGCCTTGGTGGGGAATTCGTACAAAAACAGAATTAACTGCAGAGTTGGATGTGATATTACAGAAAACATCAACAGAATTAAAACAGCTATTAGTAAAGCTTAAAGAAAATAGAACATATGTTCAGCGTTATGTGCAAATATGTTCAAAAGAACAATTACGAAATTCAATACAAATCATTCTCGACTTATCAAAAGGAGAGTTATTAAATTTTGAAAATGATGTAGTGGCAATAGTAAAACAAAAAACATCAAAACAAAGTAAAGAGAAAAACATTTTAGAGATAGTCTATTCAATATTATTTCAAGAGTTAGATACTCAACTTTCATTAAAACAATATAAGAAGATCGTATTATCTAATATTGCCTCTAAGCTTTCTTTTTCATTTAAAGAAGAATCAAAGCACGAATATTACAAAGAGATAAAACATATAGATGATTTAATACAGAAATATCAAAAGTTACATACAGAAAATAACAAGTGGCAGGAGTTACTGAGTTACATTTTTACCTTGATTCAAGGAGATAATTTTGAAAAAATCCCTGTATTAGCTTTAAATGGCTTGCGAAAAGGATTAGAAAATCTTGACACATATGAAGAGAATGATTTTGATACAAAAGAAAAGATCAAAACAGAAAAATTAGTTTATTTAACAAAGCAACTGGTCACATTACAAAAAACAATTCAAAAGAATGAAATAAATGAAAAAACTACATTTATAAAGAGTAGAATTTCAGCCTTTGATAGTACAGATTTTATCAGTGTAGAAAATTCTGGTTTAGTTCTTTTATGTGCCTTTTTACCCCAGCTCTTTAAACATTTAAAACTTACCGAAGACAGAGCATTTTTAGATTTAACATCTGCTTATAAAGCATTAGCTGTATTACATTTTGTTTGTTATGGTGACAACATTTCTTTCTTTGAAGGTCAACTTTCGTTAATCAAAATTTTATGTGGATTAGATGCGGAGGAAAGTATTGAAATACAAGAATTATCAACTCAAGAAAAAACAATAATAGAAGACTTTCTAGCTGTAGTAATTGCACAAGGAGAAAGTTGGGGAAAACTCTCAATAGATGGCTTTAGAGCATCGTATTTATTAAGACAAGCTTCTTTAAAAATCAGGGATAATCATTGGCAATTACAGATAGAGACCAAAACACATGATATTGTATTAAACAAGATACCATGGAATTTTAAAATTATAAAATTACCATGGATGAAAAGAGTACTTATGGTAGAATGGAATGGTTAACGTTCGCATTAGAAATTTTACTTAAAAAGAAATAAAATGCAAATACTAAAAAACATAAAAAAAGAAACTTACACGATATCAGAAAGTGCAATTGTTTTAGAAAAAGAATTGGCTTGGTTAAGTGAAGTAATACATACAAGAATTGCCTTGTATTTTGAGCATGAAACAACGTTAACCTCAATACAAGATGTTTTACCACCAGAGTTATTAAATTACAATACTCCTTACGTAAACTTTATCAAACATGAGCGTTTAAGTGTAGAGGAAAGATTGCTGCTAATTTTAGCTTTAGTACCTCATTTAAAACCTGCATTATTAGATATTTTATCCACTAAGAACAAGGAGTACGATCGCCGATTTAGTGAATTTGGAGGTGTTTTTTTAGATGGCTATTCAAGTTTTATACCTACAGCACAAACAGCCTTATTCATTTTAACAGGAAATAATATAGCTGAAAGATTAAGATATCAACCTTTAGTAATTAATAAGGGAACTATCATAAAAAAAGATATTATTCAAAAGCAGCTTAGCAAATCGTCAACTAGTGATTTAAATAAAGTATGGAAAGTTGCTCAAGAATATGTTGATTATTTTCTATACGGAAAACCTTATGAGATTGGGTATAGCCCCGATTTTCCTGCACAGAAAATTGACACAAAACAATCTTGGGAAGATTTAGTTGTGGCCAAGTCGACAGGTAAAAAATTACAAGAAATTCGAGATTGGATAACACACGGAAAAACAGTTTTAGAAGATTTAGGATTGGAAAAACGATTAAAACCGGGCTATAAAAGTTTATTCTATGGAGCTCCAGGAACTGGAAAAACTATGACCGCAGCACTTTTAGGAAAAAGCACAGGGAAACAGGTATACAAAATAGATTTAAGCATGACGGTTTCTAAATATATTGGAGAAACAGAGAAAAATTTAGCCAAGGTTTTTGACCAAGCAGAACAGCACGATTGGATTTTATTTTTTGATGAAGCAGATTCATTATTCGGACAACGAACTCAAGTAAATAGTGCCAACGACCGCTACGGAAATCAAGAAATAGGGTATTTGTTACAACGTATAGAAGATTTTCCAGGTGTAGTGATTTTAGCCTCAAACCTGAAAGATAACATTGATGATGCCTTTACAAGAAGGTTTCAATCTATGATAGAATTTAAAGTCCCAGATGTAGAACAACGTTATCAATTATGGGAACAATCGTTTTCAGAAAGAATTCCCTTAGCAACAACAATTGATCTGTGGAAAATCGCTAAACAATATCAAATTTCAGGAGGCGTAATGATGAATGTAGTACGAAAATGTACGTTACAAGCCGTAGCAAAACAAGAAACTGAAATTACACAACAAAGTTTTGTGATGGCGATACAACAAGAAATGCAAAAAGAAGGAATTGTATTGACTTAGGTTGGTTGAAGTATAAAGTTGATTGTTGGTTCGATAGTAGGTAAAATATCACTTAGAAAGAGTAAGCCAAAGGAGTAAAAATATTTTATAGATATCAAGTTATCGTCAAGCTGAATTTATTTCAGCTTCTCATCAAGCGTCAGAGCTTAACTCATTATTTATTTATTTATTTATTAGAAAGTTTAATAAGAATATCATCATTAAGTAGAATATATATTTAAAACTATTCACAAAAATGAAAACAAAGGAAACTACACAGGAAGTAAAAAAAGATACAGTACAACGCGTACAGAAGGAAACAAGTACTGGAGGAAATGCGACTATAGTCAATAATCGACCTGAAACTTCTTACCAGAGAAAGGCAAAGGACGCAATGCAGCGTACAACAGTAAAAAGTCCAGTGATTCAACAAAAAAATACTCGTCCTGAGCTAAGTCGAAGAAACAATACAGGTTTACCAAATAACCTAAAGTTAGGTATCGAAAATTTATCGGGTTACAGTATGGATGATGTAAAAGTACATTACAACTCAAGTAAACCAGCACAATTACAAGCGCATGCTTACGCACAAGGAACAGATATTCACTTAGCACCCGGACAAGAAAAACATTTACCGCACGAAGCTTGGCATGTCGTACAACAAAAACAAGGCCGTGTAAAACCTACTAGACAATTGAAAAGTAAGGTGAATATTAATGATGATGCTGGGTTAGAGAAAGAAGCGGATGTAATGGGAGCTAGAGCAATACAGACAGAAAATATAAACATAGAATCATTAATCTATAGTAAACAATCTACTCAAAATAATCAATTAGTTCAACGATACGTCTATGAGAATAATGACGGCAACGATATAGCTTATGATCCGAATAATAATAATGTAACAGGTTATCAACCTTTGAATGCTGTAGTGAGAGTTGCTAGTAAAGGAATTTTGAGAAGAGTTTTAAAAGCATCAGAGCCTACAATTGATGAATCAGAGAGACATTTTATATCAAATGAATTATGGAATAGGTTTGGGAATAACCAAAACGATCATATAAATATGAGATTAGTAAGTCAGATAGTAAAAGACTTTAAGAAAAACAAAATGCATTTAACTTTTCACTCATTTAAATCTTTCCTTGATTCATACCTTGATATTCGAGAAACTAGTTTAATAAATAGGGATTCTGATACTCTTATTTTAGGGAAATATGTACCAACTGTTCAAGGAGGTCTAGATGATTGGTGGTTTCGAGGGCCTGGTAGTTATATACAGTTAGCAAGAGATAACGATGGAATGTATTTTAATATGGGTAATAGATGGGATGAGTTAATTCAGAGCAATAAATATGACTTGACAGATAGTGATTTATTTAACCTTTTTAATACTTACGTATTAGATTATGCTGTAGAAAGAAATGTTGAAATAGTATTTGTAGATCATCCAGAAGAATATAGGGGATCTGCTTTATATGATGAATGGATTTACCTACAAGAAAGACATGGTTATAAATCATTATATGCTAATGGAGAAGGTGAATATATTGCAAGTATAGTATAGTTTCATGAATTCATATCATTTATAAATTTATTTATTCAGAGATTCAAATGGAGATTAAACAGAATAGATTAGTAATCGAAACTCTCTGTGATATTTTTTAATAAAAATTACCAAAAAAAAGAAGAACCAAATAATATGAAAGCTACAAGTATTCCAAAACACGAAAAAACTTTTTTTGAGACCGGACGAGATTCCGACGGGAAACAATTTACACTAACAGAAATGACAGTGCCAATTAAAGGCAGCAATGAGGTTATGCGATATATAAACTGTAGATTAAAAAATAAGGACGAGTCATTTTTTGAGAAAGAAAAAAATACCAAAACACAAATAGTATTACATTATACAGCAGGTTACCTTAAAGGAGATGTCGCCGCATTATCTAGACCCAATTACCGAGTGTCTACAGCATTTATTTTACCAAGAAACGGAAAAATATTAAACATGTGGTCTTCTGCATACTGGTCGTATCATTTAGGCTCAGGAGCCATTGGTGGAAATACCAATGGGAGTAAACGTACCATAGGAATAGAAATTTCTAACATTGGTTTTTTAAAACGAATAGGAGACAATTTAGTTACGGTATACAGCGATACTGATGTGTATTGTACCATTCATGATACTAACTTGTATATCAAACTAAACACACCTTACAGAGGTGAAATGTATTTTGCAACTTTTACTGAAAAGCAATACCAAAGTTTACAAATTTTACTTCGTTATTTAACTGCAACCTATAACATTCCAGCAACTTTCCTTCCCGAAGAAAAAAGATATGATATTGTATCAAAAAATGAATTGGTAAATTTTAAAGGAATCGTTTCGCATGTAAATTATCGAACATCTGGAAAATGGGATATTGGACCTGCTTTTGATTGGGAGAGAATTATACAGGGCGTACAACAATTATAAAAAGTCGGTAAAGTGCTAGTTTTTGTCGGTATTGTGAAGCTAAATAAAGAAAGCAAAATAGAAATTTGTAATTAAAATAATTCAATAATCTACAAACTAACCTCCTAATGAAAGCAATACATAAAATAATCGTACTGATAATGATAATTTTGTGCATTTTATCTTGCAAGTCAACGTATTATGCAAATGGTAATCCAGCTTTAAAAACAACGGCTTCTAAAACGGAACAAGAGATTAAAAAAATTAAAAAAATAGCAAGTTCAGAGCAAAAGAAAGATAAAGATGCAAGTGGAGGTTTATCAGTTTTAAAAACAATTGATAAATTAGAAGACAAACAAAAAGAGTTATTTTATTTATTAGACGGTTGTAATGAAAGAAGTGCTTTAACCACCGAATATTTAAATTCATTAGAAGAGAGTTACAAAGCACTACAAAAAGTAGCCAAAGAAAAAGAAATTGTAAAACGCCAAAAAACTTTAGAGGCTATTTACTTAGATTATAAAGCTAAAGAAATAGCTATAAATTCAAGTGAAAATAATGATGCCAATACTAAAGTAAAAGTTATTGTAGATTCGAGTGAAGATCAAGGCTTCTTTGTGTTTGGAAAATTATCTTTTGAAGGAAACCTAAATATTAAGCGTTTTCGATTTACCAAACCAACACAACAGGCATCTCAAGATTTTGTTCCAGGATATTATCTTTTTTGGTTAGAAAAAGGTGATTTAATAGGAAAACCTGAACTTCATCTCATTACAATTAGTGGAGAAGAAAAAGAAAAAATTTTAGTTTTAAAAACACCAAAGAAATAAGCTATGCAAGTAACGAAGCTTAAAGATATTTGGAAAGAAATTGTATTGTTAAGTACATGGATTGTAACAGTTACGAGTGCTTTCATAATTCCGTTACCTTCATGGAACGCAACAGATGAGAATACAGGCTCTTTTGTAAAGTTTGGAGTATTTATTGCTACGATTCTTGCAGGTTTTATGATCCTTTTTTCATTACGAAATAAAATCATAAAAATATGGATGCGTTTATCCGTTCTTTTTTTAATACTTTTTATGGGATCTTATATCAGTTATCATTACTTAAGAGGTTCTAATACATTACCATATTTAGAAAAAGATATTGTTGTTGGTAATGAGCTTGTTAAAAATAATCCTTTTAAAATATTTGAAGACACTCATGGTTTTTTACCAGATAGAAAAGAAAGAATGTTAATACTACTTGGTGATCCAGAAAAAGCTTGGACTAAGAAAAGCATCCGTTGGAACAGAATAGAATTAATGATTTCGTTGTTTTTGTGCTATTTGTTTTCTGCAGTATTTATGATTTCTTTTTCTAACCTTATTCTACTGTATAAAGAAAAATATAAACAAAGTGACAATTAAATTAGAATCATAAAAACGTAGAATTTAGATGCTAATTTAATTAAGATTAAAAATTGCGAATTTTTGAAAAAGTTGTAAGTTTAAATATCAATAACAACTCCATCTTTCATTGTTAAAGTACGATCTGCCATAGCAGCCAACTCTTTATTATGTGTTACTAAAACAAAGGTTTGTCCGAATTTATCTCGAAGTTCAAAAAACAATTGATGTAAATTTTCAGCCGAAGATGAATCTAAATTTCCTGAAGGCTCATCTGCAAAAATTACTGATGGATTATTAATTAAAGCTCTGGCTACAGCAACACGTTGTTGTTCTCCACCAGAAAGTTCACTAGGTTTGTGATGCTCTCTGTGCGAAAGTCCAAGAAACTCTAATAATTCTTTAGCTCTTTGTTCTGTTTCTTTTTTAGGCTTTTTAGCAATAAATGCAGGAATACAAACATTTTCTATCGCAGTAAATTCAGGAAGTAATTGGTGAAACTGAAAAATAAAACCAATATGTTTATTTCTAAACATGGCAAGTTCGTTATCTGAAAGTCCTTTGATAGAGGTGTTATTTATCGAAAGGTTATAATTCTGTTCTTTATTTGCTTTGTCTAATGTTCCTAAAATCTGTAATAAAGTTGTTTTACCAGCTCCAGACGGACCAACAATAGCAACAATTTCTCCTTTTTCAATATTGATGTTAACACCTTTTAGAATTTCAACATCACCATAACTTTTATGTATATTTTTTCCTGAAATCATTTCGCTTATTCAATACAACGAATGTAAAAAAAAGAAATCAGACTAAAAGATATAATCTGATTTCTTACAAAAACAAACTAACGTAATGTTAGAAAATCTTTTTTATGTTGTTATAATCGATAAAGTATACTAATCGCAACGAAAATGTGTGCATCATGTTCTCATCAAAAAGACGATTAATATTATCTGAAAAATCGATGTCTGCCGGAGCAAAATCAGAATTAGGATTAATAGAATTTCTATAGAAAGCTATTAATTGACTTCCAGGAGCAAATTGCCAAACATAATTTAAATCTAAATTCCAGCTATTAAAATTTCTATCATAATTTCCCGTATGTGTACTTGGAAGTAATTGTCCGTTTGTAGTATCTAATTTTAATAATTGATCTTGATAAGGAACTTTACTCCAATTATGTCTAAAAGCTAAGGACAAAGAAGCATTGGTATTAAAACTATATTTTCCAGACAAAGAGTTTTCATAAGTACTTCTATTACGATCACCAAAAATGATATCACCATTATCTAATTGATCTACATAACCTAAATCATTGTCTACTTGATTATATTCGAAAGAATATGACATTGAAAAGCGGTTGTTAAAACGATATTGCGGAGTAAGACCAAATCCATAAGCATCCTTTTCAATAACATCAAAAAAAGTATGATAGAAAAAGTAGTTTAAAGCAAACTTTTTTCTAAAATCAGTATTTCCCCAATGATTAAAATTTACTCTTGTTGGGCGTTCAAAGAAAACACCAGAAGTACTACCTTGTCTTGGTTCAAAATAATCTTTTGTTGTAGTTCTTACGTTTAAATTTCCACCAAAATTGAATCGGTTACGCGTTTCAGACCAAAATGAAAGTCCAGTATTTGTTCCAGTGTAAATTCCAGATTCATGTTGAAAATTAATATTATACCACCAGTTTACACCGAAGTTGTTAAAAATTCCAACAGGTTTTAACTGACGATATCCTGTAAAACCATATACTGTTTGTTCGTTATTACTGAAAAGAATTCCTAAATCGTTAGGATTGAAATCTTTATTTTCAAAGTTATATCCAATTTCCCAACGCCAAGCTCCCGATTGTTTACCAATACTAGTATCGAAAGAGTAACCAGTTGTTGCATTGGCAGGATCGTCACTAATATCTGTCATTCTAAAACTACCATCAATATTATAGGTACTAGATTTATCTTCTACGTGCCACAATAATCCAGTTGCATTTGCATCTCTAAATCTTCCATCTCTAGTCACGTTAGTGTTAATTAAAGTAATAGCAGAATTTTGATTGAATTGCTTGTCTAATACCATAATATTATAATTGGTAAAAGGTTCAGTAACAGCTTTACGTTGGCTTTTAGTTGTAATAACTTCAGTGCCAATTTGAGTTTGTTCAGTTCTTTCAATGGTAGCTTCAGTTTTTTCAGTAATTGCATTAAAAAAACCAATACCCAGTCCGTCTTTAGTTCTTCCTGAAATTTTTATAGCGTTCAGCATTTGAACTTTTCCAGGATTATCAATAACTTTTTCATTTACTTTTTTGCCAGCGACAAAATCGTCGTCGTTTTGTAAATTTCCACCTACATTAAATTGATCTGTAGGGGAGCCACCAATTCTTCTTGAATAAAATAAACCACCTTTTGAAAATAACTCTGTTCCTTCAGTAAAAAACTGACGTTGTTCTGTGAATTGTTGCTCAAACGGACCTAAATTTAGTTGTACATTATCAAAACCAACTTGGCTAAAATCTGGAATTAATGTAGCATCTAATGTGAAATTTTCTGTTAAACCATATTTAATATCCATACCAACACTCCAATCGGTTTCTGTATTTCCTTCTTCGGTAATTACAGTTCCTGAGGCATAAGGATATAAATTTAATCGAGTAGGAGGAGAGATGTTACGAAAACCTTCTATAAGTCCATCATATTGAGTCCATCTTCCAACAGAATTATCAATGTAATTCCAAGTATATCTTTTATTTAAATTTCTAACTTCTCTATGAAAATTCATTCCCCAAGATTGCACTTCATTATTTGCAAATCGTAAAGCACGATATGGAATTTTCATCTCTACATTCCAACCATAATCTGTAATTTTAATATCGCTATCCCAAACGGCACTCCAGTTATAATCCTCATTATTACCATTAGATACTTTTGCATCTATTTGTACACCAGATGCATTTACAATAAACATTACCGGATTTTGTCCATCATCAATAGGATTTATCATGGCAAAAAAGAAATCTGAATTACCAAAGTTATCTCTATTTGTAAACTCAGCAGGAATTTTTTGAGGATTTGGATCAAGCATTTTAGCCGCTATATAAATTGCATTATCATCGTAAATTAATTTTACTTCTGTTTTATAGTCAGCTAATTCATTTTTACCATTATCTGGCCTAAATTCCATAAAATCTTTTGCAACTGGTATGTTTTGCCAGACAGCATCATTTAAGTTTCCATCAATTTTAGGAGATGATTTCACTCTTGTTGCTGAAAGTTTTTTTCTGTTTGCATTTACTTGAGCATTTGTGTAGGATATATTTAATACACAAATGACAAGTAATATAGTTAGTTTCTTCATTTTTAATATAGCACTTGATAATAGTTAAATAGTATAATAGTTGTATAGTCTGTTTGTTCTCCAGAAAAAATTGATCAATTACAGTAAAGACCACCGAAAAAAGAGACCGTTACAGATTTAAATTTTTTTAACAAATTTTTAGGAGAGCTAGAATCCAAAGAAAAAAACATCTAAAAGAAAAGTGAAATGATAATTTTTTAATGTGTCAAAGCTATTTTAGTTTGAATTGAATTTGTATTTTTGTTCGACTTTTAAAATTCATAACGAATGAACTTACACGAATATCAAGGTAAAGAAATATTAAGTAGTTTCGGCGTTCGTACACAACGCGGTATCGTTGCTAGTACTCCTGAAGAAGCTGTAGAAGCAGCAAAAAAATTAACTGAAGAAACAGGAACTGGTTGGCACGTAATTAAAGCTCAAATTCACGCAGGTGGACGTGGAAAAGGTGGAGGAGTTAAATTAGCTAAGAATTTAGATGAGGTAAAGAGCATTTCTAATGATATCTTAGGAATGATGTTAATTACACCTCAAACTTCTGCTGAAGGTAAGTTAGTAAACCAAGTTTTAATTGCTGAAGATGTTTACTACCCAGGTGATAGCGAGCCAAATGAATTTTATATGTCAGTTTTATTAAACCGTGCTACAGGAAGAAACATGATTATGTATTCTACTGAAGGTGGTATGGATATTGAAGCTGTTGCAGAAGAAACTCCACATTTAATTTTTACTGAAGAGGTTGATCCAGGAACAGGATTATTACCTTTCCAAGCTCGTAAAATAGCTTTCAACTTAGGTTTAAGCGGTGGAGCTTTAAAAGAAATGGTAAAGTTTGTTACTGCCTTATATACTGCTTATGTAAAGTCTGATTCTGCTTTATTCGAAATCAATCCAGTATTAAAGACTTCTGATGATAAAATTTTAGCTGTAGATGCTAAAGTAACTTTAGATGAAAATGCATTATTCCGTCACAAAGACTATGCTGCTTTAAGAGATGAGCGTGAAGAAAATCCAATTGAGGTAGAAGCTAAAGCTGCAGGATTAAATTATGTAGATTTAGATGGAAATGTTGGATGTATGGTAAACGGAGCTGGTTTAGCAATGGGAACTATGGATTTAATTAAGCAAGCAGGTGGTGATCCAGCTAACTTCTTAGATGTTGGAGGAACTGCTGATGCTAAGCGTGTTGAAACTGCTTTTGAAATTATTTTAAAAGACCCTAACGTAAAAGCTATTTTAGTAAATATTTTTGGAGGTATTGTACGTTGTGATCGTGTAGCACAAGGTGTTGTAGATGCTTACAAAAATATGGGAGATAAAATTAATGTGCCTATCATTTGTCGTTTACAAGGAACAAATGCTAAAGAAGCTAAGGAATTAATTGACAATAGTGGAATGGAAATCATTTCTGCTACAGAATTCCAAGAAGCTGCTGATAAAGTAGGTGAAGTGTTAAAAGCATAAAGATATTAGTGTGTAAACTAATTCTTAATTAAATATAGTAAAAGCCTCATTCATTTTGAATGAGGTTTTTTATTTTGGTACCGATTTCATCACTTTCATTAAAGGAGAATTAATAATATACTTATTAGTATTCGTAAAAGGTGTTAGTTTAGCTTTTGAAAGTGGTTTAAATTTATTTACGAAAGTTGTATTAGAATCGATTTTTTTATTTTTAAAAACTTCTTGTACAAAAAACTCTCGATATTGATAAATAGGTACTTCCTTAGTTTGGTAGATGAGTTGGTTGTAATGATCTCTAATATTTTTAAGTTCTATTTTAAACAGATCTTTATTTTTAAAGATAGCATTTTCATTAATTATAAGATTAGGAGTACTTACCAGTATCTTTTTTTCATTGATAACTTTAATAAGCTTTATCGGAACTTTTTTTCCTTGGTATGTAATTTTAAAATTCTGTTTTTTTAGAGTTTTCGTATCTATTTTTCTATTAAATTCAATATATAATGCTTTACTATCTTTATTATAACTGATACTTTTTTCCTTAAAAAAATCATTATCAGTAAAAAGAAACTTATTATGAAAACTCATGTAGTTTAAGTACATTTTATCATGAATCTTTTTATATTCAATATCTATATGAAGTATGGGGTCTGTAGAATTCAATTCATAAACCGTATATTCAAAACTATAGATAGAATAATCTAATACAGAGATTTTAAGTTTACCGTCTACAGTATAATTGTTTCCAATGCTATTTTTTTTGTTGAATATTATAGTTTGAATGACATCATCATCTGTACTAATTTTTTTGTCTTTTTTAAAGTTGTGATTTCGAATGAAATCGTTTTGCATTTCATTAACAAAAGAGAAAGAATTATGATTGAATAGTCGAATAGGATTGTGAGATTTTAAAATGCTAAGTTCATTTCCTCCAAAACTTAAAAGCTTAGCATCTCTAATATATTTACTAGAATCATTATAAGGTGTAATTAAGGTACTATCAGTTTTAAAATTTAAATTAGTTTTATAAGAATACAAAAGACTTTGATTTTTAGTCGCTGTTATTTTATGTGACAGTATACCACTATCAAACTCTTCAACAATCCCTTCATTTAAGTTGCAATATTCTCTTTCATTATTAATTTGATAGTCTCTATAGTAACCGATGTATGAATGTGGTGTGTCTGATAAGTTTTTTTTAATGGCTTTAATGGCTCTTCTAACAAGTTTAATTGCAGAGAGTTTTTTCTTTCTTTTTCCTTTTATAACTACTGTTGTTAAAGTCTCTTTAGAAGGAAATAGTTTGATTATGTTTATTTTCTTTAGAGAAAATGTGTTGATGTTAAAAGATGTTGTTTGATATCCTATAGAAGATATTTCTATACTAGTTATATTTTTGATTTTATCAAGTGGAAGTCCAAATTGACCATTATAATTAGCAATAACACCTCGTTGAGTTCCCATCAATTTCACAGTAGCAAATGAAATAGGTTCAAATGTTTCAGCATCTATAATCTCAGCAGTTATTGTTTTTTGTGCATAAACTGAACTGATTCCGATATATGCAAATAGTATACTAATTATAGTAGTTACAGTTTTTGTTGTTTTCAAAGCAATACAATTTTTAATACTTAAATATATTAAGAAAAGTTTTAATGGGATGATTATATTTTCTTAGTTTTCTTAAAAAGTTTAAGTTTTGTTTTTCAGTATTTTAACTCATTGTTAAGTTAGTTTTGAGATTACTATATTTTAGTAACATAAATCTTTCTTTTTGTTAATTCTATGATAACTAGCTTCTTATAGATGTAGTTTATTTTTGTATCGGTTAAGCGCTAAACCCATAGGCTCCTTATTAACAAAGATTAAATAGAATACAAACAGAATTAAGAATTATTAAAATCAGAAAACAAAAACCTACCCCGATGAAATCAATCAAATCACTATTAATTATTGTTGCATTTGCATTTGGATCTTTATTGTATGCAACTAACACAAATCCTGAAGCTAAAAAAATGAAATCTGTAGTGAGTCAGGAAGTTCAAAAACTATTAAAGAATCCTAACTTTTTAGTGGATAAAGATATGCAAGTTACCGTGAGACTTACGATTAACAAAAAAAATGAAATTGTTGTATTATCAGTAAATTCAAATAGAAAAAGTTACGAGATAGAAGACTTTATTAAAAGTAGATTAAACTATAAAAAATTATCTGAAATTGTAGAAGCTAAAGTATATACATTACCAGTACGAATGGTTTCTGTAATATAAATATCATTTTACATTCTCTCTTATAAGCTTCATAAATCTATTATGAAGCTTTTTTGGTTTTAGTTCTTTATGGTTGATTTCACTTGCTTTACAGCTATATTAATATTCGTTTTATTTAAAGGAATTCGAAATGTTAAGTTGTTGTAGAGGTGTTTTTTAAATTTTTCAGAGCTAACACTATAATAATTAAGTTTTTGAGTTATAAACTCATGAAGTTTTGGATAAATAGATATTTCATCTTTATTTTCCCCATCATAAGAATTTTCTAACATTATTAAATAATAGTGTATTTTTTTAATTTTTATACCTTCTTTTCTTTCTACTTGTTCATAAGTATAGTCTTTAAAATTAATTGAAACTTCTACAAGAGCGTTTTTATCTGTAAACGTTTTATGTATCGCATTTAAGTTGTTTAAAACAAATTCATAAGTATCAAGTTGAATTTCTTGAATACTGCATTTTTTTATTTGACTAAAAGTCAGATTATGCATTGCTATTGATATTATCAAGATTATTTTTTTCATAGGCATTGTTTAATTTGACTATTTCAAATTTTATCCATTTATTATTTATCCTCTTTTGATCTTTTTTTAGATTAAAGTTTTGTTCTTCATCGCTTTTAAATCGAAAAATTAGCGACGCTTTGCGAATAACTATTGTTTTTTTATGTTTAAGTCCAATAAAAAAACTGAGTTAAGACAGGTTTCTAACTGAGGAAGATGTGATCTTAGGAAATTGAAAACGTTGTAGTATATCTTTGAATTTTTGATTGTAAATTAAAAGTTAATAAATTGTAAATTAAAAGTTAATCAATATAAAGTAGGATTACATTATATTGATAAAAATGGAAGAAGAATTTTAAGAGATCATAATTATATTACCTTACTTTTTTACAAATTGATAAAGAATTGTTTTTTCTTGTTTTTCAGGTTTTAGAAACGAAAAAATTTCAACCGTTTTCGTAAGAATAGTGCTCTTTTTTGTTAAACTAGCGATAACATTAGTATTGTTTTCCTGTTGTAATTTTACATCAGATTTGCAAATCGAAATAGAGGATCATTATTAACACAATGTTAAATGTTTTAGTAACAGAAAAATCATTAAATGACAATTAAAAAACGATCACTATGAAATCAATTAAATTATTATTATTAGTATTTGCATTTGCATCTAGTATGATGACATTTGCTACCAACCCAAAAGCGGAAGACAAAAAGAGAGTTAGTGTAGAAGTGAGCCAACAAATCCAGGACTTATTAAAGAACCCTGAGTTTGAAGTAGAGAGAAATATGAACGTAACTGTAAAGTTTACTGTAAACGATAATAATGAAATAGTTGTTTTATCAGTAGATTCATACTCAAATGTAAAACAACTATCAAGTTTTATTAAGAATAGATTAAACTATAAAAAGCTTTCTACTAGAATTCAATCTAAAGCAATATACATATTGCCTGTAAAGATGATCTCTGTAGTTTAAATAGTTATTTTGTATAAATTTTAAGTAAAAATGAGCCTCACTTTTTAGTGAGGCTTTTTTATAATATTTTTGCTACACTTTTTTCCCACTTCTTTCGCTTTTTATTGAAATATTTCTTCTTTAAAAGCTTACTTGTTGTATTTGAACTACCGCCAAAAGAAACATAATTTTTATTTCCATAAAAAGAAAAATAGAATTGTCCATCAGGATAAATTATAATGACCTGATAACTTTTCACGGCTTCCTTAAAAGATTTCTTAAGCACAGAATAAGAGTCTTTGTAATAATTATAGTTTTCTAATACTTCTTTTTCTATACCATGATTGGTGTTATAAAAGTGGATTAATTCCGCAGTTTCACCTTTTTCAAAAGATTGAATTTCTTTCTTGATATCTGTAATATAATCTTCATAATTTCTCATGTGCTTGTGGTAGCTCGATTTAGAAGAAATACTATCAAATAAAGCATCATTTGATCCATAAGGAACATAGCCTATAAGTTCATTATTTTTATTATAATATGCATTACCAGATTTTTTAGGCATTTTTTCTTTGTCTGGTATAGAATCTATATAATGAATAAACCATGTTTTTGTTGTATCTATATGATATCTAACACTATATAGTTTTTTCATTTGCTGATGCTTGGTTTTATCTAAGTTTCCAAACACTTCGTTATACATTAACTTTTTAATGTAAGCAGTATCGTTTTGATATGTTACAGTTTTAAATAATTTAGATTTTTCTTGTTTTTTAAATTTTAAAAAAGGAATTTCTTTAAAATTAGCATCATAATAATGATACTTTTTTGTGTGAGCTGCTTTCTGAGCATTTATACTAAATACTAAGAATAGAGCAACAAAAATAAGCTGTTTCATTAGGTTTTTATCAGTTTAGATTTTGTTAAGAGTTACTTAAGTTCAGAAATGTTACCCGATTTAAACTAAATGTTCTTTCAGGACTTTTATTTCATCACGAAGTTTTGCCGCTTCAATAAAATCTAATGCTTTAGCAGCAGTTTCCATTTGTTTACGTTTTTCTCTAATTCTTTTTTCCAATTCTGGTTTTGGTAAGTATTCTAAATCTTGTTCTGCAGCTTTTTGTGTAGCCGATTCATATTGATAAGAAGTGGTTGTATTTTTTGATAAAGTATTGTCTATCTTTTTATTAATTTGTTTAGGAGTAATACCAAATTTAGTATTGTAGTTTACTTGTTTTTCTCTTCTTCTATTAGTTTCATCAATGGTTTGTTGCATGCTATTGGTAATTTTATCAGCATACATAATTGCTTTACCATTTACATTACGCGCAGCTCTACCAATGGTTTGTGTTAAAGATCTGTTTGAACGTAAAAAACCTTCTTTATCTGCATCTAAAATGGCAACAAGAGAAACCTCAGGTAAATCTAAACCTTCTCTTAGTAAGTTTACTCCAATTAAAACATCAAATAAACCTTTACGTAAATCTTGCATAATTTCAACACGTTCAAGAGTATCTACATCAGAATGAATATAACGACAACGTATTTGAATTCTAGTCAAATATTTAGCCAGCTCTTCAGCCATTCTTTTCGTAAGAGTAGTTACTAAAGTTCGTTCATCTTTTTCTACACGAACTTGAATTTCTTCAATTAAATCATCAATCTGATTTAAACTCGGACGAATTTCTATTTCTGGATCTAATAATCCAGTCGGACGAATAACTTGTTCTACAAATAAACCTTCTGTTTTCTGTAATTCATAATCTGCAGGAGTAGCAGAAACATAAATGACTTGATTTTGTAACGCTTCAAACTCTTCAAATTTTAGAGGACGGTTATCCATTGCTGCAGGAAGTCTAAATCCGTATTCTACCAAGTTTTCTTTTCGACTTCTATCTCCACCATACATAGCATGAACTTGCGGAACGGTTACATGACTTTCGTCAATAACCATGATATAATCATCTGGAAAATAATCTAGCAAACAGAATGGGCGTGTTCCAGCTTCTCTACCATCTAAATATCTTGAGTAGTTCTCAATTCCTGAACAGTATCCTAGTTCACGAATCATTTCTAAATCGAATTCTGTTCGTTCTTTTAAACGTTTAGATTCTAAATGCTTTCCTATTTCAGAGAAGTAATCGCATTGTTTTACTAAATCATCTTGAATTTGATGAATAGCGTTTTGTAAAACATCTGGAGATGTTACAAATAAGTTTGCTGGATATATATTTAAATGTTCAAATTCTTCTACAATTTGATTATTTTCAATATCAAAAGCTTCTATTTCTTCAATTTCATCACCAAAGAAATGAACACGATATCCATTGTCTCCGTAAGAAGGGTAAATTGTAACCACATCTCCCTTTACTTTAAATGTCCCGCTTTTAATTTCTATTTCAGAACGAGCATATAAACTAGTAACTAATTGATGTAAGAATTTTGTTCTTGAAATTTGTTGTCCGACTTCAATCTCAATCACATTCTTTTTAAATTCAATTGGATTTCCAATACCATACAAACAAGAAACTGAAGCGATTACAATGACATCTCTTCTTCCAGACAACAGAGAAGAGGAAGTACTAATTCTTAAACGCTCAATTTCATCGTTTATAGAAAGATCTTTTTCTATATAAGTTCCAGTGACAGGAATGTAAGCTTCTGGTTGGTAATAATCATAATACGAAACAAAATATTCAACAGCATTATTCGGAAAGAATTGTTTAAATTCTGAATATAATTGCGCGGCTAGAGTTTTATTATGAGCTAAAACTAAGGTCGGACGATTGACTGTTGCAATAACATTAGCAACACTAAATGTTTTACCTGATCCTGTTACTCCTAATAAAGTTTGATATTTTTCATCTGCGTTAATTCCATCAGCTAATTGTTTTATAGCTTGTGGTTGATCTCCAGTTGGTTGAAATTCTGAAACTAGTTTGAAATCCATAAAACAAAAATAAGCATAGTTTGGGTGAAAATCTATGCTTATTCATGTTGATTGTATTATTTTCTTAATAACGAAAAATGTCCTCTTCTAGTAAATGTTTTTCCGTTTCTATCTGTAAGTTCTATATTGAACCAATAATCGTTAGAAGGTAAATTTCTTCCATTGTAAAGTCCATTCCATCCTTCTCCATCAATTTGTAAGGAAGTTATTAATTTTCCGAAACGATCGAATATACTGATGTTACTTTTAGGGTAGAAAAAAGAATTGGTTCCTCTAACATTCCATAAATCATTAACTCCATCATTATTTGGGGTAAAAAAGTCTGGGAATTCTAAAACAGAAACATCAAGTTGAGCAACACCACAATTGTTCTTATCTCTGATAAGAATGGTGTAAATTCCCCCTTGTAAATTTTCAAACTTAGGCGAATCTTGAAAGTCTATCACAATTTGATTGGTTTCATCTTGTAAAGCAAATTCATAATCACCAATTCCTAAATTTGTACTAGAGTTATCAATTGTTATACTATTGTTTTGAGAATCATCTACAATAGTAACATCATTTTGATTTACCGATGCGATGATGGATTCGTTCACGATTATAGTTTTAGACCTTCTACATAAAGTAGTGGTATTTATAGCAGTTACTTGATAAGATCCACCTCTAGTTAAATCTAATGTTTGGTTATTTCCAATTACAGTTGGATCGCCATTTCTAGTCCATTCGTAATTATAGTTTCCATCAGGATTTTCAGCTTCAATACTAGAAAGATTATTCAAGCATAAAATTTGAGGCGAAGTAACATCAAAATTAGGTAATGGTAGTGTTCTAATAAAAAGTTTACTTAATCCAGTACAATTGTTATTGTTTCTATTTACGATTTTAACAAATACAGTTTGTTGAGTATTTGCAGGAATATTGGTGTTTCTGTAGTTTCTGATATCCGTAATTTGATTTGTAACAATATCTCTATCAGTTTCATTTTCAAAGAATAAAATATTTAGATCATTTCTTATGGCTGGAGCGAAAAGATCTTTGATTTCAGTTTCAGCATTGGAAAGATCAAATACTGTAATTCCATCAGTATCGTCATTGTTAGAAGTGTCATTTCCATCAGCATCAAGAAAATCGTCACAAGCTGTAAATTCTTTATCGTAGACAATATCCGCTGCGAAATTGATAGTGATATCAAGTTGAGATATTCTAAAACAGCCTTTATCAGATATGGTTCTAACCCAAACAGTGTCGTTATTATTTGCAGAATAATTAACAGGATCAGTAATTTCAGCAGAATCAGCTATAGCATCAGGCTGTGTAGGATAATATTTAAAGGTTTCGTTGGTATGATTATTAGAAATATTAATCTGTGCTTGTGTTAAATTGATAGTTGCAGCAAGATCACCGTCATTTTCACATTGTTCAATAAGTACATTAGGATTAGTTAAAACAGGTAAAGGATTAACAACAAGTTCAAACGGTAGAAAACTAGTTCCGGGTTCAGAAACTGTAAAACAATCGGTATTTGCTCTATTTTCTACTCTTACATATATAGTCTGTTCGTTTGTTGTAGTATTTCTATACGCGGCGTTTTTGTCAATACGATCAGTAGTATTATCAGTTTGTGCTCCGGAAAGTGAGGTATGATAAGTTACATTGTATTGAGCTGCAGAAAGACTACCTAAAATTTCATTGTCTTTTGAAGAAAGTATAAAATTGTTGAAAAATCCATCTGTATCACCACCATTTGCGGTATCATCACAAGCTTCATAATCTACAGGTTGAGTTGGAATAGGAAGAGAACTTACATTTAACATAAAAGAGGTTACATCAAAGCAAACATCAGGATTTCCGTTGTTGTGAATACGTGCGTATATAGTTTGATTGCTATTTGGAGAAGGATTGGTGTAGGGATTTGGTAATGCATTAGCCGTATTATTAGAATTTGCATCTCCAATATCTGAAAAGTAGACAACTTCAAACTGACTAGCAGATTGTGTTCCTAAAATTTGAGGATTAATATCGTTTTGTAAGTCAAAACTATGTAAACCATCACTATCGGAATCACAGAAGTCTATATTAGTTATATTGTTAGCAATGGGAACTGGTAAATAGGTGATTTGGATTTCATCCTCAGCTGTATTTCCAGTATCATCAGTTATAATTACTTTATAAATTCCAGATCTATCATCGTTTATAGTTAATGTAGCGGCATTTTCTCCTGGAATTGTAGTAAATCCTGATCCTGTATCTATTTGCCATTCGAAAGCAGTTGCTGTACCTCTAGTAGGAGTTCCATCTAATGTAATTGGAGTTCCATTACATTGTGCTTGATCGGGTCCTAATTCACCTGTAACAATAGAACAATCTGTTACACCAGCACCAGCAATACCAAAGTTAGTTTGTTCCAATTTTATTCTACCAGGAAGATTGTCGAAATTCGTTATTAATAGCACATAAAATTCGCCTGCCTGAGCATTATTAATGGTAAAATTTTCTATTGGAGAAGGATCAAAACTACAATCTACAATATTAGTTCCGTCTAAATTATCTGTATAAAAATTAGAAAAGCCTGGAGTGGTATTCGTTTGACAATCAATGGTAACTCCTGCAGAATTTACACATGTTCTAGCCAGAGAAGTACAATTACTATCAGGAGTAGCAAATGGTCCCCAAGCTACAAAATCAACATCAATTCTTCCACCAGTTGCGTTTCCAGCAGTATCAAAATCTGTAGCTTGAATAATTTGAAAATTTAAATTTCCACTATTTTGAACTCTAATAAAAAACCATGCAGGATTTGGTGTATTGGATAAACAACCAATAGGTCCACTATCAGGAATATTCACAACATTATCAAATATTTTTACTCCTCTACTATCCGAACACATCGGCTCAGCAGCATCACACGTTGAAGCTCCATCTTGAGCATTTATTTTCAAAAGAAAAATAAATAAAAAAGAAAGAAAAAGTATTTTTTTAATCATAGTTTCATAAAAGTAGAGTTTGTAAGTTAAACTAAGTTTTAACCTATGTAATATAACAGTTAAAGTTAATGAATTCCTACTTTTTAGACTAATCCTTTACTTTCTTAATAGTGAAAAGTGCCCTCTTCTAATTAATGTATTTCCATTTCTATCAGTAAGTTCTATATTGAACCAATAATCGTTAGAAGGAAGGTTTTTACCATTGTAAAGTCCATTCCATCCCTCTCCATCAATTTGTAATGAAGTTATTAATTTTCCAAAACGATCGAATATACTGATGTTGCTTTTAGGGTAGAAAAAAGAATTGGTTCCTCTAACATTCCATAAATCATTAACTCCATCATTATTTGGGGTAAAAAAGTCTGGGAATTCTAAAACAGAAACATCAAGTTGAGCAACACCACAATTGTTTTTATCTCTGATAAGAATGGTGTAAATTCCCCCTTGTAAATTTTCAAATTTAGGCGAATCTTGAAAATCTACTACAATTTGATTGGTCTCATCTTGTAAAGCAAATTCATAATCACCAATTCCTAAGTTTGTACTGGAATTATCAATTGTTATGCTATTGTTTTGAGAATCGTCTACAATAGTAACATCATTTTGATTTACTGACGCGATGATGGATTCGTTCACGATTATAGTTTTAGATCTTCTACATAAAGTAATGGTATTTATAGCAGTTACTTGGTAAGATCCACCTCTAGTTAAATCTAATGTTTGGTTACTTCCAATTACAGTTGGATCGCCATTTCTAGTCCATTCGTAATTGTAGTTTCCATCAGGATTTTCAGCTTCAATACTAGAAAGATTATTCAAGCATAAAATTTGAGGCGAAGTAACATCAAAATTAGGTAATGGTAGTGTTCTGATAAAAAGTTTACTTAATCCAGTACAATTGTTATTGTTTCTATTTATGATTTTAACAAATACAGTTTGTTGAGTATTTGCAGGAATATTGGTGTTTCTGTAGTTTCTGATATCCGTAATTTGATTCGTGACGATATCTCTATCAGTTTCATTTTCAAAGAATAGAATATTTAGATCATTTCTTATGGCTGGAGCAAAAAGATCTTTAATTTCAATTTCAGCATTGGAAAGGTCAAACACAGTAATTCCATCAGTATCATCATTGTTAGAAGTGTCATTTCCATCAGCATCAAGAAAATCGTCACAAGCTGTAAATTCTTTATCGTATACAATATCCGCTGCGAAATTAATAGTGATATCAAGTTGAGATATTCTAAAACAACCTTTATCAGATATGGTTCTAACCCAAACAGTGTCGTTATTATTCGCAGAATAATTAACAGGATCAGTAATTTCAGCAGAATCAGCTATAGCATCAGGCTGTGTGGGATAATATTTAAAGGTTTCGTTGGTATGATTATTAGAAATATTAATTTGTGCTTGTGTTAAATTGATAGTTGCAGCAAGATCACCGTCATTTTCACATTGTTCAATAAGTACATTAGGATTAGTTAAAACAGGTAAAGGGTTAACAACAAGTTTAAAAGGTAGAAAACTAGTTCCCGGTTCAGAAACTGTAAAACAATCGGTATTTGCTCTATTTTCTACTCTTACATATATAGTCTGTTCGTTTGTTGTAGTATTTCTATACGCGGCGTTTTTGTCAATACGATCGGTAGTATTATCAGTTTGTGCGCCAGAAAGTGAGATATGATAAGTTACATTATATTGAGCCGCAGAAAGACTACCTAAAATTTCATTGTCTTTTGAAGAAAGTATAAAATTATTAAAGAATCCATCTGTATCACCACCATTTGTGGTATCATCGCAAGCCTCGTAATCTACAGGTTGAGTTGGAGCAGGTAATGCAGTAATAGATAATTTAAATTGAGTTATATCAAAACAAGCATTCACAGCATCTTTATTGTGAACACGAACAAAAATATCTTCTGAAATAAAAGCAGTGGTATTCGTGTATGGAGAAGTAATTGCGTTTGTAGTGTTATTATTTTCGGCATCAGCTCTATCAAAATAGTAAAATACTTCAAACTGGCTAGAACTTAATGCTCCTAAAACCGTAGGTGTTACATCAGTATCAAAATCAAAAGAATTAAAACCGTCACCGTCAACATCACAAAAATTAATATCAGGTACACTACTAGCAGTTGCAGGAGCAAAAACTTCGATAGTAAATGTACCTTCTAATTTTGTAATTTCTCCACAGTTATTAGTAAGATTTACAGTTAAAGTGTAGGTTCCATTATTACTTGGATCTATATTATTCAGGGTTAATTTGGGTTGATTGGAAATGGTTGTTGTTGTAGTTCCGTTATTGAACGTCCATTCGTAAGTAATACCAGAACCCGTTACAGAGCCAGAATCAATCTCAATGGTGTCGCCAATACAATATTTTCTGTCTTGATTGTTGATGATTTCTCCAGAAGTTAAATCGATAATCTCTATAGGTAATAATAATGAAGAAATAAACGGAGGTAATCCTTGGGTTGACAATTTTCCTCCTAAATCGATAGCATCTTTTGTAAAGATAATATCTCTAGCTTTTGCTGTTGGATTTTCAATAACATCTAAATTAGGATCATCACCTCTAGGATCATCAAAAGCTAAGGGAATAGTTACATAG
The DNA here is from genome assembly GCF_900198195.1 of Tenacibaculum jejuense. Lineage (NCBI taxonomy): Bacteria > Pseudomonadati > Bacteroidota > Flavobacteriia > Flavobacteriales > Flavobacteriaceae > Tenacibaculum > Tenacibaculum jejuense. The sequence continues at coordinate 3,642,237 of NZ_LT899436.1, read as the reverse complement.
ATTTTACTATCAGGACCTAATTGTAAACCGCCTCTAAATCCTGTTTCTTGGTGAATTAAACTTTTAGAACCTGGAATATCAGTTTCATTTAAATCAAAATGAAATAAACTATAAGTTGTTGGAGGATCATTTAAATCAAACCTAAAACTAGAAACAGTTGAGATGTATAATTTTCTTGAATCAACAGAAAATTCAACACCATAAGGACCACCATCGGAAACTCTGGTTAGAATGATTTCAGAACTAGGATCTACAGTTCCGTTGGTTGCATTAAAGTTGTAAAGATTAGCTGTTCCTAATTGATTGGCCACTGCAAGTTTAGTTCCATCAGGAGAAAGTTTTAAATAACCTCGAGCAGTAGTCGTAGTTGTTACTGTAGAAATTACAGGAGTCGTATTTACCCCAGTGTCATCAACTTTAAACGCATGAAAAGTATTGTTAACAGCAGAAACTACCCAAAATGTATCACACTCAGTTCCTCGAACTGCCGCTACTTTTTCAGACCAAATATCTGCTAAACTACCAGATAAAGGAATTGGACCATCTACAACTTCACCAACACCGCCATTCTTTGAGATATCAATAGTGTAAAGATTCAATCCTCTACCAGGTTGCCCAGGTCCACTAGGTCCATCGTCAACAGTAAAAAGATAGTAAATAGAGGTAGACTTTGGCTTTGGTATAATCATACCAGATTGACTACTAGAAGGATTTCCTAATAAGTCAATCGCTGGTCTTCCATCTGAATATTTCATTACATCGTGGTTTTTATCCCAAACTGTAATTCCATCAGAGTAAAATAGAAGATTTCCATTTTCATCAGAAAATGTAGAACATCCTTCTAAAGTATTTATTTGCCCGTCTGTTAAAACAGTTGGTGGAGATGTGTTGAAATCGATACCTGCATTTCTACCAAAGTACCAAATATTAGCTTCTTTTTGAGCATAAATATTTGTACTTATGATAACGACTAATAGTAATAAGGCTTTTTTCATTTTTGAACGTCCCAATTAGAGGAGATCAAAAATAAGGAAAACTACCTATAAATCACGCTTTTTTAACAAGGCGTAAGAAAGATAAACAAACAAAGCAGTCCAAAATAAAACGATAATTATGTCTGTGTAACGCACTGAATGATCTACTACAATATCCTCTCCAATTTGACGCGCAACTGATTTTACAGCTCCAAGTCTGGTAAAAGGTTCACGTATTAAATTAGATATAGCTTCTAAAGGAAAAAACTGCATGATTTCATTCGCGTGAGAAAAAGCTTGTTGTTTTAAATGTTTAAAATTCCATAATAAATATCCTTTAAATAAACTCTCTACAACTAGCCAAACAATCATTCCAGCAACTGCAAAAGCAGATCGTTTAATTAAAATACCTAAGAATAAACCGAATGAAAAGAATCCTACTAACTTTATGAAGAATGCTAACAAATATTCTAAGTCTGAAAGAATAATGCTTATCTCATTAAAGTCTGAATAAATTAATCCTAATACCAATGAAACTACAAAAACAAATATTGTAGAAATTAAAGCAAAGGCTATAACGGTGTAGAATTTAGAAAGTATAAATTCTTTTTTGCTTAGTCCGTCTATGAGGTTTTGTTTCAGGGTTTTATAGCTATATTCGTTAGCCATCATTGATACGATAACTAATAGAAGGAAAAATTTTAAAATAGCAGCAATGTAAGTGTTAAAATGCCATATATAAGGAAAGTTAAAAATACCTTGATCGGCTAAATGAAACTTTATAGGACCTATATTAAATTTAATAGCAGCGATTAGTGCTATTGAAGTCAATAGTCCGAAATATATTAGTGATAAAACTTTACTTGCACGATTGTGCATTAGTTTATGAAATTCTATTTGTAAAAGACGTAGCATAGTAATTTTTTTAGTAGTTAGTAAGGTTAAGGAATTGTTCTTCAAGGCTAGGCTTTCGTTTAACTAAGTGAGAAACGATAATTCCTTTTTCAAACAAGTATCGATTGATGTCAGTTGCAGAAGTTTCGTTTTCTAAACGAGCAATAATTAAATTGTCTTCAACATTAACAGTAGCAATATCATAATAGTTTTTTAAAGCATTAACTAGAGCTTCTTGGTCACCATCAGTTTTAACTTCAATAATTCCATTAGAAGCCACCATGTTTTCTACACGTCCGCTATATAGTTTTTCTCCTTTTCTAATAACAACTACATGAGAGCACACTTTTTCTACTTCATCAAGTAAATGTGAAGCAAGTAAAATCGTAGTTCCATTTTTAGCAATTTTCTTTATGATTTGTCTAATTTCATGAATCCCTTGAGGGTCTAATCCGTTAGTTGGTTCATCTAAGATTAAAATTTCTGGATCGTTAAGCAATGCTGAAGCAATAGCAAGTCGTTGTTTCATTCCTAAAGAATAGGTTTTGAACTTACTGTGTCTGCGCTCAAATAAGTTAACGACTTTTAATTTATCATTTACATTTTCTTTAGAAACTCCTTTAATTTTACAGATAAGCTCTAAGTTTTGAACTGCTGTCATGTAAGGATAAAAGTTTGGTCGCTCAATAATTGCCCCTACTTTTTTTAAAGCTTCGTGTGTAGACATTGCTCCATTAAACCAAGAGAATTCTCCAGAAGTTTTATTAACAACGTTTAAAATAATACCTAGAGTTGTAGATTTACCACTTCCATTAGGTCCTAATATTCCGTATACATTTCCTTTTTCTATATCAAAAGAAAGATTTTTCACCGCATGAACTCGTCCAAATTTCTTGTCGAGATTTTTAATTGATAAGATAGTATCCAATCGCAAAAAGTTTAGTTAATTTCTTATATGACGAACAAGATACCAAATTGTTACTATTAACAAGCTTAGCTAAGTAAAAAAATAAAATTTTAAATTTTAGTAATGTTTTGAAATTAAGAATATTATTGTCTAATATTTGTCAAAGTCAATATCATCAATATTATCAAAATCATTAAAGGAATCGTTGAATTCAGAATCAAAATCATCATCGATTTTATCAGATTCAAAAACTTTATTTGGAGCTTCTTTAGGAACATCTCCAACGCTTAAAATAATTTTTGTCTCAGAAATTTTTTCTTCTGTTTTTTCAATTACTTCCACATAGAATGTCCACATTTCAAGAAAATCATAGACATAAATTAATTTATCATTTTGGTGAGGTAAAATTTCATTTAAAATACAAGTGGTCATAGATAAACCTACACCAGTTTCCGACATGTTGAAAAGAGGTATTTCTTCTCCTTGATTCCAACCGTTATCACTAGTGTAAAAAGAAGCCATTTCATTTCCATCGAAACCAAAAGCATTTGCTATTTGTATATGTAGCTTTTCTAATGTTTGATGCTCATCTACAACTAATGTTCTAATCACATCTTCTTCTACGTCTAATATTACTCGAACTTTGTACATTATTCAATTTTTAATCACTACAAAAATACGTATTTTTATCCTCCATAATTTTATATTGATATTTTTATCAAAAATGAATTTAGAAGAAACCTTACAAAGACTCAATTCTTACAATAAAAATACACTAATGGAAACTCTAAGTATAGAGTTTGTTGCTGTTGGAGAAGAATCAATAACAGCAAAAATGCCAGTGAATTCCACTGTTCATCAGCCTTTTGGGATTTTACACGGAGGAGCTTCTGCAGCTTTAGCAGAAACAGTAGGAAGTGTTGCTTCTTTATTTTTTTTAAAAGAAAAAGATAAAGTTGTAAAAGGAATTGAATTGAGTGTAAATCATCTTAAAAGTAAGAAAGATGGTGTGGTTTATGCTACTGCACTACCTATTCATAAAGGAAAAACAACACATTTGTGGGAAGTTAAAATCACAGATGAAGAAGATAATCTCATTTCCATATGCAAACTCACAAATATCATTTTAGATAAAAGTAAAAATAATGCTTAAGAAAGTGCTTAAAATAGTTGGTGTAATTATTATTTTAATTGTTGTAGGATTATATTTTGCTTTCAGAATTTTTACTGCTCCAAAACCTGATGCTAAAATTCTTGAAGCTTATGAAAATAGTCTTGTAAAGCCAGTTCTAACAAGTGAAACATACAATGGTTTTAATTATAGAAAGCTTTCATTAATAGTTAATGATTCTTTACCAACAATGGTTTTTGTTCATGGTACAATTGGATCGATTAACGATTTTTCAAAATATATATCGGATAGAGATTTGCAGACTAAATGTAATATGATTGCTTATGATAGAATAGGTTATAATTACAACGATGAAAATCACGTACAAGAAAGCATCAATTTTGAAAGGAATATGTTAAAAGATGTGATAAGTAATTTACCTTCTGAAAAAACTATTTTAGTTGGGTATTCTTATGGCGGACCAATAGCTTTGGCTGTTAAGGAAAAGGTTAAAAAAATTATTTTATTAGCGCCTGCTGTCCATAGTAGCGTAGAACCAATGCCTTGGATGATTAATTTTTACAAATGGAAATTAACACGTTGGCTGGTTCCAAGAATTTGGAAAGAAGCGTCTAAAGAAAAACTTTCTCATAAAAAAGATTTGAAACATTTTGAAGGCGATTGGGAAAGTACACCTAATAAAGTTGTCAGCATACACGGTTCTGGAGATTGGATTGTACCTTATGAAAATTCAAAATTATTGGAAGATCAATTTCCAGAAGATCAATTTAAGTTAGTAACAATAGATAAAGCTAATCATGGGTTAGTTTGGTCTAATTTTGAAACGATTAAAAATCAATTTTTAAAGATTTTAGATTGAAAATATTTAAAAAAATAAAATTGTCTTTACAAGATAATTTACCTTTTGTGGTTTACAGAAAACCAAACTCTAAACAAGTACAAAGTTTTTTTCAGAAAAATACTACTTTGTTTTTTTCAAATGAATTTGATGAAGAGGGTTTTGTTTTTGCTCCTTTCGATAATACTAAATCATCTATTTTAATTCCTTTGAATGAGTCGGAAGTTATTCATGAAAACTTGGATGATTTGTCAGATAATTCTAAGGTTGTGTTTGAAAGTGATTCACTTAAAAATAAAGCGGATATTCATATTGATTTGGTAAAAGATGCTATAAATGCTATTAAGAACAATCAATTTAAAAAAGTAGTATTGTCTAGAGATGAAGAGGTATTGTTAAAGGATTTTGATGCTATAACTGTTTATCAAAGGTTATTGGTGAATTATCCAACAGCTTTTTGTTATCTGTGGTTTCATCCAAAAGTAGGATTATGGATGGGAGCAACACCAGAAACTTTATTAGATATTAAAGACAATGAATTTTCTACAATGTCATTAGCTGGAACACAAATTTATAATCCTGAAAAAGAAACTTCTTGGGGAGAAAAGGAGCTAGATGAACAGCAATTAGTTACAGATTATATAACTGAAAAACTTAGAGAGGAAAGCGAGTATTTGACTGTGGATAATTTAGAGACTATTAAAATTGGAAACTTACTCCACTTACGAACTAAGATATCTGGTCGTGCCAAATATGATATAAAAAGTGTGATTAAAGTTTTGCACCCTACACCTGCTGTTTGCGGATTTCCAAAGGAAGAATCAAAATCATTTATACTAAAGAATGAAAATTATGATCGAAGTTTTTACACGGGTTTTTTAGGTGAATTGAATCTTACCGAAAACAACACGAGATTTTCTAGTCTATATGTAAATCTCAGATGTATGCAAATAAAAGAAGATAAAGCTATTCTTTATATTGGAGGAGGGATTACAAAAGATAGTGATCCAGAAAAAGAGTGGGAGGAAACTAAAGTAAAATCTTTAGCAATGAAACGAGTTCTATCATAAAAATAAAAACCACTAATGAAACTATTGTAGTTAATTAGCGGTTTTACATTGTGTAAATTGAATTTGAACTAAATCGTTTATATATCGTCGAATGAAACGTCTGTAAAACTCTCTGCAGTTTGTTCTACAAAACTTTCAGTACTCTTTTTAAAATCTTTTTGATGTCTTTCACTAATTACTTCGCTACCTTTTTGAGTAACAATGTAGTCAGTTGCTTTGTTTAACATCTCTTTAAAATCGTTAAAATCTTCTTTATAAAGATAAATTTTATGTTTTTGATAATGGAAAGATCCATCATCATGTGTAAATTTTTTACTTTCAGTTACTGTTAAGTAATAGTCGTCAGCTTTGGTTGCTCTAACGTCAAAAAAATACGTTCTTCTTCCTGCTCTTAATACCTGTGAAAAGATCTCTTCTTGTTCAACTCTCTCGCCCATAATTCAAATCTTAAAATACTAGTTAATTGTTTTTTTCACTAACAAATCTAACAAAATATTTCACTTATGCATACAAAACACTAAATTTCTTTTTCTAAAAGTTGTTGTTCATATAGTGAATTATAAATTCCTTTTTGATTTATTAATTGATTATGAGACCCTTGTTCGATGATTTTTCCTTCGTCTAAAACTATGATTTTATCAGCGTTTTTGGCAGATGATACTCTGTGGCTAATAATGAAAGTAGTTTTGTCTTTGGAAATTCGTTGCAAGTTACTAAGAATTTTCTCTTCAGTTTCAGTGTCTACGGCAGATAAACAATCATCAAAAATTAAAATTTTAGGATCTTTGATAATAGCTCTAGCTATAGAAGTACGTTGTTTTTGTCCTCCCGAAAGTGTAACACCTCTTTCTCCTAAAATAGTTTGGTATCCATTTGTAAAACCAGAAATATTATTGTGTATTACAGCATTTTTAGCTGCTTCAACAATTTCATCTTGAGTTGCATCATTTTTACCAAATTTGATATTGTTTTCAATAGTGTCAGAAAATAAAAAAGGATCTTGCGGCACAAAACCTATTTGGTCTCTAATATCATTTAAGTTTAAGTCTTTTATAGGTTGATCATCGATAAGTATTGTTCCTTCTGTGGTATCATACATTCTTGAAACTAAATTTGCAATAGAGGATTTTCCGCTTCCAGTTTTTCCCATAATAGCTATAGTTTCCCCTTTATTAACATCAAAAGAAATTTTGTTTAAAGCAGTAATGTTTGTGTCGTCATAAGTTAAAGAAACATCTTTAAACTGTATTTTTCCGTTTACATCTGTTTTTGAATTATTAAAGTTTCTAATTTCAGGTACTTGTTGTAGAAATTCATTAATTCTTTGTTGTGAAGCTTCTGCTTGCTGAACAATTGAGGTTACCCATCCCACAACAGCTACAGGCCAAGTTAAAATGTTAACATATAAGATAAACTCAGCGATAACACCGATTTTAATTTCTCCAGCTATGTATTGTTTTCCTCCTATATATAACACTAAAATATTGCTGATACCAATTAACAATATCATTAAAGGAAAGAATAATGCTTGAATCTTAGATAACTCGATATTTTTCTCTTTAGCTTTATCAGCAAGTTCATTAAAGTTATTTAAAACTGATTTCTCAATAACATAAGATTTCACCACATTGATTCCAGAGAAAAACTCTTGGTTAAATGTGGTAAGTTTAGAAAGGTATTCTTGTACTATCGTTGTTCTTTTATTAATCTGTTTACTTAAAATGAAAATAGATACAGACAACACAGGGAAAGGTATTAAAGTATACAATGTAAGTTGTACGTCTGTTTTTAACATTTTAGAAAAACCAATGGTAAATAAGACAATCATATTTAATGAATACATAATTGCTGGTCCAAAATACATTCTAACTTTTGAAACGTCTTCAGAAATACGATTCATCAAATCACCAGTTCTATTTTTTTTGTAAAAATTAACTGATAATTTTTGATACTGCTCGTAAATTTCATTTTTCAAGTCAAATTCAATTAATCGAGACATAACAATAATGGTTTGTCGCATTAAAAAAGTGAAAAAACCAGCGAGTAAAGTAATACCAACTATGATTAAAATATTGTAAAAAAGCTGCTCTTTAACCATAGATAAATCTGTCGTTTCACCATTTAAATATTCTTCAACAATATTTAAAGAGTTCTTTATGATCTCAGGTATTTTTAGTGCTAATAACTTGGATAGTACAGTAATAAGAATTCCAATAAGCAGTCTCCACTTATATTTTATGAAATATTTATTTAAGTATTGTAAGGCTTTCAATTTATATTATATAATTATTGAGTGTGTTTTTTGTTTATATGTAAAAGAAAACGTTTTCTTTTTATGTATTTTTCAATTTACAAGTCTTTTTTTGGTTTGTAATTGCAGAATCTGTATTTTAGCAGTCCTAATATTAAGGAATAGTTAAATTCTTTTTAAGTAAAACGTAATATACTATGATGTCTGAAATTATTGATACTAAAGACCTTAAAAACGATCCTGTTTTCGGACAGTTATCTTTTGACGGTCACGAACAAGTTGTTTTTTGCAACGACGAAGATACAGGTTTAAAAGCAATTATTGGTATACACAATACAACTTTAGGTCCGGCACTTGGAGGTACAAGAATGTGGCAATATAAAACAGAGTGGGAAGCTTTAAACGATGTATTACGTTTATCAAGAGGTATGACTTATAAGTCCGCTATCACTGGTTTAAATTTAGGTGGAGGTAAGGCTGTAATTATCGGAGATGCTAAAACTCAAAAGAATGATGCTTTAATGCGTAAATTCGGAGAGTTTGTAAACTCTTTAAGTGGAAGATATATTACTGCTGAAGATGTTGGTATGGAAACTAGAGATATGGATGTTATTCGCGAAGTAACTCCACATGTAACTGGTGTTTCTGAAGCTATTGGAGGATCAGGAAATCCTTCTCCTGTGACTGCTTACGGTGTTTACATGGGAATGAAAGCTGCAGCTAAATATAAATTTGGAACAGATAATTTAGAAGGAAAGAAAGTTTTAGTACAAGGTGTTGGTCATGTAGGTGAAACTTTAGTAAAGCATATTACTGATGAAGGTGCTCAAGTTATCTTAAATGATATTAATGAGGCTAGATTAGAAGAATTGAGTAAAAAATATAATGCAAATGTTGTTTTAGGGAATGATATTTACGGTTTAGACCTTGATATCTATGCGCCATGTGCTTTAGGAGCTACAGTTAACGATAATAGTATTTCACAATTAAACGCTAAAGTAATAGCTGGGGCAGCCAACAATCAGTTAGCAAATGAGTTAAAACATGGTAAAATGTTGCAAGAAAAAGGAATAGCTTATGCTCCAGATTTCTTAATCAATGCAGGAGGAATTATCAATGTTTATGCTGAAGTAGCAGGCTATGGTAAAGAAGAAAGTAAGAAAAGAACAGAAAATATATATAATACTACGCTAGAGATATTTGAATTAGCGGAGAAAGAAAATATTACAACTCACCAAGCAGCTTTTAATATTGCACAAGGAAGAATTGATGCACGTAAAAAAGAACAAAATAGCTAAGGTAAGTCGATAAAAGTTTTATTTTTGCAGGGCGATAGAAAAAATTCTATCGCCTTTTTTAAAGTCCTCAATTTAATGATAAACAGAAGACATATTCGTTTAAAGGTGATGCAGTCTGTATATGCAATGCAGCAATCACACAATACCGATCTTGTTAAAGAAGAGAAGTTCTTAAAATTTAGTATTCAAAAGATGTTTGATCTATATGTTTTGAATTTTCAATTGCTTCTTGAAGTACAAAAATTGGCTCATAAAAAAATTGAGCTTTCAAAAAAGAAAATCTTAGCAACAAAAGAAGATTTAAATCCAAATACCAGATTTATAGATAACACACTTTTAAATCAAATAAAAGACAGTGTGAGCTTAGAAGGATATGTGGAGTTAAATAAATTAGACAACTGGGATTTAGATGATGAGTACGTTAAAATCGTTTGGGAAGAACTAAATAAAAGCGATTTTTACAAAGAATATATGACTTCAGATGACAGCTCATATAATACTGAAAAGAATTTTATTATCACGTTTTTTAAGGAAATTATTGCTCCAAATGAAAAACTAGCAGATTATTTTGAAGATGAAATGATTTCTTGGGTTGATGATATTCCTTTTGTGAATACATGGGTAGTGAAAACTTTAAATAAACAAAAAAGTTCTTCTCCTTTTGTTTTAGGTAATCTTTATAAAGATGAAGAAGATAAAAGATTTACTTCTGATTTATTCAAGAAAGTAGTGCTTAATCAACATAAGTACGATGATGATATTAAGGAGAAAACTCCTAATTGGGAAACTGATAGAATTGCTGATATTGACATGATTTTAATAAAAATGGCAATTACAGAATTTTTACATTTTTCTTCAATACCAAGTAGAGTAACTATAAATGAATATATTGAGTTAGCTAAAGATTACTCTACAAGTAAAAGTGGATATTTTATTAATGGAGTTTTAGATAAACTATCAAAAGATTATCAAGAAAATAATAAGATGGTAAAAATAGGTAGAGGTTTGCTATAGCTATTTTAATTAATTATTTTTAACCAATAAATTTATAAACAATGAGAAAAGCAATAATAACATTATCAGCTGTTTTATTATCAGTTGTGTTAGTATCTTGTAAGGAAGGTAATGCTGCCTCTAAAGTAAATCTTACTAATGTAGAGCAAGCACAAAAAAGAGATAAAGAGATCAAAGTAGGTGCTCCTGAAGTAGTTTTTGATAGAGAAATACACGATTTTGGAGTTGTAGATGAAGGATTCGTAGTTGAAACATCTTTCAAAGTAACAAATACTGGAAAATCTGATTTAGTGATCACAGATGCAAAAGCTTCTTGTGGTTGTACAGTTCCTACTTGGCCAAAAGAACCAATAAAACCAGGTCAAACTAGTGAAGTTCAAGTGAAGTTTAATACTTCTGGGAAACCAAATAAACAAAGTAAAACAGTTACTTTATACACAAATACTGTAAAAGGTAGAGAAGAAGTAAAGATTTCTGGAATGGTAACACCTAAAAAGAAAGCATAATATGTTTCAAATGATTTTTTTACAAGCATCTGAACCAGGTATGATGAATATGTTGATGCTAGTTGCTTTTATAGCTGTTTTTTATTTCTTTATGATTCGTCCACAAATGGCAAAGCAAAAGAAAGAAAAACAATTTAGATCTGAGATTAAAAAAGGTATTAATGTGGTTACCACTAGTGGTATTCATGGAAGAATTGTAGAAGTTAATGATACCAATAATACAGTAGTTATAGAGACTGGTGCAGGTAAAATCAGATTTGAAAGAGCAGCAATTTCTATGGAGTTAACTAAGAAATATTCAGAAAGCAAGTAAATTAAATAATTTCAGGATAAAAAATTTGGTGAGCTTTTTGCTCACCATTTTGTTTTTAATTAGATTGCAATAAAAGACTATTGGCTAAAACATTACAAATACCTAAAATTTTCTTTGGATTTCTAACGGCTTCATTTTTAATGTGGATGTTAATTAATTTATCAAAAACATATACGTCTAAAATTGTTTATAGAGTTGAGTATACCGATTTACCTCAAAATAAAATACTTCAAGAAGAACCACTAAAGAAAATTTCAGTAACAGTAAAGGGTAATGGATTTAATCTTTTGGCTGCTAATTTCTCTTCAAAAAAAATAATATTATCGTTAAAAAAGATAGTAAGAAAGAACACAAACGATTTCTTTTTGCTTACTGCCAATCAACAAGAAGAAATTCAAAAAAGATTAAATTCAGGTCTAAGTTTAGAGAAAGTGAACAGAGATTCTATTCATTTTAAATTAGGAACATTAGGTAGTAAAAAAGTGCCAATTCAATCTGATTTAAATCTGAATTATAAACTAGGATATGGATTAGAAGAAATAAATTTAAGTCAAGATAGTGTTTTGGTCTCAGGCCCCGAATTGCAATTAGCAAAGATTAATGTAATAAAAACAAACACTATAACACTTCAAGAGATAAGTGAAGATGTAGATTTATCACTAGATTTATTAGTTCCAGAAGGTTCTACAGGAATAAAAATGAAGTTAAATAAAATTAAAGCTAATATTCTGGTAGATAAATTTACCGAAGGTACTTTCGAAATACCAATAAAGATTATAGGTATTCCTAATCGATTAAAATTAAGTACTTTCCCAAAGAAAGTAAAGGTGATCTATAAAGTTGGGCTTAAAAACTATCAAAAAATAACTGAAGATCTTTTTGAAGTTGTTTGTGATTATCGAAAAACAATTAACGATGATCTTTCTTATTTAATGCCTGAAATTAAAAGAAAACCAGAATTAATTTCTTCCATAAGAATTTCACCTCAAAGAATAGATTTTTTAATTCAAAAATAAGACAATGTTAGTTGGTATTACAGGAGGAATTGGTAGTGGAAAAACTACAGTTTCTAAGATGTTTTCACAATATGAAAATGTTCAAATTTATCATGCAGATGATGAAGCTAAAAAGTTGATGAATACGAATGAGAACATTAGAAAACAAATAATTCAAGAGTTTTCAGAAGAAGCCTATAACTCAAATGGGTTGAATAGACCTTTTTTAGCAAAAATAGTTTTTGAAGATAAAACAAAATTGAAGTTGTTAAATACTATAGTTCATCCAGAAGTTCATAAACATTTAGAAAACTACATTCGTATGCATTCTGACAAGGATTATATTTTATATGAAAATGCGATACTGTTTGAAAATAATAGTCATGTTCTGTGCGAAAAAATAATTATGGTTTCTGCTCCTGAAGAAATTAGAATACAACGTGTTATGGAAAGAGATCAGGTATCTAGAGAATCAGTCTTAAATCGAGTAAAAAATCAATGGTCAGACACTAAAAAAACGATACAATCTCATTATCTGATTATTAACACTAATTTGAGTGATGTTGAGGTTATAGTGAGTAGTATTCACAATAAATTAACACAATAATTTTAATTAATTATTGATATCTTAACATATTTCTTAAAATTCTCTTAAAAACATATTATCTTTGTTAATCTAAGTTAAAAGCAATTGAGCTTTAGCTTATTAGTTTATTTTTGATCGATGGGAAAAAGAATTTTTATTCTAATTGTACTGCTCATGAGTATTTCCTTAACAGGAATAATTGCAGTTCAGTTATATTGGGTTAAAAATGCCGTAAAGAGCAAACGTTCGGAGTTTGAAGATAATGTGAAGATAGCTCTGGCAAAAACATCCGAAAGAATAAAGGAAAGAGAGTATAATGAATTTGTTGATAAACATAAAAAGGTCTTTGAAAATAGTGAATCTATAAGCACAGCTGAGCTTAAAAATTACCTATTCCAACAAATAGATACTGTAGCGAAGAAAAAATTTACATTCGGAGCTACAATTCTAGAAGAAAACTTTAAGATCCCCGTTGATTTTGTAAATAGTGATACAATAATCATCAAGAGGTTTTCAGGAAAGGAAGATTTTTCACAAACCATTACTTATAGCTCTGATAATGGAGATTTTAAAAGTTACACAGATGAAAATAAATATTCAAGACTTTTAAAATATCCTAGTTGGCAAAAAAAGCAAGTTGAGTATTTGTTTAGTCAAAATCAGAAGCACATGCCTATTCATAAAAGAATAAGTAACAGAGAGTTAAATAATACTCTTAGAGACGAATTAGGCAAAAGAAATATAGATCAAGAATTTAAATTTGGTGTATATGAAGGTGGTTTGGCTACAAAAATAAAATCTGGTTACTTTAAAATAGATGAAGAAAATAGTTATTTCTATCCGTTGTTAGAAGACGATAGTGGAAACAGTAATTATAAATTATATGTTACGTTTCCAAATGAGAAACAAAGTCTTTTATCAAGCATGATGTATGCGCTATTATTATCATTATTTTTTATAGGTATTGTTATAGCGGCTTTTTCTACTTCTTTGTATCAATTAGTGAGGCAAAAGAAAATTTCTGAAATAAAAACAGATTTCATTAATAACATGACACATGAATTTAAAACACCTATTGCCACAATAAATTTGGCATTAGATGCTATTAAAAATCCTAAAATTATTAATGATGAAGAAAAAGTAAAACGTTATGTAAAAATGATTCGTGACGAGAATAAACGAATGCATGGTCAGGTAGAAAATGTATTAAGAATATCGAAGTTAGAAAAGAATCAGATTGAAATAACAAAAGAAGCAGTTGAAGCTACAGATATCATAGAAGAAGCAATAGACCATGTTAGTTTATTAGTATCAGACAAACAAGGAACAATAAATACACATTTTAAGGCGATTTCTTCTGAGGTTTTAGGAAACCAGTTTCATTTAACTAATGTAGTTGTTAATATATTAGAAAATGCAATAAAATATTCAGAAGGAACTCCCAAAATAGATGTATATACAGAAAATACAAACAAGTATTTTATATTTAAAATAAAAGACGAAGGAATAGGTATGACTAAAAATGCTCAAAAATATATTTTCGATAAATTTTATCGAGAACATAAAGGTAACATTCACAATGTGAAAGGGCATGGACTAGGATTAGCCTATGTAAAAGAGATTATCGACAACCACCATGGCACGGTTCATGTGGCAAGTGAGAAAGGTAAAGGAAGTACATTTACAGTTAAACTACCATTAATATAAATTGAAGGGTAACAATGGGAACTAGAAAAATTCTATTAGTAGAAGACGATCCAAATTTTGGAACAGTATTAAAAGATTACTTAGCATTAAATGATTACAATGTAACTCATGCTAAAGATGGAATCGAAGGTTTGATTATGTTTAAAAATTCAGAATACGATTTATGTATTTTAGACGTAATGATGCCTAGAAAAGATGGTTTTTCATTAGCGCAAGATATTCGAGCGACTAATAAAGAAGTGCCAATTATTTTCTTAACTGCTAAAACAATGAAAGAAGATGTTTTAAAAGGATATCAAGTTGGAGCAGATGATTATTTAAATAAACCTTTTGACTCGGAAGTTTTATTACATAAAATTAAAGCAATTTTACAGAGAAAAGAAACTGAGAAATCAAAAGACGATGATCAGTTTGAGTTTACAATTGGAAGATTTGCGTTTAATTCTAAATTAAGACATTTATCATTTAATGGAGATGATCCATTAAAACTATCGCCAAAAGAAAGTAAACTTTTACGCATGCTAGCAGTGCATAAAAACGATTTAATGCCTAGAGAATTAGCATTAACTAAAATTTGGAGAGACGATAATTATTTTACGTCTAGAAGTATGGATGTGTACATCGCTAAACTTCGTAAATATTTAAAGTTAGATGAAAACGTTGAAATTTTAAATATTCATGGAGAAGGTTTCAGACTAATAGATAACGAAGCTTAACTACTAAAAAATATAAAAAAAACTTCCAATATGATTACATGTTGGAAGTTTTCTTTTTAGCTTTATATTAAAGTTCAATTTATAATGGCTCAATTTTTAAAAATATATAATGATAATCCGAATCCAAAAGAAATAGATAAAGCTGTAAAGGTATTGCAATCTGGAGGTTTAATTATTTATCCTACGGACACAGTTTACGGATTAGGTTGTGATATTACCAATATGAAAGCAATGGAAAAAGTTGCTCGTATTAAAGGGGTGAAATTAGAAAAATCTAACTTTTCTTTTGTTTGTAATGATTTGAGTCATTTATCAGATTATGTTAAGCAAATAAGCACACCAGTTTATAAAATTTTAAAGAGAGCCTTACCAGGGCCTTATACTTTTATCTTACCTGGAAGTACAAGTTTACCGAAAGCATTTAAGAAAAGAAAAACTGTGGGTATACGTGTGCCAGATAATAATATAGCACGAGCTATTGTGCAACAATTAGGAAATCCTATTGTTTCAACGTCAATTCATGATGAAGATGAAGTAATTGAATACACTACAGATCCTGAACTGATCTTCGAAAAATGGCAGCAAATTGTTGATGTTGTTATAGATGGAGGTTATGGAGATAATTATGCGTCTACAGTTATTGATTTAACACAAGATGAGCCAGAAGTAGTAAGAGAAGGAAAAGGAAGCTTAGATGTTATTTAGTATTATTCAGAAATTCCCAAATGACAGCGGACCAATTTATCAAGAAACCATAGAAGGAAGATTACCAGTAGAACCCTTCAATACATTTAGTAATCTCATATTTATCGGTATTTTAATTTATTTTGGTTCAAAGATCTACAAAAATCCTAAAAAACATCCTTTTTTTCTATTTGCAATCCCTGTAATTTTCGCGAGTTGGATTGGAGGAACAATGTTTCACGGTACAAGAAGTCATGAGTTTTGGTTAGTTCTAGATTGGTTGCCAATTATGGTAGTTTGTCTTGGAGGAATTATTTATTTTATTGGCAAAATTGAAAAACAATGGTGGAAAAGAATTTTACTATTATTAGGCTTTTTGGCATTGTCAATTTTTCCAAGAAAAATTCCTCTTCCTGATGAGTATAGAATTTCATTTGGTTATTTAGTAACAGCTTTAGCAGTGGTAACTCCTTTTGTTTGGTATGCTTATAAAACAAAATGGAAAAATGCTAAACTCATATTATATGGATTTTTAATATTCGGAGTAGCAGTTTCATTTAGAACTTTAGATAATTTAGTAGTGAAAGGAACTTTAACTCCAATTTTACCTATGGGAACACATTGGTTGTGGCATTCTTTCGGAGGTGTAGCTGTTTTTTTCTTATTAAATTACATTTATAAAGACAGAGAAGAATTATCTGATGAACAATAAGCCGCGTATTTCTCGCTTAACAGCAATTATTACACAATTACAATCAAAGAAAATTGTAACAGCAACTTATTTGGCTGAAAAATTTGGGGTAAGCGTTAGAACTATATATAGGGATATAAGAACTATCGAAGATTCTGGTATTCCAGTTTATACTGAAGAAGGAAAAGGATATTCGCTTCTAGAAGGATATTATTTGCCTCCAGTAATGTTTACTGAAGAAGAAGCCAACGCTTTAATTACAGCAGCTTATTTAATAGGTAAAAATAAAGACCAATCTTTAGTTGAAAATTATGAGAATGCTATAACGAAAATAAAGTCTGTTTTTAGAAAACAACAACAGCAAAAATCAGAATTATTAGAACAAAGAATAGAGTTCAGATACAATCCAGAAAAAGCAACAACAAGTAAAAATTTAATTACATTACAAACAGCAATAACAGACTTTAAACTAATTAAAATTAAGTACAATTCTCTAGAAAATAATTTGACAAAACGAATAATAGAGCCTTTTGCATTATATAGTACAAATGAAAACTGGCTTTTAATAGCATTTTGCCGACTTAGAAATGACTTTAGAGTTTTTCGAATCGATTTAATCGATCAGATAGAAAATTTAGATAGCAACTTTACTCCACACGAAATGACGCTCAAAGAATACTTTGATATTTGTAGAGCAAAATATTATCCTACCCCTGACACACCTTTGACATAAGCTGGTTTTAGATTTGTGGTAAATAATTTTAAAACTACAAAAATGAAGAAAACACAAATCGATTCGTTCAACATTATTGGAATTAAAGCAAGAACAACTAACGCGAATATGCAGGCAGCAAAAGATATTCCTGCATTATGGGGAAAGTTTATGTCTGATGATGTTTTAAGTAAAATAAATCATAAACAGAATAATGATGTTTATGCTATCTACACGAATTATGAATCTGATTTTACAGAAGCCTATGATATTATTATTGGGTGCAAAGTTGATCAGCTAAAAGATATCCCAGAGGATATGATCGGTATTCAAATAGCAAAAGGTAATTACGAAGCATTTTCAGCAGAAGGAAAGTTAGAAGATAATATAGTGTATAATAAATGGATGGAAATATGGAATAATACAGATTTGGACAGGAAATATGAAGCAGATTTTGAAGTTTATCCAGCAGATGTCGATCAACAAAAAGAAACAGAAGTTAAAATTTATATTTCTACAGAATAAGAGTAATGATAGCTGTTTGAATGTAGAAATTCGAACAGCTTTTTATTTTAAGGTGTTAAATTTTTTACGCTGTAGAACAAAATGTTGCCAAACTACCGAAGTGTGAATGCTATAATTTGATTTACGCTGAATTTGTTTTCTCTTCTTAGTGAATTTTACCAAGTTTTTATAAAAACTAAAATGCGCTTTTACTATAGACCATGTATGTATTGGCCTTAGTTCTACTATAAATTTTAAACCAGCAACGCCATCTAAAATTAGGCGCATAAAAATAACTAAGAATAAATTTTTACTTGGAACATTTTTTAAAGCGGTTAACAAGCTATTTCTAAAATTGAGGTAGGTTTTTCTTGGATTAGATTCTTGTAATGTAGCTCCTCCAACATGATAAACAGTAGAATTTCCCACGTACTTTACTGAAAGTCCTTCATTTTGAGCTCTCCAACAAAGATCAATTTCTTCTTGGTGCGCGAAATAATCTTCGTCAAATCCTTCTAACTTATGGAAAACTTCACTACGGATAAAAAAGCAAGCTCCAGAGGCCCAAAATATTTCTGATGTTTCATCAAATTGACCAGTATCAGTTTCAAGACAATTAAAAACTCTTCCTCTACAATAAGGATAGCCTAAAGTATCGATAAAACCTCCAGCTGCACCAGCGTATTCAAACTTTGTTTTATCTTTAAAATCTAAAATTTTTGGTTGAATAATAGCTGTATTCTCATCATTTTTAAAAGTCTCAATAATCGGAGTTAACCAGTTTTGAGTTACTTCAACATCAGAGTTAATTAAACAATAAATATCAGCTTCAATGTGTTGTAAAGCATCATTGTATCCTTTAGCGTATCCGCCATTAAATTTATTAGCTACAATTTTTACCTGAGGAAAATTATTCTTAACAAATGTTATGGATTGATCTGTCGATGCATTATCAGCTACGTAAATAGTTGCATCATCAGAAGAAAAGTTAATAATAGAAGATAAAAATTGTTCTAACAACTTTTTCCCATTCCAATTTAATATGACTACAGCAGTTTTCAAGTTTGCAAACATACACCAATAAAATTATTTTAAAATGTAAAGAAGTATTAATTTTTTAGAACGTTGAAAAAAATAATGTTTAAAGGGTAGGAATTTTATGAATTCAACTGTATTATATATGTACTTGGAATTCTTTTGGGGATAAGAAGTAAGCAATTGTAATTGAGAGTGATAAAATGTAATATGCTCACTGTAAGATTGTTTGTAAAAGTACGACTAGAAATTAGGGGGCATAAAAAATATATTTAATGAGGTCGATAAAAATTTTATTGATAGATGAAGATGTAGACTTTGGAATGGTATTAAAGAATTATTTACTTTTAAATGGTTACAATGTAACTTTTACAAGTTCAGTAAATGATATTTCTTTATTAATAAGTAGTTCTAGGTTTGATTTATCTATCGTTGATTCTAAGTTGATTACAACAAGTAGAACAGAGTTTATAGATTCTGTTAGAAAAAATAACAATGATTTTCCTGTGATTTTCCTTTCAGAAGAAATTCTGTTAGAAGATGTATTTGAGATAAATAAAATTCCTTTAGTTGATTATTGTTTTAAAAAACCATTTTCAACAGAAGTTTTAATTGAAAAAATAAAAGGAATAATAAAATCAAAAGAAAGGGAACATAACAAGAGATTTAGTGCAATAGAATATACTATTGGAGATTTCACGTTTAATTACAGAACGCGTCAATTGTCGTTCAAAGGAGAAGAACCAAGAAGACTTACTCCAAAAGAAAGCAAGTTATTAAAGTATTTATCTGAATATAAAAATGCAATTATGCCGAAAGCCATAGCATTAACAAAAATTTGGAGAGATGATAACTACTTTACTTCTAGAAGTATGGATGTTTATATAACTAAACTTAGAAAATACTTAATGTGTGATGAAAACATAGCTATTGTAAATGTTAGAGGTGAAGGATATAAGTTGTTAGATAATACAGTACAAAGTGCTTAATTTTTGTATTCAGGAATATCTCTTAAAAAAGTATAGTTTTCATCCTTAGTATTCATGATACAATAGTAATGTTCTATTCCATTGGTTACAATCAAATACTTTGCATTTAATTTTAAATTATAGCGAGCTATTTGATCGAAAGTATCTTGAGTAATTTTTATAGAAGGAGCTTTACATTCTACAATAATATCAGGAGTGCCATTTGAATTAAAAATCAAAATGTCGCTCCTTTTTTTTAGGTTATTAATAACCAACTGTTTTTCAATGGCAATTAAAGAAACAGGATATTTTTTTTCTTGTATTAAGAGCTGTACAAAATGTTGTCTTACCCATTCTTCTGGTGTTAAAACAATATATTTTTTTCTAATTTCATCAAAAATCAGATAGTGTTTTTCATTACTTTTGATCTTGAAAGTGTAAGAAGGTAAATTCAATTTTTGCATCGATCAAAAGTAGTAAAAGTTTGAATTAAATTTTGTTGAAAATTAATGAACGAAGTAAAACAAATTGTCGACGATATAAAACAAGGTAAGTTAAAACCTATTTACTTTTTAATGGGAGAGGAACCTTATTATATTGATAAAATTTCAAGTTACATAGAAAACAATGTGCTAGATGAATCTGAAAAAGGATTCAATCAAATGGTAATGTATGGAAGAGATGTAACTGTAGATGAAATCGTTTCTTCTGCAAAAAGGTTTCCCATGATGGCTGAACATCAAGTTATCATTGTGAAAGAAGCTCAGGATTTAAGTCGATCTATTGAAAAATTAGATAGTTATGCTGAAAATCCGCAACAATCAACAGTTTTAGTTTTCAATTACAAATACAAAAAGTTAGATAAGAGAAAGAAAGTATACAAAGCAATAGCAAAAAATGGATTGATTTTCGAAAGTAAGAAGCTATATGAAAATCAGGTTGGTGATTGGATCGCAAGAGTTTTAAAAGGTAAAAAATTTACAATAGAGCCAAAAGCAGCTCAAATGTTAGTTGAGTTCTTAGGAACAGATTTAAGTAAAATAAGCAATGAATTAGATAAGCTTACTTCTGTTTTAGAAGCTGGAACTATAATAAACCCAAGTCATGTAGAAGAAAATATCGGGATTTCTAAAGATTTTAATAATTTCGAATTACGAAAAGCTGTTGGTCTTAAGGATGTTGTAAAAGCAAATAGAATTATTAATTATTTCAGTCAGAATCCAAAAAATAATCCACTGGTAATGACGATTTCATTATTGAATAGTTTTTTCACACAGTTATTATCATACCACGGGTTAAAAGATAAATCTAAAGCTTCTGTTGCACGAACACTAGGAGTAAATCCTTATTTTGTTGATGATTATGTTAATGCAGCAAGGAACTACCCAATGCGTAAAGTATCTCAAATTATAGGATTATTAAGAGATGCAGATGTAAAAAGCAAAGGTGTAGGAGCAAATCAGTCCCACAGTGATATTTTAAAAGAGTTAATTTTTAGAGTATTACATTAAAACAAAGCGTAACCTAAAATAATAGAATTTGTGCTAAATTCTGAATCCCAATTTGTTAAGTTTTTCAGCTTTTTATTGGTGTAGTGTCTAAATTCTAAGATAAATCTTTTGTGTTTTAAACCAGCGCCAATGGCATAGTTGTTAGTAAAAGAGATACTTAAAGGATTTATCGTAGGGCGATCATTTTCAGAAATAAATTCAATACTTGAAGAATCAAAAGTATTATTAAAAACGACTTGTAAATTTACAAATAAACTTAATTTTTCGTTTAAAAACATGTAATGGCGAATACCTACAGGTATTTCAAGTGATTTATATGTTATTTTACCTTGTTCATTAGCTAAAGAAACAGGATTTACAAATTTCTGCCCCAAAGATTCATATTCAAAATAATTAGCTTCAATAATTACACTCCATTTATTTTTATTAAAAGGTAAAAGCAATTCTGCTTCAATACCTAATCCAAAATTTGTTTTACTCTCAAAAATAGCACTCCTAAATCCTTGAAAAATTGAAGAGTTAGCGATAGATAAAGAGCTGTTGTTTATTCTCGGTCTTACATTTAAATTAAAGAAGTCAGAGAAACTCTTAGAATCATTTTTAATTTGATTGGTATTTAATTCGTTAGTTGATTCATTGTATAAAGAAAAAATACCTTTTAAGCTTTTTAAATTATACTTCAGCCATTTAATTTTACTATTTGATATTTTATCTGAATCTAAATTCTTTAAAATTTGTTGTTTGTAATAATTGTTAGTCTTAATCTCGCTAACATTAGCTAAATATCGTTTATATACTAACTGTGTAATTTTTTTATTGGGCTTACTAAAAAAGAATCGAGTTAAATTATTATCACTGTAATAATATAAATTAGCTTTTCCTTCTTCTAAAACTTTTAAGAAGATCAATTCATTTGTAAAGTTCGGATTTCTTTCTCTAGTTAACAAGTGTAAAACATCAGACGATCTATCTATTGCAACTTCTGCTCTAATAAATTTTGAAGAGTTTAAAATTGAAAACTCTTGTACTTGATGTATTGATAGCTTTTTTTCAGGACTATTTTCATTGTTTTTGTAAAGAATCTCTGTAGGATTATTTTGCCAGTCTAAATTTTTTATCAAACAATCAATACGTTCACCAGTATTGTTAATGAAATAACCTTTTTCAAAAGAAATTTGAGCAAATAAAGTGTTTACTACTAGAATGAATACTAGGGCAATTTTACGAGTCATAGAAGATTTTTTTCAAATATAAAAAGTATTTATCTTTATTTATGAATTAAATAAAAAGAAATGAAAAACATTTTTACGAAAGAAGTTACAGAAGAAGTAATTTCTAGAATCAATACATTAACTTCAGAAACTCAGCCTGAATGGGGGAAAATGAATGTAGCACAAATGATGGCTCATTGTTCAGTTTCATACGAGGGAGTATACACAAATAAGCATCCAAAACCAAATGCTTTTATGAAATTGATATTGAAATTATTAGTGAAGAAACAAGTAGTTTCTGAAAAACCATATCCTAAAAATGGTAAAACTGCGCCTCAGTTTTTAATCACGGAAGAGAAAAACTTTGAAGCAGAAAAACAAATTTTAATCGATTATCTTCGTAAAACTCAAGAATTAGGAGAAGTTCATTTCGATGGAAAAGAATCAACTTCATTTGGTAAATTAACCAAACAGGAGTGGAATAATTTATTTTACAAACATTTAGATCATCACTTAACGCAGTTTGGAGTATAGCTAGAAAAAATCTGTGAAGTATAGGTAAATAAAAGAAATTATTATAATTATAGAAATTACAGAATACTTAATAAGAGATTCTTTTTTTTGAGTTTTCTTAGCTTCTTGACCATATTTTTTAATGACACTTTTAGAAGCCTTAGGAAAGTTAAATCTAGTTTTAGAATAAACAGGAGAACTTAATGTTTTATCTCTAGCATCTTTTAGTTTTTTCTTTCTTTGTTGGTTTCCTTGTTGTCTATTCATCAACATTTTTAGTGAGCCCCATCCGTCCATAATAAACAATTTTTAAAGTTGAATTTTCAATAAGCAATACTTTAATATAATGAAAATAAAGCTTTTTTCTAAATTTATAGAACATTATAAAGTTTCATTCAATGAGTTTTCTAGTTGAAAATACTATCTAAAAAATAATTTTATGCAGAATATACCAGAAGCTATTTTAAATAGAAAAGGAGCCAGAAGTTCTAAGGATTTGAATCCAGAAGCAATAGAATATTTAAATAAAGGATTGATAGAAACTAAAAACTTAATGGAATGGTTAGCAGTTGATCAGTTAACTTTATTACAATTAGTTTTAAAATCTTTAGGTAAGAAAACATGGTTTTTAGATTTTGAACAAGCGGTTAATAACCAAAAGAAACCTACGGCAAACAGTAATACAAAAGTCATTGGTCATACTTTTGGGGTATTAACAAACGATAAAAATATTTATGATATACTAAAAAATCATACTTCTGATGTGGTAAGATGTTGGTCTTGTTGGGCGGAAAGTTTACATTTTGATGAAATAGAAGAACTATTGAATGCCATGCAAGTTTATGCTGCAGATACTCATTTTGGGGTACGAGAAGTAGTAATTTTTGCCACTAAAGAACGAATGATTGAAGATTTAGATACATCTATAACTATTTTGTCTTCTTGGACTACTCATACTGATGAAAATGTGAGACGTTATGCAGTAGAGTCGTTAAGACCAGTTGGAGTATGGACCAAAAAGATAGCAACTTTTCAGGATAATCCTGAAAAAGGAATTTCTCTACTTAATCCATTAAAATCAGATCCTTCAAAGTATGTTCGAGATGCAGTTGCAAATTGGTTAAATGATGCTAGTAAATCTAAACCAGAATGGGTTTTAAATGTCTGTAAACAATGGGAGAAAAAGTCTTCTTCTAAAGAAACAGCGTACATCATAAAAAGAGCGCTAAGAACAATAAATAAGAAATAAACTTATTGTATTAAGACAATCACAAGAGTAATAATAGCAGGCAATCCTTGAACAAAAAAGATCTTCTTGCTTGCTGAAAGCGCTCCATAAATACCAGCAATAGCCACGCAAGCTAAAAAGAAAATAGAAACATTAGTTTTCCATTCAATGTTCTCAATAAAGAAAGTCCAGATCAATCCGGCGGCTAAAAAGCCATTATAAAGGCCTTGATTGGCTGCCAAAGCTTTAGTTTTTGGGAATAATTCCTTAGGGAAGTGTCTAAATATTTTAGGACCTCTAGTTTCCCAAGCAAACATTTCAAACCATAAAATATAAAGGTGAAAAAAGGCGATAAATCCTATTAATATGTTGATTACAATAAGCATAAAAAAAGTTTTCTTCAAGATATAAAAAATAAAAA
This sequence comes from Tenacibaculum jejuense, assembly GCF_900198195.1. NCBI lineage: Bacteria > Pseudomonadati > Bacteroidota > Flavobacteriia > Flavobacteriales > Flavobacteriaceae > Tenacibaculum > Tenacibaculum jejuense. Next base: position 3,617,558 of record NZ_LT899436.1, on the reverse strand, counting down.
ACTCATCAAACGACGAGTTTTTTTGTTTATTCAGCTTTATCAACGATAAGCCTATTTTCTCTATTAGCTACTTCCCAAGCCGTGTAGAACACAAGTTTTGTCCTTTTTTCTAGTAAATTATAATTTATTTTATCAGGTGTATCAGTAGGTTTATGATAATCTTCATGAACACCATTAAAGTAAAAAATAATAGGAATATTATGTTTTGCAAAGTTATAATGATCAGATCTATAATAGAAGAAATTAGGATCAGTTCTTCTGTTATACCTGTAGTTTAACTTAATATTTGTGTATTTTGTGTTCATAGAATCAGATATATTATGGAGTTCGGTGCTGAGTCTATCTGAACCGATTAAATAAATATAGTTAGGATTTTCTTTATGTCTTTCATCAACTCGTCCTACCATATCTATATTTAGGTCTGTAACCGTGTTTTTTAAAGGGAAAACAGGGTTTTCTGTATAGTATTTAGAACCTATTAAACCTTTTTCTTCAGCAGTTACATGTAAAAAAAGGATAGATCGTTTTGGACCTTTTCCTGCTTTAGCTGCTTTTTGAAAAGCTTGAGCAATTTCTAAAACAGCTACAGTTCCAGAACCATCATCATCAGCTCCATTATAAATTTCTCCATCTTTTGTTCCAACGTGATCTAAGTGTGCTGAAATAACAACAATCTCATCAGGTTTTTCAGTCCCTTTAATATATGCTAATACATTTTCAGAATCTTTCAATTCACCACCTCTGTGGTTTTTAGTTAAATAAGAAGAGGGAATTTCTTGGAAATAATCATCACCACCTAAAGGAGAAGCGATACCTTCATTAACATAAAAATCTTTTAAGTAGTTGATTGCTTTTTTCTGACCAGGTTCACCCGTATTTCGACCCTCAAACTCATCAGAAGCATAAATATAAAGATGTTTACTTAAGTCTTTCGCAGTGATAGATTTTGCATAAAAAGCAGCAAAATCTTTAATTTTAGCATGCTTTTTTGATGAAGTCGCTTGTTGTCCAGAACTACAAGCTAACATAGCAAATATGCATGTTGCATAGATAAAATTCTTCATAATAAATATAATGGTTTTGAAAAATAAGAGGGGATTCAAAAATACAAGAATACTCTACACAACTCAAATTTAATTTTTGTTAATTACAAATTGCTGTAATTCTTTATTGAAGCTAATGTTTTCTGAAGGAAAAAGCTCAGAAAATGCATTTTGATCGATTAAGCTAGAAGTATTACCGTTAAAGACTTGTTTTTCTGTTAGTAGAATAAACTCATCTGCTAATTGTATGGCCAAATTTACTTCGTGAGTAGAAATAATAATAGTTTTATTAGTGTTTTTTACAAGATCTTTTAACAGAGAAAAGACTTTATATGTATGATGGATGTCTAGATGAGCTGTGGGTTCATCTAAAATAATAATTTCTGTGTCTTGAGCTAGTGCTCTCGCTATAAGAACTCTCTGTAATTGTCCATCACTAAGTTGATGGAAAGGTTTATCTTTTAAATGAGTAATAGCTGTTAAATCTAATGCTGTTTGAATTTTTTTTATATCGGTGATTGATAAACGATCTAACCAATTGGTGTAAGGTTGTCTCCCTAAAGCAACGATTTCAAAAACTGAAAGCTGACTCTCAGGTAAACGTTCTGTTAGTACTACGCTTAAAATTTTAGCTAATTCAGTTTGACTATAGTTTGCTAAAGAAGAATTTTGAATTAAAATATCACCAGATACTGGCTGTTGAACTTTACTAAGTGTTCTGAGCAATGTGGATTTACCTATACCGTTTTTACCTAACAAAGCGATTAACTTACCTTGTGAAACAGTTAAATCTATCTCTGAAATTATAGTGTTGGTTTGTCTTTTTGAAAGATAACCAATAGAAAGTTTTTTAGTTTCTAGAATTATATTTTTTTTGTCTAAACTCAAACTATACGTAAATTTTTTTCTTTCTTACTAAAAGCCAAATAACAACAGGAGCACCGAATAATGATGTAATAGCATTAATAGGTAATGTAAATTCATATCTAGGAAGCTGAGCTATTGTATCACAAATTAATAAAATAATGGCTCCAGTAATTACAACAGCAGGAATTAATACTTTATGATTGGAGGTTTTAAAAATTAGCTTAGTAATATGCGGAACTGCAAGTCCAATAAAAGCTATAGGACCACAAAATGCGGTAATTATGCCTGTTAATATACTTGTTATGATAAAAATTATGTTTCTGCTTTTTTTGGTGTTAATACCCAAACTCTGCGCGTAATTTTCACCAAGTAAAAAACTATTCAAAGCTTTAATAGAAGTAAAAATTCCTATTCCGCAAATAAAATAAATTCCCAAAAAAATAAAAATTTCATTCCAAGTTAAATTTCCAAGGCTTCCAAATCCCCAAAAGACAAATTGTTTTAATTGTTCTGCTTCACTAAAATAAGATAATACATTTATTATTGAAGAAGTAAGTGCACCAAACATGAGTCCTATAATTAAGATAGACATTGTATTTCTTACTTTGTTGGCAGCTAGTATTATTGCAATTAGAACAAAAAAAGCACCTAAGCTAGCAGCTAAAGGCAAACCTAGATCAAGAATACTTAATCCCCATAGGCTACTAATAAATCCAGATCCTAAAACAAATAAAGCGACTCCTAAACTAGCTCCAGATGAAATGCCCAAAACAAAAGGACCTGCTAAAGGATTTCTAAATAATGTTTGCATTAATAAACCACAAACGGATAAACCAGAGCCAACTAAAACAGCAGTTATAGTTTTAGGTAACCTATAATTGATAATAATTGTTTCCCAGCTAGCTTTAGACGAGGTTTTTCCAACCAGAATACTTAAAATTTCTTCTAAAGGAATAGTTACAGATCCTAGACTAAGATTTACAAAACAGAAGAGTATTAAAACGAAACTCAGTAAAATAAAGTAGAAATAATATGTTTTCTTAAAAGAAGTCAATTAATATGTTTTTTTAAGAAACTCAACAAGTTTTTGAATTGCCAGTCCTCTATGACTTATTTTATTTTTAGCTTCAGAACTCATTTGTGCAAATGATTTTTGGTATCCTTTAGGTTGAAAAACAGGATCGTAGCCAAAGCCTTTTTCTCCTTTTCTATTAGTTAAAATATCACCTTTACAAATACCATCAAAAAGGAATTGCTCACCGTTTAAGTTCAAACAAATAGATGTTCTGAATTGAGCAGTTCTATTGGTTTTATTTTCAAGATTTTTCAGAAGTTTAGTCATATTGTTCTCGGCATTAGCAGGTTCGCCTGCATATCTTGCAGAATAAACTCCCGGTTCACCATATAGAGCATCTACTTCTAAGCCTGTATCATCAGCAAAACAATTATAATTGTAATTCTCAGAGATATGATTGGCTTTAATTTTTGCATTGCCTTCCAAGGTTGTAGCTGTCTCTTCTATTTCTTCAAAACAATTAATGTCTTTTAAAGATAAAAGTTCAATTGATTTAGGTAACATTTCTTGAACTTCTTTTAATTTATTTAAATTATTGGTAGCAAAAACTAGTTTCATAACTAAAATTATATGAAGCAAAAGTATGTTTTTTATTCATGATGATAAGGTTCATTTTTAAGAATAGTATAACCACGATAAATTTGTTCAACAATAAATAAACGAATCATTTGATGAGAAAATGTCATTTTCGATAAAGATAATTTTCCATTCGCTTTTTTATACACAGCATCAGAGAAACCATAGGGCCCACCAATAACTAAAACCAATTGTTTAATTCCAGAGTTCATTTTTTTTTGTAAAAAATTAGAAAACTCAATAGAAGTATAATGTTTTCCTTTATCATCTAAAAGTATCAATTGATCTGTATTTTGAAGTTTTGAAAGTATAAGTTCGCCTTCTTTTTCTTTCTGTTGTGCTTCCGAAAGATTTTTAGCATTCTTAATATCAGGAATAACTTCTATTTCAAACTTAACATAATGTTTTAATCTTTTTTGATAAACATCGATTAACTGAATTAAATTTTTATCATCAGTTTTTCCTACAGCAAGTAATTTAATTTTCATGTTTAACGATTTTGGGCAAATCTAAATCAAAAAATCAGTTAATTTCCTGTTTATTTTAAGAATCAAATAAATAATTTTAAGACGTAAACATTTGAATACTAATTATTATGAGATTCCCCCCAATGAATTGCATAATAATCTTATTGAGCTTTTTACTAACTTCATGCTCAGAAGATTATTTAGTGCAAGAGACTACACAACAGTCAACAAAACAACAAAAAACAACTGAAAAGAAATTCTACGAAAATTGGAATTTTGAAAAAGAAGATTATGACTTACAAAAAGTTATAAATGAAGAAGAAAATACACCAATAGTAAATGTGAGTAATGAACTTCAACAACGTGGAGGTTCAACAAGAAGAGGAAAAAAAATATATGTACACTACATGCCTTGGTTTCAGTCTAAAAATACAGACGGATTCTGGGGACAGCATTGGACTATGACAAACAAAAATCCTGATCTTGTAGATGCTAATGGAAAAAGAGAAATTGCTTCACACTATTATCCTAAAATTGGTCCTTATTCAACAAACGATGTCGACTTACAAAAATACCACTTGTTACTAATGAAACTAAGTGGCGTAGACGGAGTTATTTTCGATTGGTATGGTGCTAGAGATGTTTTGGATTTTGAACTTATAAAAAACGGAATGAATAGTTTTATTCCAGAATTAGATAAGACAAAAATGAAGTTTGCCGTAATGTATGAAGATAGAGTTGTGAGTGAACAAGGTAGAGGATTATCTAATATTCAATTAAATCAAGCTAAAAGAGATATCAAATACATAAAAAGAAATTACTTCAAAAAAAGAAATTATATCAAAGTACAAGGAAAGAAAATGTTAATGATTTTTGGACCTAATTACATTACAGAGTCATCAGATTGGCAAGAAATTTTAAAACCAGTAGTAAAGCAAAGTAAAGTGCTTACATTATGGAACGCAAGAGAAGTTATAGGAAATGATATTTGTTCTGGAGAATATGCTTGGATAGACAAAGATCATATGCAAACACTTAGAGGTTATTATGATTTTGAAGCAAGCTTTAGAGATGAAGTTGTAGGAGGTGTAGCTTATCCAAGGTTTAATGATTTTTATAAAGAAGGCGGATGGAGATCTACTGAAGCTTATGAATGGGAACTTGAAGATAATGGTTTACAAACTTTTGAAGAATCTTTTCTTGAGTCAAGAAGCCAAAAAACAGATTTCATTCAAATAGCAACGTGGAATGATTTCGGTGAAGGAACAATGATTGAACCTACAGAAGAATTTGGTTTCGCGCATTTAGAAAAATTACAAGAGTATACAGCGGTAAAATATCGTAAAGAAGATTTAAGAATTCCATATTACATCTACAAATTTAAAAAGCAATTCCCAGAAGAGAGAGCTGTTCAATTCTTATGTAAGAGAGCAGAACATTATGCAATGAGAGGAAGAATAAGGAGATCAAAATTCTTATTAAGTATTTTATTCTATTACTACGGAGACGAGTTTATTTCATAGTTTTATAAAGTTAATAGTTCGAGTTGAATTTTTATTATGGAGGTAAAACATTATTTTTACCTCTATAATAAAATTTATATGATACCTCAAGAACAATTTAATAAAGAACTAGAGTTAATTATAGCAAATGCAATCCGTGAAGATGTTGGAGAAGGAGATCATACATCTTTATCTTGTATCCCTGAAGAAGCCACAGGAAAAGCTAAATTATTGGTAAAAGATGAAGGAATAATTGCTGGTGTAGCATTTGCAAAACAAGTTTTTGCTTATGTGGACAAAGATTTAAAAGTAGAAACTTTAATAAATGATGGAGAGAAAGTAAAGTATGGAGATATCGTTTTTTATGTCTCAGGAAAATCTCAATCAATACTTCAAGCTGAACGCTTAGTTTTAAATGCAATGCAGCGTATGAGTGCTATAGCAACCAAAACAGCCTATTTCATGGGATTGTTAGAAGGAACCAAAACAAAAGTGTTAGACACGCGTAAAACAACTCCAGGTATTAGAGCACTAGAAAAATGGGCAGTAAAAATTGGAGGAGGAGAAAACCATCGTTTTGCATTATATGATATGGTGATGATTAAAGACAATCATATCGACTTCGCTGGTGGAATTACACAAGCCATCACAAAAACGAAAGCTTATTTAGCAGAGAAAAATTTAGATATTAAAATTATAGTAGAAGCTAGAAATTTAGATGAAATCAAAGAAATTTTATCCAATGAAGGAGTGTACAGGATTTTAATAGATAACTTTAATTATGATGATACAAGAAAAGCCGTAGCACTTATTGGTGATCAATGTTTAACTGAAAGTTCTGGAGGAATCAATGAAAAAACTATTCGTAAATACGCCGAGTGTGGTGTTGATTTTATCTCTTCAGGAGCGTTAACACATTCTGTTTATAATTTAGATTTAAGTTTAAAAGCTGTAGAATAGTTTATGGTAAGAAGTTTCTTACTTATGTACATATTTATTTCTCAGTTTGGTGTTTTTTCTCAAGCTTGCGGATCTGGAATATTTAGATTCGAGATTAAAACTGAAACAAATACAGAAGAAATAACGTATGAAATTCTACAAATAAAGAAAAGTTCTACAGATCATAATCAAGACTATTATTATGGTGTGCTATTGGATGAAAAACAATTAAAAAATTTCGAGTTTGAAAATTTTAATATTAATAATTTACCACCAATACTAAGAAATACGGTTTATACAGATTATGATTCTACAAATCGTGTGATTAAGTTCACAACAATAGAAGGTTTAAATAGAAATTATGTTTTAAAGATAAAAGTAAACAAAAGAACGATATATGTTTTGTCAAACTTTTTTGGAGGTTGTGACAGAAAAACAACCCTAATCATATCAAAAAAACAGTATTTAGTAAAATCTAGAACGTAATGCAAGGCCCAAATAAAGACGAAATTTTTCCTTTACCGAATTATGATAAATTATGTTTTCTGAAAAATGTAATTAAAAATCCCAATATTATTGTTGGGGATTATACCTATTACGATGATTTTGAAAATGTCGAGAATTTTGAAAAAAATGTAAAATATCATTTTGATTTTACAGGAGATCAACTAATCATTGGTAAGTTTTGTATGATTGCTTCAGGAGTTAGTTTTATCATGAACGGAGCAAATCATTTAACTGATGCAGTTTCTACATATCCTTTTGCAATTTTTGGAAACGGTTGGGAGAAATCAATGGAAGGAAAGTCATATCCAAATAAAGGAAATGTTATTGTTGGTAATGATGTTTGGATCGGTCATAATGCAACAATAATGGCTGGAGTTACCATTGGAGATGGAGCTATAATTGCTACAAATTCAACAGTGATTAAAGATGTTCCTCCTTATACAATTGTAGGAGGGAATCCAGCGAAAGAAATAAAGAAACGTTTCAATGAAGAAACTATTGATAAATTGTTAATGTTAAAATGGTGGGATTGGCCGATTGAAAAAATCACGGAAAATCTTCAAAATTTAACAGGTAATTTAATTGATAAACTTAAATAACAATCCAACATGAAAAAACATATACTAATCGTTACAGTGCTAGCCCTTACATTTAGCTGTAATACAAAAGAATCCAAAAAAGAAAATACCGAAGATATGAGTACTTCTGAAAATCCTTTATTAGTAAAAAGTAGTTTAGATTATGGAGCTCCAGATTTCACCAAAATAAAGAATGAGCATTTTATGCCTGCTATTTTAAAAGGAATGGAAGTTCAAAATTCTGAAATTGCAAAAATAGTATCCAATACCGAAGCACCAACTTTTGAAAATACAATCTTAGCTTTAGAAGAAAGTAGTAAAACGTTAGATAATGTAAATGCTATTTTTTCTGCATTAACTAGTGCACATACGAATGATGTTATTCGTGAAAATCAAAAAGAACTAGCGCCTAAATTTTCTAAACATGGAGATAATATTTTATTGAATACAAAGCTGTTTGAAAGAATCAAAACAGTTTATAATAGTTTAGAAAGTTTAAATTTAGATCCAGAGTCTAAACATTTAGTAAGTGAATACTACAAGAATTTTGTAAAAGCAGGAGCTAATTTATCAGAAGATAAAAAAGAAGAATTAAAAGCAATTAATGCGCAATTAGCTAGTTTATCTAACGATTTTGGAAAAAAAGGGATAGATGCTATGAAAAAAGGAGGCGTTGTAGTTGCTGAAAAAAGTGAATTGAAAGGTTTTTCAGAAGAAAAGATTAAATCTATAGAGAAAGATGGGAAGTATGAAATTCAATTAATTAATACAACACAACAACCATCTTTACAAACATTAGAGAATAGAGAACTTCGTGAAAAGTTATTCAAAAAATCTATTTGTAGAACTGAAGGAGGAACTTACGATACTTCAGACTTAGTAAAGCAAATGGTAGAATTAAGAGCTAAAAAAGCTGAAATTTTAGGTTTTGATAATTATGCAAGTTGGAGTTTGCAAGGAACTATGGCAAGCACACCAGATAAAGTTTTTGAAATGTTTAAAAACTTAATTCCAGGTTCATTAGAAAAAGCAGCTTCAGAAATAAAAGAAATTCAAGCAGAGATTAATAAAGAAGGAGGAGATTTTGAATTAACGCCATACGATTGGAATCATTATGCAGAGAAAGTTCGTAAATCTAAATACAATTTAGATGAAGAAGAAGTAAAACAGTATTTCGAAATTAATAATGTTTTAGAAAAAGGAGTCTTTTTTGCAGCGAATAAATTATACGGAATTACATTCAAAAAGCGTGAAGACATACCAGTTTATCATCCAGATGTTGTAGTGTACGAATTGTTTGAAGAAGATGGAAGTAAATTAGGTTTGTTTTATGGTGATTTCTTTGCTAGAGATAGCAAAAGAGGAGGAGCTTGGATGAGTCCTTTTGTGAAACAATCAAAATTACGTAATCAAAAACCTGTAATTTACAATGTTTGTAATTCTCCAAAACCAGCAGCAGGAGAGCCTGCTTTAATTAGTTTTGATGAGGTAGAAACCATGTTTCACGAATTTGGTCATGCATTACATGGTTTCTTTGGAGATCAGCAATATGCTTCAATTTCAGGAACAAGTACAGCTAGAGATTTCGTTGAGTTTCCATCACAGTTTAATGAAAATTGGGCCACACATCCAGAAGTGTTAAATAACTATGCTTTACATTATAAAACTGGAGAAGTAATTCCTGATACTTTATTGAAAAAAATAAAAGCGGCAGGTACTTTTAATCAAGGATATTCGATTATAGAGAATTTATGTTCATCAAATTTAGATATGCAATGGCATACTATTGGTACAGATGTAAAAATCGAAGATGTAGCAAAGTTTGAAAAAGAAGCCTTAGAAAAAATGAATTTAAATATAGATCAAATCCCTCCAAGATACAGATCTACTTATTTTGCTCATATATTTAGTGGAGGTTATGCTTCAGGTTATTATTCGTATTTATGGACAGAAATGTTAAGTCACGATGCTTATGATTGGTTTAAAAATAACGGATTATTAACTCGTGCAAATGGAGATAAATTCCGTAAAGAAGTATTGTCTAAAGGAAACACAATGGATTATGCTGAAATGTATAAAGTGTTTGCAGGGCGCGATCCAAAAGCAGAACCAATGTTGCAGGCTAGAGGATTGAAATAGTAACTCTAATTTAAAACACAAAAAGATTATTTCTTTGCAGAAATAAATTGAAAGCAATCAGAATTGTATTATTCTGATTGCTTTTCGCTTATATATTTTATTTTTAACTGTTTAATATGTTTTTCTAAATATCATTTAAATGAAACAAATTTCAACTGTAATAGTAATAATGTTAATCATCTTTAGTTGTTCTACAAAGTCAAAAAAAGAAGATTTAGAAAAAATTGAACGTTTAGAAAAAGAAATAACAAATCAGAAATATCAAATACAAGATCGAAAAGTAATTATAGAAAAGCTAAAGAAAGCAAATAATGAAAGTTTAGAACAAGTAAAAGAGAGTGTTACAAAACTAAAAAGAGAACGAGATTCTATATCTAAATTATATAAAATAGCTAGGGGGATTGATGCTACAGTTAGCAATATGAATTCTGAATATGCTAAAGTTTTGAATTATAAAATAACTTCTGATGATAAGTATTGGAAAAGGGGAGCGTATTATACATCAGAAAAAAAAGGAGAATATCTTTATAATGTTAGAACTTCCATTATAAATAATCACTTACGATTTTATTTTATGGGAGTACAACAACCGTTTGATATTAAAAATCCAGTAGGAACTATTTATGAACTAGATGAAAACAAGAAACTTCATGTTATAGATACCATAAATTTATTACCAAAGATTAACTCAGATTCAGAGTACCAACTTTCTTTAGATAAGGAAACTCATTTGCAGGAGTTTATGTTATTACAAATGGATAATTTAATTGTAAAAGACGGTCGATTGTATTATTATAAAATTAATGAGTTGGATAAAACTTACTTTTATCAAAAACCAGAAAAAGAATTTTATGAATATTTAATCGGTACAAAAACGGCTCCAAGAAAAATTAATACAACGGTATTTTCAAACACTATTGTAGAATCTTCATTATCAATTTATGCAATTAGCCCAGATAAAACAAAAGTAGTAGATTACTGGGGAGAAGAATTAAATTTCTTTAATATATCTGATTGGAAAAATGATAGTCAAATCATTTTCTCTGGAGGAAATTTATCTAATAATTTATCAAAAATAGATTTTGACTTAAAACAATTTTTTAAATATTATGATGACGATTTATATGGTGATCCTGATCATGATAAAGATGTGCTTTTGTTCGGAGGAGTTTGTTGGCATACTAGAAAAAACATTTTGTATTTTGATAATAGTGGGATGATGTTTCGATGTATTTGGCAAATAGATTTTGATAAAAATAAAGTCACGAAAATAGTACCAGAGCATGAAGCCATTCATCCATATTTCTTTGAGATTAAAACAAATGAATATGTTGCATATGTAGAGAAAAATAAAATAATGATCTGTGAATCTCCTGATAATAATTAAATAGATTTCCTCATGAGACTCAAAACAATAAAATTAAATATAGTTTTTATAATTATTGCTATCAACCTTCAAGCACAGCAAACAAAAGAAAGTTTAGTTGGTAAAATTTTTTCAGCTAAAGTAGGATACATATGTGAGGAAACGCCAGAGCCAAATCCTTGCGCAGGACAACAAATATTCTTAGTGTTACAATTCAACAAAGAAGAAGTTACAATTACAGAGAAAAATAGATCAAGTTGTGATAAAGAAACAGTAGCATATCAGTTTAAATATGCTTGGAGTTTAGATGACGAAGTTGTTGTTATTAACTCAAATCCAGAAGAGGTTAGATATACTTATTTAGAAAAATTGAAGTTGAATTTGAAAAATGGAAAATTAAAAGGCGCTATCACATATCCAAATGGGCAAGATAAAGAATATGATTTTAAAGAGAATATTAAATAGAAAACGCCGAAATAACTTGAAGAAAAGAATAAATACTTAAAAAATAATTTTTAATAATTAATTGATATGAAAATTTTGATAGTCGTTCTATCGATTCTATTTAGTTTAATAGAAGTTAAAGCACAAAGTAAGAATACTTTTAAAAAAGATACAACAACTTATTATGTACTAGCTACAAATGGATTGAATTATAGAGCAAAACCTTGGGGGAAAATATTAGGTAAACTAGCACCTCTAACTAAAGTAAAAATCACAGAACGCACAGGTAACCTTAGTAGTGTAAAAGTAAACTCTAATTATATTGAGGGTGAATGGGTTGGTGTAAAAATTACCGAAAACTCAGATACAGTTTATGTTTTTGATGGTTTTTTAACTAAGCTTCAAAAAAGGGTAGAACCTAAGTTATATGACTTTCAGAGCTATCATATAAAAGAAACAAATCAATATTTTGGATTTATTCCTTTAACAGATGATGCATCTTTATATCAGTATAAAACAGGAGAAATTATTCAAAAGGAATTTTTAGGAGAAAACGAAGCTAGGCGTAACATAATTAAAGGAAATTACAGAAAAATATTTCTCTTTAAACTAGGAATTAAAGAATCAGATTTTATTTACATATATAATTATTTTCAGGATAAAACTTTAAAAATTAAAGTGAAAGATTTAACTATAGTAGCAGAACCAAATCCTTATGGTGTAAGTGATAATGTAGATGAATGGGAATATATTATAGGATTTAGTATGCGTAATAAAATAGCAGCAAAAGAGACAGATGTTTATTACAGGTCTTTTGTGGGAATAGGTAGTCAGAACCCATTTGCAAAAGGAAAATTAATTCCTTTGATTTGGAATAAAGTTGATAAAAGAAAGTATTCGCAAGAGACTATTGAGATTATAGAATCACTTGAAAAAAATAAAATGGAGAGTATTGAGATTTTTGAATTTCACTACAAACATTATACTTATTTCTTAAGAATACAAAAAAATAAAGAGAGGTATTTTCAAGATCCATTAATTACAATAGTTACTGATAATAAAATAGTTAAAACATTAGTAATGGGAGGAGGAGAAGGAAGTTCACCTACGCCATTAACATTCAAAGAATCAAAACAATATTTAATGCAATGGACTGGTGTTTTATTGAAAAATAGAAATCCAGTGATTTTTGGCTTATCTTATCAATCATTTGGTTGTGAAGGAATTCATTTTCTAAATGAAAAAGAAAAAAGTATTTATGTTTTATGTGATAATAGACATTAGATAATTAATTAAAGATAAATATTAATAAAATAGAAATTACACTAATGCAAAATACTATTTTGATATTACTTTTAACACTTGTCTTTTCTTTAAAAGCACAAGAAAAAAAAGGATTATTTAATATCTACAATGTTCAAACCTATGAAAAAAATAATAAGGAAAATTACTTTATAATTTTATCAGATGGAATTGATTGGAAAGAAATTGAAGAAATGGATTTAAAAGAAACATTGACTCCAAAATCTAGAAAAAAAGTTCTTGAAAAAATAGGTATTAAAGAGTTCGATAGTGTATTTATTTATAGTTTTATCATAAATGAAATAATTACATTTAAAGTTAAAGATTTATCTATAATAACCAGAGAAGATGCTTATGGAGGATATGATTATATAGCTTTTGATTTAAAAAATAAAGTTAAAAAAGGAGAGCTAGATAATTATGTAGAATCGTATGTTTTTATAGGTGATCAAGATCCTTTTAATAAAGGAGGCATGAAACCAATTATTTGGAAGAAGATAAAAAAAGATAAATTTCCTACAGTAAAAGCTTTGGCTACAGATTTTAATAAACCATTTTTATTTAATAAAACAGATACATTACAATATTATAGTTTTATAAATAAGGATTACACATATTACTTGAAAATAAAAGACAAAGAAGATATGTATAACAAAGTTTTTCATTTGATAATTAAACAAAAAGAGAAAATAGTTTATAATGGTTTTTTTCATGGTAGCGAAGGAGCAACACCAGCTCCGTTGGCTTTTCAACAGAAGGATAATAGCCAACATTATGAGCAATGGACAGGTAAATTATTTAAAAATAAACCACCAGTAATACTAGGGTTTATGTATTATTCATTCAATTGTAATAGTATAGAATTTTTAGAACCATCGTGTAACAGATTATGGGTGAAATGTGATGCTAGGCATTAAGATTATTATTGCAAAAATGAATTGCTACAAGAAAATAAAAGAATTGAAATGGTCAAATTTTAAATATTATCACTGTTCTTATTTTATAATGATAGTAAAAATTACTATGTAATTATGATACTAAATAAAAGGAGAAGTATTGTAGTGTAACTTTTAGAAGTAGTTTTAAATTGTAAAGAAAATGAAAAAAATATTACTTGTGTTAATTTTTTCAACCACGTTATCGTGTTTAGGTAAAATCAAAGAAGAAGAAAAAGTAGATAGAGAAAATAAAAAAGAATATGTAGCTTTTATAAAAGAAATACTATCCAAACGAAATACTTTTAAACAAGAGTACATAGCTTCAAGTCCTGAAGAGAAGAAGATTATTTTACAAAAAGCCAGATTGTATTTAGTAAGTAGTATCGGAACAGAATTGTTTCCGTATTGGTACGGTACAAAATGGGATTTTAATGGAACTACTAGAATTCCAAAACAAGGTAAAATTGCATGCGGATATTTCATCACTAATATTTTAACAGATGTTGGGTTTGATATCCCAAGGGTGAAATGGGCACAGTCTGCATCAGAAGTCTTTATTAAAAGATTAGCCAAAAATAAGATCAAGCGATTTGTAAATAAGCCGATAGAAAATATAGAAAAGTATCTTGTAAATTCAGGAGATGGTTTGTATTTGGTGGGTTTAGATTCACACACAGGTTTTATCTACGTAAATAAAAATAAAGTCCGTTTTATACATGCTGATTATTACGAACCAGAAAAAGGTGTAGTTTCAGAAAAATTAAATTCTTACAGTCCAATAGCATATTCAAAGTACAGAGTGATAGGAAAGTTAATGTCAGATGAAATGATAGAATCCTGGATTATGAATAAAAGAATATCTTAAAATAATTTATTTGAGAAATTTATACTATTATTATTCTAACATAAGAATAGTAAGATGAACGATTATTACGACAATGAAACATTTAAAAAAGTAGCTTTTACAAATGATCAAATAAGCAGATCAGATTTTGATTTTTGTATATTTGAGAATTGCGATTTTTCGGATATGCATATTGTAAATTCAGAGTTTTTAGAATGTGAATTTATCGATTGTAATTTGAGCAATACAAGATTGAAAGAGAGTAGTTTTAAAGAAGTCCATTTTTATAGTTCAAAATTATTAGGAATTAAATTCTACGAAATAGATCCTTTTTTACTGAAGATAAATTTTACTGATTGTCAAGTTGATTATTCTTCTTTTTATCAGTTAAAAATGCAAAATTTTCAATTTGTAAATTGTAGTGTGAAAGAAGTAGATTTTACTGAAGCAAATCTTCAGTTTAGTTACTTTGATGATTGTGATTTACTTGGGTCAATTTTTGAAGCTTCAGATTTAAGAAATGTAAATTTCAAAACTGCGCGTAACTTTTCTATCGATTTAGAGTCTAATAGAGTAGAAAAAGCAATTTTTTCAAAAGATAATGTTGCTAATTTGCTAGAAAAGTATAAAATCAAAATTGTTTCATAAATTGGATATAAACTCCATCATTTCAACTTTTTTTATTTCTATCATAATCTTGTTTTTTATAACAGGTGTAATGTATACGATGAATCAAAAAAAGAAAACAATGCATTTGCTTTCTGAAGAGCCATTAATAAATTCATTTGCCAATGTTGAAATAAAAAATATTGAATCTATCAAGAGAAGTTTTTGGATTGGTAATGTGAAGTTGTTTAAAAATTATATTCTAATACAAAGTAAGTTTAATTACGATGTAATTCAATTAAATACCAACTTAGAAAATAATTTAAAATTCAAAATTTTGTATCAATCTTCTTCACTAGAAAACAAAACCATTAAAATCATTGGAACCAAAAACAGGCTATTTGAAAAGAGTTCTATTCAATTAAAAATTAAATTTGATAGTGAATCAGATTCAAAAATGGTCTATTCATTTTTAAATCAGGGATAAAAATCAGATTTTTGCATTAATGTCTAAAAGAATAGAAGAAAATCTAGAGAAAATTCCAATAGTAAATTGGCTCGTTAAAATCGGAAAAGAAATTAAAATTCCCGGTTTAGAAGGCTTATCCTTATACGATGTTATCGAAATGTATATTATCGGAATTGTTAAAGGAGCATTAACGACTAGAGCAGGAGGAATTGCTTTTAGTTTCTTTATGGCAATTTTTCCATTCTTATTATTCATTCTAACCTTAATTCCATACATACCTGTTGACGGTTTTCAAGAAGGATTATTCGATTTAATTCGAGAAGGTTTACCACCAAAAACGTTCGATGCTGTAGATGGAGTAATTAAAGATATTTTAAATAACCAATACGGGGGGTTATTATCGTTTGGTTTTTTGACCTCTATTTTCTTAATGACCAATGGTGTAAATGCCATTTTTGGAGGTTTTGAGTATTCGTATCATGTTCAGGAATTTAGAAATGTATTTAAAACATATATCGTTTCTCTAGGTGTATCACTTTTAATGTCTTTCTTTTTAATTATTGTAGTTTGTTTGGTTGTATTATATCAAATAGCATTATCTAGAATAGATGAAATTGGTTGGTTCGATACAAGCGAGTTAAACTTATTTTATTTAGGAAGAGGTTTTATTTTCTTAGTTATGATTTACACAATTGTGTATTTATTATTCAGATACGGAACAAAACAAGGAAGAACAGTAAAGTTCTTTTCAGCAGGAGCTTTTTTAACTACAGTAGTGTCTTTATTTACATTTTATCTTTTTGGAATTTATGTATTAGAATTCGCTAAATACAATCAACTTTATGGATCTATAGGAACATTATTAATTTTAATGCTATTCGTTTGGTTAAATGCGATAGTGTTGCTTTTAGGATTCGAATTAAACGCTTCTATCTATCAATTAAAACGTAGAAATAAAACTTCATAATCCGCCGATAAATTCGGATATTTGCAGGCTTAAAACGAAGTAATTAAAGAATTAAATAGCATATTCTATATGAAACCAGGAATTCCAAAAGGAACAAGAGACTTTTCATCAACAGAAGTAGCCAGAAGAAATTTTATTTTTAATACAATAAGATATGCTTTTGAGTTGCATGGTTTTCAGCCAATTGAAACACCAAGTTTTGAAAATTCATCAACCTTAATGGGGAAATATGGAGAAGAAGGTGATCGCTTGATTTTTAAAATTTTAAACTCAGGAGATTATTTGAATAAGGTTGATAATGAATTGTTAGCTTCAAAAAACAGCACAAAAGTAACTTCAAAAATTTCAGAGAAAGCTTTGCGTTACGATTTAACTGTACCATTTGCGCGTTATGTAGTGCAACATCAAAATGAAATTACATTTCCATTTAAAAGATATCAAATACAACCAGTTTGGAGAGCAGACCGTCCTCAAAAAGGAAGATTTAGAGAGTTTTATCAATGCGATGCAGATGTAGTTGGTAGTGATTCTTTATGGCAAGAAGTAGAGTTTGTTCAACTTTACGATGCAGTTTTTAGTAAGTTAAATGTAAAAGGAACGACTATCAAAATCAATAACCGAAAAATACTTTCAGGTATTGCAGAAGTTATTGGAGCAAAAGATAAGTTAATTGATTTTACAGTTGCTTTAGATAAACTTGATAAAATTGGTAAAGACGGAGTGATAAAAGAGATGCTTTCTAAGGAAATTTCTGAAGAAGCTATCGAAAAAGTACAGCCGTTATTTGATTTTACAGGTAGTAATACAGACAAGTTGGCATCTCTAAAAGCGATGTTGTCAGATTCTGAAGAAGGGTTAAAAGGAGTTGAAGAGTTAACTTTTGTGATTAATCACATTGCTGAGTTAGGTTTACAAACAGCAACTTTAGAGTTAGATGTTACTTTAGCCAGAGGTTTAAATTATTACACCGGAGCAATTTTTGAAGTTGCAGCACCAAAAGAAGTAAAGATTGGCTCTATCGGAGGAGGAGGAAGATACGATGATTTGACCGGGATATTTGGCTTGAAAGACGTTAGTGGAGTAGGGATTTCCTTTGGTTTAGATCGTATTTACCTAGTTATGGATGAATTAGGGCTTTTTGAAACCGTAGCTTTACCCAAACCTAAAGTTTTATTTTTAAATTTTGACGAAGATGAAAATTTGGTTAAAATGAAAGCAATTAACGAGTTAAGAGCTAACGGAATTAAAACAGAATTATATCCAGATGTGGCTTCAAGTAACAATCAACAGAAGAAACAATGGAAATATGTAGATAAAAGAGGCATAGAGTTTGTAGTAACCTCTATAAAAGATGGTAAGTTTAAGTTCAAAAACACTCAAAACAGAGAAGAAAATGATCTTACTATCAAGGAAATAATAAAAAAAGTACAATAAAAACAACTTTTTGTTTTATCTTTACATAAAAACATTAAACAAAAAGTTATGTTCGAGATCCACAATAATATGACAGACGAAAGAATAGACGAAATAGGAGAAAACCACATCGGTACATCTGCTAAGACACCATTGCGTGCTGATGCTTTTGATATTTCGGACGAAGAGAAGATAGAAAAGATCCAAGAAAGTGTAAAAGATATTTTAATCACTTTAGGAATGGATTTGACCGACGATAGTTTAAGTGGTACACCTAAACGTGTAGCTAAAGCTTTTGTAAATGAGTTGTTTATGGGGCTAAATCCTAAAAATAGACCTAAGGCATCTACTTTTGACAATAATTACAACTACGGAGAAATGTTGGTAGAAAAAAACATTATAGTTTATTCTACTTGTGAACATCATTTATTGCCTATAGTTGGTAGAGCTCATGTAGCTTATATTTCAGATGGAAAAGTAATTGGTTTATCTAAAATGAACCGTATTGTAGATTATTTTGCCAAAAGACCACAAGTTCAAGAGCGTTTAACAATGCAAGTAGTTCAAGCAATGCAAGAAGCATTAGGTACAGAAGACGTAGCATGTGTTATAGATGCAAAACATCTATGTGTAAATTCTCGTGGAATTAAAGATATTGAAAGCTCTACAGTTACCGCAGAATTTGGAGGGAAATTTAAAAATAAAGATACTAAAAGAGAGTTTTTAGATTATATTAAAATGGATACACCTTTCGATTAACAAACCAATCGAAGTTTACTATAAATATGAAGTGCGGTGAAAGCCGCACTTTTTAAATTAAAAAAATCCAGTAAAATTTTACTGGATTTTTTAGTTTAAATAAAATAGCAATTAATTATATAATCAGAAACTATGGTTAGGATAGTTTGTGATGTGTTTTTATTTCTTTAGGCAATTTCCCCACATTTATTAGGATACTTAGATGTATTGATTTGTAGCTTTTCTCTTTCTAATATTTCAATTTTTTTTAAATCTTTGATGTTACTCATGATCTATAATTTTACTGTTACTATTCTTATGTTCATGAAAGAATTTAAATGTTACCAATAAAAAAGAAAAAAATGAAATAAATTTTAAAATATAAAAATGCAGTACAGTCTAGATTTATTTTACCAACCTAAATAGTAGTCTTTATCTAACCATTCAGGACATTCGAGTTCATATTGTTCTCTCATAATATGTTCAGTAACACAAAATGCTCCTTCAACCCATCCTTGTTGATCAGAGTAGGCTTCACCAGTAATAAAAATACGCTCTTCTTGCTTTGGTTGTCTTATATATGGCATTACTTCCCAAACTTTATAACTATTTTTCCAAGCGTGGTAACCACCACCATAAGGATCTTTAGTCCAATCTTTGTAAGCAGAAGTATAAGGTGCAGGTACATTAATATTTGGTCCGTGTAATTCTTCTACTTGACTCATAACTTCATCAACCATAACTTTACTCGCATGTTCATAATTAGGATAAATGGTATTTTTAGCTCTAACTAATTTAGTTTCTCTAGTTTGAAATTTTTCTCCTTCTTCTAATGCTTGCCAAAAGCTAACAGTTCGCATATCATTGTAACTTGCTAAAAATAGAGAGTGTGAATTTTTAGGATCTACACCAAAATAATAACACTGCCTCATGGGCAAGTCGGTGATAGATTCACCAGCCATTGCTCCTAAATCTTTTTTCCACCAAGGTTCTTCAAATCCTAACAAGATTTTAACTGAAGGTTCTGGTATAACTGAATTTAAATTATTGTGGAGTTTATGTTGTTTTTCAGCATTGAAAAAGAAGTTGTCTTGATCTAATAATTCTAAAGATCGCTTAGGCATTCCTAGAATTATATCCTTAGCTTCAACTTCCCAATATTCTTCTTTTTCTAAGTTATAGAATTTTAATATATATTTATACTTACTTGATTTTTTAGGGTTTTTCTTAAATGTTTTAAGCTTGTTTTTTGTGTAAATACTACCTCCTTTTTGAATAAAATCATCTCCTAAACAAGTTAGAATTTGATCGTAACCGCCATCAATAGTTTTATATTTTACTGCATCACTAGCAAAATCACCCACCATATAAGGAAAAGCTTCAGCTGCATTCCAGTTTATAGTATTAGAATAGTAACCGCCAGCCTGAGCTAAAAATTCATAACATTCTTGCGATGATCTATCTTTTAGTAAGTTCCAAAATCCAATTTCATATACTTTTAGTCCGTTATAGGGTCCTTCAAATCTATATGTAAGTTCTTTCTTTACTCTATTCCATTCTTCTCTCGGATTAGGATTTTCTTGAATTTGTTTAAGAGAGTATCCATCTGCTAGCAATACTTCACTAATAATTTCTGTGAAAATATCATCTGAACTTTTTCCTTCAAAACGTTCTTCAACAAAGTATCGAGTTTTAAAGTTTTCACCAGTTATTTTTGCTTGATCAAACCTATTCGCAAAAAATCTTTGTTTTCTCAAATAATATAAGTGATGATTGGCATCTCCCATAGGGAAATCTATAGGATTCAGTCCATATTGAGTTGAGAAAACATCTTCAATTAAAGCAGTTACAATTTTTTGTTCAGTCATATATCTCATACCCCCAAGTTCACCAACAACATTCATTCCTGGTAATTTAATAGATTCTAATCTTCCTCCAATACGATCACTCATTTCAAAAATAGCAACATCAAGATCGAGTTTTTTTCCTTTCTTATTAGTTCCGTTTAAAAGACGATATCCAGAATATAAACCAGATGCACCAGCTCCTATTATAGCAACATCTAACTGTAATCGTTTAACTTCTTCAGTAATAAACTTATTACTTACTTCACCACGAACTACAGGCCATTGAATTTTAAATGGAGAAATGTCAAATTTCGTTTTACCCTTTAAGGCGATATCAGACAGGATTTTTCCTAAAAGAGGAATAAATTTAGCAGCCCACCCACCAGTATATACAACAATATTTTTATGATTATGAACCCAATTAGGTAATGTATCTAGCATTAATTCTTTATTGTTATTGTTTAGTGTTATTAAACAAGTAGAAGTAAATTCAGGTGTGTCACTTAGACCTTTCATGTGGTTTTTAACCCAATTAGAGTTTAGTTGTAAACTCTTTTCGTTTGGAATTCCTGACCTTTCTGATGGATCTTTAATAATTTGATCAGGAATATCAGGTGCAACTCTAATGTATCCAGGATTTGCCCAATTTTCTTCAGGAAATCCATAAAATAGACTTGTATTTTGAGGTTCTTGAAAAACAAACCAAGTTGGTAATTTAATGTCTTCTGTTTTTTTGTAATATGCTGAAGACATTTCCCAAATATCTACATTAACTGAAAGGCCGAAGTGTTTTAAGATATCATTAATGTAAGCACCAGGAGTAATCACTAATTTTTCTGTAGAATACGTGTTTTCAGAAGTTGATACTGTTATAATTCCAGTATTTAAAGATTCAATATTGGTAACTTTTGTAAACTCAAGTAAATCGATATTTTTTGCTTTATCAGCGATATTAAATAACGCTTTCAATGTAGCTTTCAAGTCAATAATCCCTCCCTGGTCCTGAAAAAAACCATAATAGTCTTTTGGTAATTTTTTGAAAGGAAAATCTTTTTCGATTTCTTTAGCTTTTAATTTAGTGTATGGAATGTTTAATTCATCCATTACTTCCATTGCAGCTTTAATTCCTCCTTCTTGTGAGCTTATGTTTGGGTCTCCAAACCATAATGAACCTACTTTTTCAATCAGTGTATCTTTGGTTGTTTTTTGAAGTTCATCCCAATATGGAATAGTATCCAAAGCAAGTTGAGCCATATATTTTTGAGCATACTGAACTCTAAATTGCCTCGATAATCCTGCAGAGCTTCCCTTGTCATTAAAAAAAGAAAATTGTTCGAGTACCAGAACATTTTTCTTTGTCTTAGCAAGTTCGGCAGCTGTTGCTAATCCCATGGCACCACCACCAATAATGATAATATCATATTCAGTTTTCATTGTTTATAATTTTAATAGTTGTATTAATTGATATATTTAAAAGTAGCTGTTTTTTTAAGCGAAGATTTCTTTTAAGTTTTAGTCGTATGATATTTGGTTATAAGCGTATTCTTTATACGTGGATTACAAAGTAAAATAGATATAATTAGGTAGTTAATTGCTTATAAGACAATTCTTTTTGTTATTGTTGAATTGTTATATTTGGAAAAAATAATTGTCAACTTTTAAAAATTTTAATTATGAAAAAACTATGTTTTTTAGCACTAGCTTTATGTGTTAGTGTTTATTTTACCTCATGTAGTAGTGATTCTTCACCAACAGCAGGAAACGAGGAAGTAGCAGAACAACAGAACGCATTAGAGGATAATAAAACTCCTGTTTCTACAATAGAAAACGGTATTGTTATTAGTGGAGCTACAAAAGAGTCAGGTACACCTCCAGCTCCAAATAGTGATCTCGATTTTCAAATTAATTCAGATTTGAAAACAGGTTTTCAAGGTTCAGGTTTTGATATTAAGTTTACTTCTACAGATAATGTAGCGGGAGCTTATGTACAGTTTAAGGATAGTGAAGGAAATCCAACAAATACATTTTTTGATATTCCAGCTTCGTCATTTTCTAGCAGAATGGTAGATGGAACTTCTAATTTTAAAAGTATCTTTAAAAAATCAGATCATAGAATTTCTTCGCGTATGCAAGAAGAAACAACAATTAATGTTGATTTACAAAACTCTGTTCCAGCTGGTGAATTTTGCTATGATATATGCATTTATGACAGTAATAATAACATCAGTAGAATCGAAACGGTTTGTGTAACTATTGAAGCTTGGGGTGGAAATGCATCTATTGTTGGAGAATGGGTTCCTGAAGATGATGAAGATGCAGATGTGGAAATGGTTATATGTGACAACGGAAGTTCGGTTTCTGTAGACTTCGATGCTTTAACGCAATCGTTAGGTTACATCAGTTTCAATCAAGACGGAAGTTTCTTTGAATCTTTAAAAGGAGAATATGCTACTTTAGATTACAGTAGTACAAAAGAAACTTGTACTCCTGTCTTTGATGAAGTAGTAAAAGAAGAATATAGAGCTGATGGTAATTGGGCTTACAATGAAGACGATAATTCGTTAACGGTTGTTTTCTTTAGTTTTACTGATTTTATAGATGGAGGAAATTCTGAAACGTATAATTTTGGAAATGTTGCAATTGATGGTTTGTTTGTAAAAGAAGTGACTTCCGATAGATTGGTATTAGAGTTTGGAGATGATTTTATTGGAACTATAGAACTTGTTTTAAAAAGAAGGTAAAAAAAAATTATTCAATATAAATGAAGAGCGTCTATAAAAATAGACGCTCTTTTTATTTTAATCTTTGTTAGATTAAGTACGTTATCCTACAGTACAAACTCCGTTGATAACACCTCCGTAACATCTAGATCCTGGAAAGGCTCCTTTAGATGCTCTAGATGGAAATGAACAGTCGTTAGTTCTTACTCCGTTAATTATGATTTCTCCTCCTTCAAGGATGTAGTTTGAACTAGAAGCACAAACAGAAGGTCCGAAAGGTCCAAAACCTCCATTAATATTTTGTTGCTCAGTTTTGTTTAAAGATTTTCCTAGATTTAAGATTGATTTTTTCATAATATTTTGAATTTTTAAGTTTATTTTCCTTGATCATTTTAAGACATTCAAGGTGTATGTCTATTGTCGCGAAAATTTCTTTATTGTTTTATAAAACGTTTTATGCCTTTACCTTTTTCAGTTTCTATAGCCACTACATAAAGTCCATTACTTAACTTAGAGATATTTATTTCTTTACTTTTAAAACTATGCATTACTTGTTTTCCTTGTAAGTTGTAGATGGCTACTTTTTTAACTTTTCCGTCAAACTTTACGTTTAAGATGTTATTAACCGGGTTAGGGTATAAGTTAAAATTATAAATAGTTTCATCGTTTACACTAGCAGTAGCTCTACAATTACTGCTATATCTTGCAGTAGCATCTTTTGCCCAAGTTCCAGGAACTGTGAAATTTTCATCTATCTGAATACAAAGCAAATTAGGATTATTATTTGCTCTCATATCAATAAAATTACTGTTATTGCCATTTCCTATATTTAGTGTAGTTAAATTATTACCATCACAGAATAAAGTATTTAATTTAAGTTTGTCAGATAAATCAAGACTGGTTAAATTATTATCACCACAACCTAATCTTTCTAAGTTTGGGTTATTTGAAATATCAATTGTACTTAGCGTATTACTCTTGAAAAATAACTGCTTTAATAAAGGGTTGTTGGTTACATCTATAGAGCTTAAAGAATTGTTACTACACCATAAAACTTCTAAATTAGGATTGTTAGAAACATCTATATTGGTTAGTGTATTTGTTCCACAACTCAATACTTTTAAATTAGGATTATTGGCTACGTTTAACTCTGTTAAAGAATTATTTACGCAACCTATTTGCAGAAGAGCAGGATTTTGAGTAATATCTAAGTCACCTATAGGATTGTTTGAAGGTTGAAAAAGTAAGAGTTTAGGATTGTTAGTTACATCTATACTTGTAAGTTGATTGTCATTACAAAATAGGATATCTAATTCGCTATTATTACTCACATCTAAGCTTTCTAGTTTATTTTCTTGACAGCTCAGAGAAGCCAATTCGGTATTTTGTGAAACATCTAAATTTAATAGCTCATTATTAATACAATTTAATACGACTAAATCTTTGTTGTTAGTAACATTTATAGAAGTGATTTTATTGTTATTGCATTGTATATTAGATAGTTTTGTGTTTTGAGAAAGATCTAAATAAGTTAAATCATTATTATCACATATTAATATTTGGATATCTTTAAAAGCTTCTATTCCAGTCAAATCTGAGATGCCTTTATCACTAAGATCTAATAGGACGCCTCTAAAAGCCAAAACTTCAGTACATTGTATTTCACTATCTTCGTTTAAGTCAATTTTATCACTGTTGTTTAATAGTGCATTTTTGAAATTTGCATCAGGAATGTCAACCGTACAAGAACAATCGTTGCTGTAAAAAGCTGTTTCAGGTTTTCGCCAATTATTTGGAGGTGTAAAACCGTTGTCTATTTGAATACAATTTAATTTTGAATTAGCTGTTTCTAGCCAAATTGTATTTAAACTGTTATTAAATCCATTAGCTAAGTTGATAGAGAATAACAAAGGACTATGTGAAATCCATACTTCTTCTAAAGAAGTATTTGTAGATAAGTCTAAAGATGTTAAGTTACTTCCTCTAATTTGTAATCTATTAAGTCTTGAATTGTTGCTTAAATCTAATGCTGTAATTTCATTAGAAGAACAGTCTAGGTATGATAACCATACATTTTGACTTAAATCAACATTAGGTAAATTATTAAATGAATAATCTAAAGAAGATAAATTTACATTTTGTGAAACATCTAATAAATTAAGATTATTACTATTACAAGATAAGGATGTTAAACTACGATTATTAGATACATCTATACTTGTTAATTCATTACGACTTAATGTAAGTTGATTTAAATTCAAATTATTAGATACATCTAAACTTTGTAAGTTATTATCAGAGCAACGAAAATTGATTAAAGAAGTATTATTGGTCAGATCAATACTATTCAGTTGATTTGAGGAGCATGATATACTTTTTAATTGTAGGTTTTTAGAAATATCAATATCGATTAACTCATTATAAGAACATGATAAATATTCTAATTTTGTGTTATGAGACATATCTAAAGCTTGTAACTGGTTACCATCACATTCAAGTCTTGTAATGTTTACAAAACTTTCAATCCCAGATAAATCAGCTATAGAATTATTGTCAATATTTAAAGTTTCAGTAAGATTTTCAGCTTCATAACATTGTATTTCACCATCATTGTTGATGTCAATAATAGGAGAATGATTTAATAATGCATTCTTAAAGTTTTGATCAGGTAAAGTTACATTACAGTTACAATTTGAACCATAACTTGTATTAACGTCTTTATTCCAAATATTATTATTTGGCACTGTAAAATTAGCGTCTATTTGTACACAAAATAATCCAGTATTCTCAATAGAAGAGAAAGAACTTACATTATTGTTATTACCATTAGAAATATCTAATGCTGTAAGACTATTTCTAGCACAATCTATATGTGTTAGTACAGAGTTAAAAGAAAGATCTAATGATGTTAAGTTATTATCAGCACAACCAAGAGTTGTTAATTTAATATTTTTGCTAACATCTAAAGTGTTTAATTCGTTAGCGTAGCACCATAATACTTCAAGATTAATGTTATTACTGACGTCTAAAGAAGTTATCTTGTTACTATAGCATTCTAGACTTTTTAATGAAATGTTTTGAGATATATCTATAGTTTCTATACTATTTAAATGACACCATATATATTCTAATTTTGTGTTTTTTGAAGTATTTAAAGAAGTTATAGAGTTTTCTGTACAGTCTAATAAAGTTATATTAACAAAGGCTTCGATTCCTGTAAGATCTAAAATACGTTTATTTGAAATAGACATTCTTCCAGTTAAATTTTCTGCTTCAGAACACTGAATTTCTCCATCATTATTACTATCTATAATAGGAGAATGATTTAGTAAAGCATTTTTAAAATTTTGGTCAGGAATATTTACAATAGTATTGCATTGTGCAAAAAAAGGAATGTATATCATAAACGATATAGTAACTAGAAGTAATTTTTTTTTCATCTAATTTTTGGATTATTTACATAGTTCTTTTGTCTTATCAAAGGTAGAATTTGGGACTTAGAGGAAAAAGATATTTGGGTTTATAAAAGCAAAAAAGGGTATGCTTTTTATAAAAAGGTGTATGGAATTCTAGCTGAAATAATATAAAACTATAAAATATAAAAGAAGTTTTTTTGGTTTAAAGTGTTGTTTTGTATAGGGTTATGAATTGTTTTTGGTGTAGCGATGTGTAGAGAAACAAAAAAACACATGTAATTAAAGTTAAAATGAAAAATAACTTCAATTACATATGTCTTTTTATAAAATGACATGTTATTTGAATCTGATTTTTTGAATTTCAGATGTCTTTTAATTCATGTTAACGAGTTGGAATCTTAATTATATATTCCTTTTTACTATTGTTGTTTAATTTAGTTTCTCTTAACCAAGGATTCACTAATTTTAATTCTTTATAAGTAATATTATATTGTTTAGCAAAGTCAGCTAAATCAGGAATAGGGTAGTCGACCAATATTTCTTTTACTTCAGGAAAAGTGTACAAATCTTCTTGATCGAATAAAAAACCATATTTTTTTGGGTTAGACATGATTTCTTTT
Source organism: Tenacibaculum jejuense (assembly GCF_900198195.1). Taxonomy (NCBI): domain Bacteria; kingdom Pseudomonadati; phylum Bacteroidota; class Flavobacteriia; order Flavobacteriales; family Flavobacteriaceae; genus Tenacibaculum; species Tenacibaculum jejuense. The sequence goes on along the minus strand of NZ_LT899436.1, from coordinate 3,590,175 downwards.
AAAGCAAGGATTCTAAAAACATATCTCCCAGTTTCAGGGTTTAATAAAAGATCATAATAACTTGTTACTTTTTGTTCTTTCAAACGGGTTGAAATTCTACCACTCCCAGCATTATAAGCTGCTGCGGCTAATGTCCAACTACCAAATTTATTTTTAGCTTTCTTTAAATATTCAGCAGCAACTTTTGTAGATAATTCTAAATTATAACGCTCATCTACATTGCTGTTTACTTCGAGTCCATATTCTTTTCCAGTTCTAGGCATAAAATGCCAGTAACCAGCGGCTCCTTTGTATGAGGGAACTTGAATTAAAGCACTTTCAGCAACGCATAAATATTTAAAATCGTCAGGTAAACCATGTTTTTTGAGTAATGGTTCAAGTAAAGGAAAAAATTTATTAGCTCTTTTCATTAATAGAAGACCATTAGATTGCCAATATGTGTTAACTAACAATTCACGATCTAAACGTTCCTGTATGTCGAGTTGATCTAAAGGTACAGCTTCACCTGCAAATTCCATTTTTTTAGGAAGTTTGATAGCTTTCACTTCATAAAGATGACTAACGTTTTTTTCTGTTTTTACTATTGTTGAATCTTTTAATGATTCAATTTGTTTGGTATTATTTGTTTTAGCATTGCTTAAATTTAATAGTAAAAAAGAAATACTTAAAAAAGAAAGGACGTAAAAGATGCGTAATAATTTTACCTGCATAAATATGTTTATATTTTAATTAAAAGTGAAATTAATACTCGCATTTTTCAGCCAAAATTTTAGAAATAGTTTTAGCTTTATTTAAAATCATAATGTGAGTACCATTATCCACTTCTATAGCGTTTTTAATATGTTTAATTGGAAATACTTCATCTTTATTTCCATGAATATGAACAATGTCTTCTAGTTCGTAATCTTGCTGCCAATTCAAAACATTATGAATTGCCCACTCCAAATAATCTGCATTACGGATTGATAAATACATTTTATATAATTCTGCTCTTTTCTTTAAATAATCTCCAAAGAACAGATGTTCATAATCTTCAATGTTTTCGACTATTTTAGTCGGAAACAATTTGTAAGCCTTAGTTTTTTGAGCAAGTTTTAATCTGGTTGGTAATTCTTTATTACTTTTCATACTAGAAATAATAATCACCTTTTTACAGTCTTTTTGTTTGCTCATTTCTTGTACCATAACTCCTCCAAAAGAAACGCCTACCAAAATTGGGTTATCATGCTTTATAGATTCGCACATGCGTTTAGCATAACTCTCTATGGTTTCTTCAACAGATAAAGGCAAAATCCATTCCAAAAAATGGGTTTCAAAATTTTCTTTCGGTAAATCTAAGTACTCAAATATTTTCGTGTTTGCAGCTAAACCTGGAACGAAATACAAATGAGTTTTTTCCATATCGTTTTTTATTCAAAGAATTTCTTTTTTAATAAAATACCTTCTATATATTCATGTAAGTCAATTAATTCGTCAGGAACATCATCGTTCCATAATCGAATTGTAACTTGTTTACCATCATGTAAAATATGAGTTGAAGCCAAATCCATTATTTTAGGATTATCGTAAACATCATTAAAAGAAGAAAATTTCTTTTTGTTTAATTTGTTATTTATTGTTTCTAATTCTTTTTCAGTTAGTTGGAATTCTTTTTTACCTTTTTGTAATACATATTGTTTCCCATTATATGAAACAATACCTTGTTTGTCAATAGTAATATCGTAGGTAGGACAGTCTCCAAAACACCCAGTTTTTCTCATAGATAACAAAGTGTTTTCTTCTTTTTTGATAAGATCTTCAACTACATTTTCAGCATTTACTTTTACCGTTTTAAATTCACTAGAATTTCCAAGAGCATTTAACCAAAAATCATATTTGTCATTTGGTATTTCAACAACTGCAATTTTTGACGTTCCATTATCAAAAACCTTCTTTTTCCATTGAACACCACTATTTTTTAAGAACTCCTTAGTTTTATCTTCTCGTTTAGGATCATTTAGAACCAACACTAATTGTCTATTGTAAAGATTTACTTCGATTTCTTTTTTATCAACGCTAGGTGGAGCTACTTCGTGAGTCTCTTTTTCTGAATTCGATTCAGTTTTATTGGTATCTCCTTTCGGAGCGCCACAACTTAAAGCGAATAAAAAAACAGATAGAAAAAATATTTTCATAATGTTATATTGAGGTGTTTTTTGATTTTATGTGGAAACAATTTAATGAATAACTTCCGTATCAACAAAATCAAAACGAACTAATCCGTCTTCATCAATTTTCGTTAGCTTTACATTATGAATAGTATTAACTAATTCAGGGTTCCAAGGTGCTTTTACTTTCACATAGTTTTCAGTAAAACCATGAATGTATCCTTCTTTGTTTTCACCTTCGAATAAAACAGATAATGTATTCCCTATCTGACTCTCGTAGAAAGCTCTACGTTTTTTTACAGAAAGTCCACGTAACATTTTACTACGTTTGGCTCTAACATTTTTTGGCACTACACCATCCATTTCAACAGCTTCTGTATTCGCTCTTTCAGAATAGGTAAATACGTGTAAATAAGAAATTTCTAATTCAGATAAATAATTATATGTTTCTAAGAAAAGTTCATCAGTTTCTCCAGGAAAACCAACAATTACATCTACACCAATACAAGCATGTGGCATTACTTCACGTATTTTAGCAACACGATTGGTGTATACTTTACGTAAGTAACGACGTTTCATTTTCTTTAGTAATTCATCACTACCAGATTGTAAAGGAATATGAAAGTGAGGTACAAAAGTATCTGATTTAGAAACAAATTCTATTGTTTCATCTTTCAATAGGTTTGGTTCGATTGATGAAATGCGTAATCTGTGAATTCCTTCAACTTTATCTAATGCTTGAACTAATTCTAAAAATGTGTGTTCGTGTTTTTTATTTCCGAATTCTCCCTTACCGTAGTCACCAATATTTACTCCAGTAAGTACAATTTCTTTAATTCCTCTTTCAGAAATTTCTTTAGCATTTTTTAAAACGTTTTCTAAAGTATCGCTTCTAGAAATTCCTCTAGCTAAGGGAATGGTACAATAAGTACACTTATAATCACATCCGTCTTGTACTTTTAAGAAAGCACGAGTTCTGTCTCCAATTGAATAAGAACCAACATAAAAATCAGCATCTTCTATTTCACATGAATGAACTTCTCCGACATCATTTTTTGTTAAATCATTGATGTAACTAGTTACATTAAATTTTTCAGTAGCACCCAAAACTAGGTCAACACCATCTACAGCTGCTAATTCTTCAGGCTTTAATTGCGCATAACAACCTACAGCAATTAAAAAAGCTTCGTCATTTTGTTTAAGTGCAGACTTAACAATTGTCTTAAATCGCTTGTCTGCATTATCTGTTACAGAGCAAGTGTTAATTACATATATATCAGCTTTTTCTTCAAATTCAACGCGTTCAAAACCTTCGTTAACAAAGTTTCTAGCGATAGTAGAAGTTTCAGAGAAATTTAGTTTACAACCTAATGTGTAAAAAGCTACTTTTTTTTCCGCATTCATTCTTGTACATTTAACCGATTGCAAAAGTACAATATTGAAAATGATTTTTGAAACTGAAAGACTAGAAGTTAGATATCTAAAATTAGAAGATATAGAAGGATATTATAAATTACAAAGTGATCCTTTAGTTTTAAAATATGCTACAGGAGAAGTTGATACTTATGAAGGTGTTCAGCAGAATTTAAAAGAAGTAATAGCTAAATATACATTGCCGAATAATGATTTTTGGATTTATGCAATTGAAGATAAAAAAACTAAGAATTTTTTAGGAACAGTTGCGCTAGTTAAAGATGAACAAAATGAAGATGAAATAGGATATCGATTTATTAGAGAGTATTGGGGGAATGGATTTGGATATGAAATTTGTGAAGGATTAATAGTATATGCTAAACAAATAAAAATGACAAAGCTGATTGGTAATGTTGTAAATGAAAACATAGCCTCAGCCAAAATTTTAGAAAAATTAAATTTTAAACCAGTGCATCAATTTGTTAGTAAAGACATTGGCTTACCTGAAACTAAATACGAATTAAAATTATGATAGCGAAAATTTTCACAGCACCATATTACGCAGTAATATTCACAACAATATTAACTGATAATATAGAAGGATATCAAGAAATGGCAGAGAAGATGGATAATTTAGCTAAAGAACAAGAAGGGTATTTAGGTATAGAATCTGCCCGAAGTGAAATTGGTATTACAGTGTCGTATTGGAAAAGTTTAGAAGCTATATCTAAATGGAAAAATAATGTAGAACATACATATGCTAGGGAAATGGGACGACAAAAATGGTATCAACAATACCAATTACGAATATGTAAAGTAGAACGAGAATATGGTTTTGAGAAATAGTTTTATACTATTATTATGTGTGTTTTTAGGATCTTGTAAGAATGAATCTTCTAAGTTTAAAGATGATCAAGTATTTCGTTATAATGAGCATTCTAATATTTCTTCTTTAGATCCGGCTTTTGCAAAAGATCAGCCTAATATATGGGGAGTTCATCAGTTATTTAATGGTTTAGTGCAATTAAATGATAGTTTAAAAGTAAAACCAGACATAGCAAAGAGTTGGACTATAACTGAAGATGGATTAACGTATACATTTATATTACGAAACGATGTTTATTTTCATAAACATAAACTTTTTGGTGATCGTAAAACAAGAAAAGTAGTAGCTAAAGATTTTGAGTATTCATTTCGTAGATTATTAGATGAAAAAGTTGCTTCTCCAGGTAGATGGGTTTTACAACATGTAGATAATTTAAAAGCAATAAATGATTCCATATTTAAAATAGAATTAAAACAACCTTTCCCACCTTTTTTAGGTTTGTTAAGTATGAAGTATTGCTCAGTAGTTCCTGAGGAAGCTATAGATTTTTTTAAAAATGATTTTAGGTCAAATCCTATAGGAACAGGACCTTTTCAATTCAAATTATGGGTAGAAAATACCAAGTTAGTTTTAAGAAAAAACGAAAAATATTTTGAAAAAGATAAAGAAGGAAATTCTTTGCCGTATTTAGAAGCAGTAGCTGTTACTTTTTTACCTGATAAACAAAATGAGTTTTTACAGTTTATTCAAGGGAATATTGACTTTATGAAAAGTTTAGATGCTTCTTATAAAGATGAAATTTTAGCTACAGATGGTACTTTACAAGAAAAATATAAAGCTAAAGTAAATATGCAAAAAGGGGCATATTTAAATACAGAGTATTTAGGAGTTTACATGGATGTAGCAGATGAGTATCCCACAAAATCAAGGTTAATTAGAAAAGCAATTAATTATGGTTTTGATAGAGTAAAAATGATGAAATTTTTACGTAATAATATTGGGGAACCAGCTATTCATGGTTTTATTCCTAAAGGATTACCATCGTTTTCAGGAATTAAAGGTTATACATATCAACCTGAAAAAGCGAAACAACTTGTAAATGATTTTAAAAAGTCTACAGGGAAAAAAGAAGTAATAATAACAATTACTACAAATAGTAATTATTTAGATTTATGTGAATTCATTCAACGAGAATTACAAAATATAGGTTTAGATGTTAAAGTAGAAGTGATTTTACCGTCTACTTTACGACAAGGAAAAGCCAATGGTAAACTTCCTATATTTAGAGCTAGTTGGATAGCAGATTATCCTGATGCAGAAAACTATTTATCACTGTTCTACAGTAAAAATTTCACTCCTAATGGACCAAATTATACACATTTTAAAAATCAGGCATTTGATTCTTTGTATCAATTAGCAATCAAAGAAACGAATACTATTCATCGCTATCGTTTATATCAAGAAATGGATAGCATTATAATTAAAGAATCACCAGTGATACCATTATATTATGATGAGGTAATTCGGTTTTCAAGAAAGAATGTGAAAAATTTAGGTATAAACCCAATTGATTTATTGAGTTTAAAACAGGTGAGAAAAGAATAATTTTAAATAAATGTTTTTTTAACGTTGTTTTTGTTAAATTTTTAAAAAATTAAGTTAAAATAAAACAGTTTTGTCTTTTTTGTTGGTTTTGAAAGTAAATTATTTTTAAAGGATTGATTTTGATATTTTTAGAATAAGTTAACCTTTCAAAATTAAAACAAAATGAAAAAAATCTACGTTGTTGTAGTGCTATTTCTAGCATTACAAGTAAGTTACTCCCAAAACTCAACTAAAGATTTAAGTGTTTTAGATCAACACTTTAAATCTCTTCAAAAAAAGAGCGAAAATAATTCTTCAGATTTTAAAGAATGGAAAGTAACAAGTACAGCTTCGTCACTTAAAAAAGGACTTACGCATTATTATGTTACTCAGTATCATAAAGGGATACCTATTGTTAATGCTACTTCAAATTTGTCGGTATTTAATAGTAAAATTAATTTCGAAAAGAATCAGTTTATTACTGGTTTAGCTGCTAAAATTCCTCAAAATAGAGGAAGGCAAATACGAGAAGACGCAGCTATTAACACTGTGATCCGTGCTCATAACTTGAAGCCTGCGCAACGACTAGTAAAAACGATAAGTCGTTCTTCAGAAGGAGATAGTTTTAGTAAATATTTAAACACAGGTAATACTCAAGATAATGAACCTATAACTGTAAAGAAAGTATATGTTTCTCATAAAGGGAAATTGCATTTGTGTTGGAATGTAACTCTTTATGAAGAAGGAGGTCAAAATTGGTGGAATAGTTTTGTTGATGTTTCATCAAATACCATTATTACTGAAGATAACTGGGTAATCTCATGTAACTTTGGAGATCATGATCATACGCACGTTTTAAAACACAGAGAGCATAAAGAAGAAGAAAATCATGTAATGGCTCCATATGCAAAAACTTCTATGATGTTTGCTCCAGATTCTTACAATGTATATCCAATGCCTTTAATTAACCCTGATGATGGAGGTAGAAGTATAGTTGTTGATCCTGCTAACACAACCGCATCTCCTTTCGGATGGCATGATACGAATGGAGCAAATGGAGCAGAGTTCACTATTACCAGAGGAAATAACGTTTGGGCACAAGAAGATGCCAATGGAAACAATGGAACTGGAGCTTCACCTAATGGAGGTTCAGGATTAGATTTTGATTTTCCAGTAAATTTGAATCAAGCTCCTAGTTCATATAGAAGTGCTTCTACAACAAATTTATTTTATTGGAACAACATTATGCATGATGTTTGGTATCAATATGGTTTCGATGAAGCTAGTGGTAATTTTCAAGAAAATAATTATGGAAGAGGTGGTGCAGGAAGTGATTCTGTAAATGCAGATTCTCAAGATGGAAGTGGAACTAATAATGCAAACTTTGGTACACCACCAGATGGAAGTAACCCAAGAATGCAAATGTTTTTATGGAATAGAACAAATCCAGGAAGAGATGGATCTTTTGATAATATTATAATAGCTCATGAATATGGACATGGTATTTCCACGCGATTAGTTGGAGGAAGAAATTCCAATGTTCTTGGAGGTTCTGAGCAAATGGGAGAAGGTTGGTCTGATTGGTTTGGATTAATGCTCACAATGAAAGCAGGTGATCAAGGAACAGATAGAAGAGGAGTTGGAACATATGTTTTAGGGCAAGGTTTAGATGGATTAGGAATTAGACCAACAGTGTATTCTACAGACAGATCGATAAACGATACAGATTATGCTGATATAGGAGGTTTAGCTAGACCGCATGGAGTTGGGTATGCTTTTGCAACTATTTTATGGGATATGACTTGGTTACTGATAGACCAAGAAGGTTTTGATCCTGATTTTTATAATGGTACTGGTGGTAATAATATTGCAATGGCTCTAGTTATAGAAGGATTAAAAAATACAGCAGCAAATCCTGGTTTTGTTTCTGGACGTGATGGAATTTTACAAGCAGATCAAGATTTATACGGAGGACAGTATAGCTGTTTAATTTGGAAAGCTTTTGCTGAAAGAGGAGTAGGTGAAGGAGCTAATGAAAATAATAACGGAGGTTCAAACGGTCAAACAGACCAAACAGTTTCATTTACAAATCCATGTGATGGAGGTAATCCAAATCCAGGAGGAGATGAGTGTTCAGGAGAAATAACAAACTTTCCATTCAGTGAGAGTTTTGAAACTAATTTTGGAGACTGGACAAACGCGACAACTGGTGATGATATAGATTTTACAAGAGATGCTAATGGTACACCTTCTAATAATACAGGACCAAGTTCAGCAGCAGATGGAAATACATATATTTATGTAGAAGCTTCTGGAAATGGTACAGGTTTTCCTAATAAAAGAGCAGTTTTAAATTCACCGTGTTTAAATTTTAGTACGTTAACTAACCCTAGTCTTTCTTTTGAATATCATATGTTTGGAAGTACGATAAATTCATTAACAGTTGAAGCTAGAGCAAATAATGGTGAATGGGTGTCTGTATTTACAGAAACTGGAAATCAAGGAAATACATGGCAATCAGCTAATATCGATTTAAGTAGTTATGCAGGAGAAGCTAAAGCTCAAGTACGTTTTATAGTAGTTACAGGTTCTGGTAATCAAGGTTGGCAAAGTGATATAGCTTTAGATGCAATTACGATTGGAGAAAATACTGGAGGTAACCCAGATCCTGGGTGTACTTCGTTAAACTTTAATGATTTTACTATAACTCCTTTTTCTAATCAAGATTCAGCAGGTGATTTTTCTATCGGATCCAGTGGAGCTTCGTTAACGTTAACAAATAATACATGGAAATTCATTCCTTTAGATTACACGGTAACACCAAATACAGTAATAGAGTTTGAATTTAGTAGTACTTCTCAAGGTGAAATTCACGCAATTGGTTTTGAAGATGATAATACATTAACAGCTACACGTTATTTTAAAGTACATGGAACGCAGAATTATGGAATTACAAATTTTGATAATTACACAAGTGGAACAACAACCTATGTAATTCCTGTTGGAGATTCTTATACCGGAACAATGGATCGCTTAGTCTTTATTAACGATAATGATGGTGGTTCAGGAAATAATTCAACTTTTACAAATGTTAGAATTTATGAAGGTAGCTGTAGTAGTTCTTCTGCAGTAGTTACAAATGATTTTGGTACTAGAGTTGATATTCTAGGAGATGAAGATGAAGGGATTTTAGCTTCATTAACAATAGCTCCAAACCCAGTACAAAAAGGATATTTATTAAATTTAATAGGAGGATCAGAGAAAGACCTATCAAATACAACATATACTATTATTAATATGTTAGGTCAGGTAATTGAGCAGGCTCCTTTAAAAAATCGAAGATCTATAAATATCGATCGATTTGAATCTGGAGTTTACATGTTGAGACTTGAAAATGAATATGCATCAGATGTAAAACAGTTCATTGTTAAATAGTTTGTAGAGAACTAATTTTTTAACCTCTTGAGAAATCAAGAGGTTTTTTATGCGCTTCGGTTAAGAATAAAAATTAAACGGTAAAGTCTAAATAATATGCTTTTAAGGTATTTGTTTGTTTTTGAGCGGGTTAAATTTATAAATTAGAAGTAACTAATCAATACACAGCGGCCACTGTTTTATGAAAAGTGATGGCGTCCCCTGAAAAGCCAAAAAATAAATAGAGTAGGGAATTAAAAAACAAAATTATGGGATTTTACGGTAAAGAACCAGTTACTCAAAGCGAGTGCAAAGTAGTGTATGTATGGACTGGATTAGGAACTCCTGGTTTCTTCAGTGTTTATGTTCAAGGAGAAGCTCAAAATTATTCTTACGGATTTGATTTGGTAAGAGATCCACATTTCGTTGGAGGATTAAAAGTTGATGTTATGGGATGGACAGGACCTTTAGGTGAAGGAACAACTCCTTATAAAGTTCACGGAACTTTCCAAGGTGCTTTTCAAGAGGAAATTATTATTTCAGCATCTAATGGGAATTTCACAGTAAAAGTAGAAGAAATTCCTCACGATGAAGTAGAGAATTATATTAAATCTAAATCTTTAGAAGAAGCAAGCTATTAAAATACTTAAGTTTTAATCATTTGTTGTTAACAGATTATTACTGTTCTTAGAAAAACCACTTGATGTTTCAGGTGGTTTTGTTTTTTTATTAACAATAAGATCATAAATACTTAATTATTAGGATCTCTTTAGTTTAAATGTCCAAGCTATTTTTATGAAACTTTCATTAAACTAAAAAAATGAGTAGACTACAAAACTGGTTTTTTCATCAAATACACGGAAAAAAATTAATATATAATGCTTGTTGGGAAGATCCACGATGCGATCGAAAATTATTACAATTAAATAAAAATAGTAAGCTTGTTATGATCACAAGCGCTGGTGATAATTTACTAGATTATCTTTTAGATGAACCTACGGAAATTCATTCTGTAGACATGAATTTTAGGCAAAACGCACTTTTAGAGTTAAAAAGAACTATGTTTCAATATGGAGATTATGAAGCATTGTTTCAGTTTTTTGGAGAAGGAAATTTTAAAGAGGCTAAAAGTTACTACAGAAAATATTTGAGGGAAAACTTACCAGATTATGCAAAAGAATATTGGGATGAACACATTCACTATTTTCAAGGGAAAGGAAAGAGAAATTCATTTTATTATCGTGGAGCTTCAGGAGCTTTAGCTTATTTGTGCAGAAAGTATTTGTATACGAGCAAGAAGATAAGACAGAATTTAGAAAACTTCATGACTTCAAATACCTTAAAGCAACAAGAGAGTTATTACACAATTTTAGAAGAAAAGATATTTAATCCTTTTATCTCTTTGTTATTGAATAATCATTTAACCATGTATTTAGCTGGAGTTCCTAGAGCTCAGCAGGCATTAATACAAGAAAGTTATTCTGGAGGAAATGTTGCTTATATCAAAGAATCGTTCAGAAATGTTTTTACACAACTAGATATTGGAGATAATTATTTTTATCAAGTGTATTTAAAAGGATTTTATACCCAAGAATGCTGTCCTGAATATTTGAAACAAGATAATTTTTTAAAATTAAAAGATCAGCAAAACAATGCATACAGTTACACAACTACACTAAGTGGTTTTTTAAAAGAAAATCCAGCTGAGTATTCTCATTATGTACTTTTAGATCATCAAGACTGGCTTGCAGCTAATAATGTGCCAGCATTAGAAGAAGAATGGAGTTTGATTTTAAAAAATAGTAAACCAGGAACTAGAATATTAATGAGATCAGCGGCCAAAGAGATTGACTTTTTCCCAGATTTTGTTAAGGATAGAGTTGATTTCGATAAAGAACTCTCAGATCAGTTACATAAAGAAGATAGAGTAGGGACTTATGCAAGTGTATATTTAGGAATAGTAAAGTAATATGGATATGAATGTAGAAAATTCAATCAAACAGAATCAATTAATTCAGAATTATTATCAATTTCAATCTATAATTTACGATGTTACTAGATGGTCATTTCTTTTTGGAAGAAAATTAATTATAGATAAGATTGCTGAGGTTTGTACTCCTAAAACTATTTTAGAAATTGGTTGTGGTACAGGATATAATTTGAAAAACTTAAGTAAGAAATTTCCTGAAAGTAAAATTATAGGAATGGATGTTTCTAGAGATATGCTTAGTATCGCAGAGAAAAAAGCAAATAAATATTCGAATATTGAATTAATTGAAAGTCCTTATGGAGATTCAACTATTTTAAATAATATCCAACCAGATGTTATTTTATTCTCATATATGTTAACTATGGTAAATCCAGAGTTTTCGTTTATGATTTCACAAGCTTACAAAGATTTAAAACCTGGAGGTTATGTAGCAGTTGTAGATTTTTATAACTCTAAACACGAATGGTTTCGTAATCATATGGGAAACCATCATGTACGAATGGAAGGTCATTTAACCCCTGTTTTAGAGTCTAAGTTTGAAACAGTGCAAAATGAAATTCATCGTGCATATTTTAATACTTGGCAATACTTTACATTTTTAGGGAAGAAATAAAAAAAGAGTTAGTTTAAAATACTAACTCTTTTACTTTTTTAGAAATAGCTTGTTTAATATCGGTCGGATAAGAACGGTCGCCATGAAAAATATCAGCCATGGCATCGCTAAATCTTTGTCCGTATTTTTTCAATAGTACATTACGAATTGTTTTTTGTTCATAAAACCATTTCGCTAACCATAATCCAGTTTGAATTTCAGGAATTAATCTTTCGTTCAGTTTTTCTAAGTATAATTCACTAGCTTTTTCAACGTTCGAATTACTTTCTATAATGGCATTAGCAACCAAAACTCCGCTGTAAATAGCGTTAGAAATTCCTTCCGCAGTAATTGGATCGGCAAAACCAGCTGCATCACCAATTAAAAACACATTGTTTTTTACAAAACCATCTGTTCTTGGAGCGATTGGAATTTGAAAACCATGCTGAGATTCGCTAAGTATATTTGTAATGCCTAACGTTTCTAAATATTCTTGATAGTATTTTTTTAAGTTGATTCTAGCTTTTTTAGTAGAAGCTACACCAATTGATAAGTGATTTTTCTTAGGGAAACTCCAAGCATAGCCATAAGGAATAGCATCGATATCAAAACGTACACTATCTTTTAATTGGTTAAAATCTTCTTCAGAAACTTCTACTTCATATTCTAAAGCAGGAATTAATTTACGAGTTTCTTCATTCCATCCCGCCATTTTTGCTGTCGGACTTAAAGCTCCATCTGCAGCAATAATAAATTGAGCAGAAATTTGTTGCTTATCAGTGGTAACTATTGTTTTTTCATCTTGAAAATCTAACCCAATTAGTTTGTTGTCTTCAAGTAAAGTAACTCCTAATTTTTTAGCTTCTTCAACAATTAAATTGTCGAAAGAATCACGCATAATCATAGTAATCGTTGGATCTTTACGTACAGTTTTAAAATGAAGTTTTTTACCTAATAAAATATCAACTGTATTAAATTCTCTTTCAACCACGCTAGAAATATCAAAAGGTAAATCCTTTCTACCTCTATACACAAAACCACCACCACAAGTTTTGTAACGTGGTAATTTTTCCTTTTCTATAATTACTGTTGAAATTCCTTTTTTAGCTAAATGAAAAGCAGTTGAAGCTCCCGAAGGCCCACTTCCTATTACTGCAACTTCAAAATGTTTCATAAAGAGTAAATAGTTTAGTAGACTGCTAATATAAACTATTCAAAATTTATTCGAGACATGATCGGGAAATGATCTGAATATTTTGGGGTGTAGGTTTTAAAATTATTGATGTTTGTAGATTCATCAGTTAAAATGAAATCAATACGCATAGGGAAGAAGTAATTAAACGACTTTCCAAAACCATTTCCAGCTATTTCAAAAGCATCTTTTTTGTCCTTACATAATTGTCTGTAAACCCAAGAAAACGCAGTGTTGTTAAAATCACCACAGATAACTTTTTTACGATTCCATTGTTTTTCGTGAGCTAGAAAGACTTCAACTTGTGAAGCTTGTTTTATGAAACCATTTTTTAAACGTCCAATTAGTTTCTCAGAGCTAGACTCACCAAAATTTTCTTTTTTAGGATTTAAACGTAAAGACTGTAAGTGTAAATTATAGACTCTAATAGTATCTTTATTTTTTATAACATCAATGTAAATTGCATTATTAGCACTGTTTTTAAAATCCAAAGAACCTTTGTTAATAATTTTATATTTGGAGAAAATAGCTAGTCCAAAATTGTTTTTCTTCGACTTTGGAACATAATATGAATATGGAAATTTTAAATTTCTTTTTTTAGAATGATGATATTCTTGAATAGCTAAAATATCAGGATCTTTTTCTTTAATAAACTCTGTGATTTTCTCGCTAATTCCGTCTTCTTTTATCCAGTTGTAAAGATTAAACATTCTTACATTATAACTCATTACTTTTACATCAGTATTCCTTGCTGTATTTTTTGAAGAAAATTTAATAAAAGGAGGAAGGAATAACCAGCCAAGCAGTAATATTAATCCTGATAAAATAAAATGTTTCCTTAATTTAAAAACCCAGTATACAAAGAATATGGCATTAGCTATGATTAAAAAAGGAACAGCTAAACTTGCCACAGAAAAAACAGGAACTGTTTTTGGTGAGACAAAGGCCAAAAAGTAAGATAAAAGTAGTGCTGTAGCAACAATGGAGTTTATGAAGTACAGTAATTTATCTAAAAACGAATATTTCTTTTTCTTTGGCAACGTATTTATTTTTTTCCTTGTTCAAATAAAAAATCTTTTTCTTCTTGAGTTAGAGAATCATAGCCAGAGTCTCCTATCTTCTCTAAGATGATATCAATCTTCTTCTGCTGATCAGATTTACTTCTGTAAGGACCTCTAGGAGTTAAATTATTTGATTTATGTACTGTTTTAAGGTTAGTTTTTTTCTTTTTAGAAGTTCGCTTAAATGAAGGGAAAATATCGAGTTCTTTGTTGCCTGCGTATTTAACATAAAGAAATCCAAATAAGGCACCACCTAAATGAGAAAAGTGGCCGCCACCGTTTCCGCCAGATAAACTAATTAAATCCATAAGAATAAAAAATAAAGCTAAATGCCAAACTTTTATGTATATGTTAATTAGAGGAATTCGTAATTCATAATTTGGAATATGGGTTGCTGTACCAATAATTATTGCAGAAATACCAGCAGAAGCACCAACTATTGGAGGTTTTGCACCACTGAAAATTGGAAAATAATTCATGGCAATTAAAAAAGCCATACCACCAAAAACGGTTCCTAATAAATAAAAGTTTAGTAACTGTTTGTCAGTGAAGTATTCAATAAATAATCTGCCAAATATATATAGCCAAATACAATTAAATAATATGTGCAAGAATCCTGCATGTAAAAAACCATAAGAAACTAATGACCATGGTCTAGTTATAAATTTATCTAAATCAGACGGTAAGGCAAACCATTCTGTTAAAAAACTAGTTCGTGTTCCGTATAGGCCAGAAAAAGAAATGGTTAACAAGCCTATTATAAACACAGCTATATTTATATAGATTAATTTTTCTAGCATTCCAGCACTAAGGAATCGTTGTTTTAAATTATTAATAGTTTCCATTAGTAATTTCTAAATTGATTTTTCTTCCAATACCAAGCAATAATAAATCCAATAATTGCACCACCAACATGAGCAAAGTGAGCAACATTTCCAATCGAGTATTTTGTCAATCCAAAGAATAAATCACTAACTATAATAAGAGGTACAAAATATTTAGCCGCTATTGGTACAGGGAAGAATATCATAGCAAGTTTAGCATTAGGAAAAGCCAAAGCAAAGGCTACTAAAACTCCATAAACAGCTCCAGAAGCTCCAACAGCTGGGGTGTGATAAAGTGAGTAAAATTTACTCATTTGGAGATTACTAAGTGTTACTATGTTTTCATTATAACTTCCAGAAATTAAAATATTTTTAATTTCATTTTCTGATAAACCTAGATTTAATAATTGTTGAAATGTATCATTAAACTGATAATAATTCACTAAAGTATAAATTAAACCAGCACCTATACCAGCTGAAAAATAGAAGAATAGGAACTTGTTTTTTCCCCACATTTGTTCTAAAGGAGTTCCAAAAGCCCATAAACCATACATGTTGAATAAAATATGAGCTACACTTCCATGCATGAACATATGTGTTGCATATTGCCAAAAACCAAAATGATCATTTTGAGGAAAATGCAAGGCAAGAATATTTGTTAAGTCTAAATTTAGCAGTTGAGGTGCAAAAAATAGAATAGCATTTATTATAATTAGGTGTTTAATAGCAGGTGTTAATTGTTGCATAACTAATTACTAAAAATATTATCGATTTCTTGTAAAGTTAAGGTTTTAAATGTTGGTTTCCCAAGGGGAGAAACACTAGGTTCTTTACAAGAAAATAAATTATTTACTAAAGTTTCTTGTTCTTTTACAGATAAAATAGTTCCAGTTTTTATAGCTAAAGATTTAGCAAATGATTTAGCCATAACATCATAATGGCTAAAGCTAGCATCTGGAACTTCTAATTTTAAATCGTCTAAAAGTTGTTCTAAAATTAAACTAATTTGACTTTCTGATATTGATGTAGGAATTCCACCAATAACTACACTTTCTTTTGTAAATTCATTAAATACAAATCCAGCACTTTCTAAATCAGACTTTATACTAAAAATCATTTCAATGTCTGACGAAGAAAATGAAATATTTATTGGAAATAATAACTGTTGACTATTAGCATCTTTAATGGTAATATTCGTTAAAAATTCTTCGTATAAAACGCGTTGATGAGCTAAGGATTGATGAATTAAAACAACTCCAGATTTTATAGTGCTTAAAATATATTTCTTTTGAATTTGAAATGTTTTACCCGTTTCTGTTTCTTTTTCACTTTCAAACAGTTTCTCTTGTTGAGTACTTTCGTATGTGTTTACATATAAAGATTCCCAGCTTCCTGCATCTTTTTTATAATCAGTTTTAAAAGATGATGTTTTTTGAGCAGGAGACGATGATGGTATCGCTTCTCTTTTTTGAGTTACTGGTGCAGGAGAACTAATTTGTTCATTTTTAAACGGATTAAAATCAGGATCAACAATTATTTTAGGTGTTGAAACAGCTGGTTTGTCTTTAAACGTATATGGTGTGTCTAAAGTAGCATCTCTATTAAAGTCTAAAACAGGAGCAACGCTGTATTGTCCTAAACTATGTTTAACAGTTGCTCTTAAAATGGCATATAAAGCTTTTTCATTATCAAATTTCACCTCAGTTTTAGTTGGGTGAATGTTGATATCTATCGTGTTCGGTGGAACATCAAAATAGATGAAATAAGTTGGATGATATCCATTTTCCAATAAACCGTCAAAAGCGCTATTTACAGCATGGTTTAAATAAGAACTTTTTATAAAACGATCGTTAACAAAAAAGAATTGTTCGCCTCTCTTTTTCTTTGCATATGAAGGTTTTGCAACAAAACCTCTTATTTTCATGATGTCTGTTTGCTCGTCTAAAGGAACTAATTTTTCATTCATTTTGTTACCAAAAATAGCAACAATACGTTTTCTTAAATTACTTTCTTTAAGATGATAAACTTCATTTCCATTATGGTGTAATTGAAAAGCAATATCAGGATGCGCCATTGCAACACGTTGAAATTCGTCAATTATGTGTCGAGTTTCAACAGTATCTGATTTTAAAAAGTTTCTTCGTGCAGGAATATTATAAAACAAGTTTTTAACGGCCAAACTTGTTCCTTTAGCTGTAGAAACTACGTCTTGAGATATTACAGAACTTCCTTCAATTTTAATAGCCGTTCCAACTTCTTCGTTGTGCTGTCTTGTTTTTAATTCAACATGAGCAATCGCTGCTATAGAAGCCAAAGCTTCTCCTCTAAAACCTTTTGTGTTTAGATTAAATAAATCTTTAGCATCTTTAATTTTAGAAGTAGCATGTCTTTCAAAACACAAACGAGCATCTGTAGTGCTCATTCCTTTTCCGTTGTCGATTACTTGAACTAAAGTTTTACCAGCATCTTTTAAAAGTAGCGTAATGCTAGTCGCACCAGCATCAATTGCATTTTCTAGTAGTTCTTTTACAACTGAGGCTGGCCGCTGAACAACTTCACCTGCTGCAATTTGATTTGCAACATGATCGGGAAGTAACTGAATAATATCTGACATTAATTATTTGCTAAAAAATATAGATAGATCAAAATCTATCACGTATAAAAATATAAAAGTTAAAATCGAAGCAATAATAACGATAGTTTTATTTATTCCACCGTTTTCTGAAGTTTTAAATTCATTGATTGCAGCTTTAAATTTTTCTTTTAAGTTTTTCTTTTTCCCTACTGTGGTTCTGTATTCATCAAACTTGTGTTTGAATTCATAAGGATTTCCTTCTCCTTTGTAATAACGAGGTTTGTACTCAAAAACATTATGAGTCTTTCCTTTAAATTTACTCCATCCTAACATAATAATTGATTTTAAAATTTAAGGTATCAATTCAAAAACCACACCAAAAAACATATGAATTCAAAATTACGAATAAAAGATAAGCTATCAAATCGTATGTTTGTGAAATTAAAATAGCCAAGTGTATAACTCGGCTATTTTAACATATTTTTTAAAAGTTTCTTTTAGAAACCTACAGTATTCTTTTTGATACCGATGTTCTTTAATGCAGCCATTTTTACTGCAGCTACAGCACATTCAATTCCTTTGTTTCCTAGTTTTCCACCAGAACGATCGATAGATTGTTGTCTCGTATTGTCTGTTAATACACAAAATATTACAGGTACGTCATAAGCTATATTAAGATCAACAATACCCTGAGTCACACCTTCACAAACAAAGTCGAAATGTTTTGTTTCTCCTTGAATTACATTTCCAATAGCAATAATGGCGTCAAGTTTTTCAGTTTCGATCATTTTCTTACAGCCATAAACCAATTCAAAACTACCAGGAACGTCCCAAGAAACAATATTCTTTTCTTCAGCTCCGCAATCAATTAAAGTATCGATAGCTCCTTTATGTAAACTCTTTGTAATTTCAGGATTCCATTCTGAAACAACAATCCCAAATCGAAAGTCTTTCGCATTTGGGATTGTATTTTTATCGTAATATGATAAGTCTGTTGTAGCCATATGTTATTTAGCGTATTTGGCACTGTTTAAATACTTATCAATATCTCTACCTATTTGAGTAGTAGCATATTTTTCTTTGATAGCTGTAAAATGATTTAAAGCTTTATCGTACTCACCTAATTTCATTGCTGTTTGACCAGCTTTAAATAAAAACATAGGAGTTGTAAATTCATTACTTTTCTTAGTAGCAGCTTTTTCATAATATTCTAAAGCTTCTTTAGTTTGATTAATATCAGCGAAAGCGTCACCGATAGCACCTAAAGCAGTTGGTCCTAATAATTCATCATCTGAATCAAAGTCACTTAAGTAAGAAATTGCATTCTTATAATCTTTTTGTCTTAAATATGTAATACCAGCATAATAGTTTGCTAAGTTTCCAGCTTTAGTTCCTCCAAAAGATTTTGCGATATCTAAGAAACCATATTTTCCATCAGCACCACCTTTTAATCCTAAAGTATATAAGCTATCAGCTTTTTCACCTGCAGCTTTTTCAGCTTGATCAAAGAAAGATCTAGGATAAGCTAATTCGTTAGCAGCATTTACTTCGTTAGGTTCAGAAACAAATTTATTGTAAGCTAAATACACTAAGATCAATGCAGCGACACCTACTAATCCAATGAATAATGGCTTGCTGTTTTTTTCAATCCACTGCTCTGATTTATTAGCAACTTCATCAAGGCCGTCAAAGGTTTTTGCGACGTCACTTTGTGACTCATCAAATGTTTCTTCGATAACTTCTTCTACAACCTTTTCTTTCTTAGGTTTATATCCTCTCTTTTTATATGTTGCCATAACTTTTATGAAATTAGTGGCGCAAAAATAGTTTTTTTAATTGGATTTTAAAAGACGATTTTTCGTTATTTTGCATTTCCTGTCTGAAAACGAATAGTGTAGTGTATTTACAGAAACTGTCTTTAGTTAATTTTAAAAATATTGAAGCCCAAACATTTAATTTTGAGAAAAAGATTAATTGTTTTGTGGGAAATAATGGAGTGGGAAAGACAAATATTCTCGATGCAATCTATTATTTATCTTTTGCTAAAAGTTATTTTAACCCAATTGCTGGCCAGAATATTCGACATAATGAAGATTTTTTCATGGTTGAAGGAGATTATTTGGTGAAAGAACGTTCCGAAAAAATTATTTGTTCTTTAAAAAGGGGTCAAAAGAAGGTATTGAAGCGAAATGGTAAAGTTTATGATCGTTTTTCAGATCATATAGGTCAATTTCCTTTAGTTATAATTTCTCCAGCAGATAGAGATTTAATTATAGAAGGAAGTGAAACACGACGTAAATTTATTGATGGAGTTATTTCTCAACAAGACAAAAAATATTTATCTTCTTTGATAGCTTATAATAAAATTTTGAATCAGAGAAATGCCCTACTGAAATTTTTTGCAGCTAATCGAACTTTTGATGCATTGAATTTAAAAGTGTATAACGAGCAATTAATTCAGTTTGGAGAAGAAATTCACGAAAAGAGGAAAGAATTTTTAGAAAAGTTTACTCCAATTTTCAACGAGAAATATAAAGTGATATCTAATGATAATGAACAAGTAAACTTATCTTATAAAAGTCAGTTGAATACAACATCTTTTAGCGATTTATTGGATTTGCAATTAGAGAAAGATAAAATTTTACAGTATACTTCAGCAGGAGTTCATAAGGATGATTTAACTTTTGGAATTGGTTCGTATCCAATAAAAAAGTTTGGTTCTCAAGGACAACAAAAATCATACTTAATCGCTTTGAAATTAGCTCAGTTTGAGTTTATTAAAAAACAATCGGAATTAACGCCAATATTGTTGTTAGATGATATTTTTGATAAACTTGATGAAAATAGAGTTTCACAAATAGTGAATCTAGTGAATGACGATGAATTCGGACAGATTTTTATCACAGACACGCATTCTGAAAGAACAGAGAATGTAGTAAAGCAGAGTAATAAACCATATCAGATATTTAATCTTTAAGCTATGGCAAAAAGACAAAACAATAGTATTTCGATAAAAGACCTAATGGGAGCTTTTATCAAAGAAAATAAGTTAGAAAAAGGTTTTCAAAAAATAAAAATTGAAGAAGCTTGGGAAAAGCTAATGGGGCCAGGTGTACAATCTTATACGAATGAAGTTAAACTTCAAAATGGCACTTTAATTGTTAGATTAAATTCTTCTGTATTACGAGAAGAATTGAGTTATGGTAAAGAGAAAATTATCAATATGCTTAATCACGAAATGGGAGAAGCTGTTGTTAGGAAATTAATGCTAGTTTAAAAACTTAATTTTAGATAAAACAAAAAACTCGTTATTTAAAGCGAGTTTTTTGTTTTATATTTTGAATGTTCTTAGAACATCTCTCTACCAGCAAAGTGGAAGTTGCTTTCGATTTCAGCATTTTCATCAGAATCAGAACCGTGAACAGCGTTTTCTCCAATAGAAGTAGCATAAAGTTTTCTGATTGTTCCTTCAGCAGCTTCAGCTGGGTTAGTAGCACCAATTAAAGTTCTAAAATCCTCAACTGCATTATCTTTTTCTAAAACAGCAGCAATGATAGGACCACGAGTCATAAATTCAACTAACTCTCCGAAAAAAGGACGCTCATTGTGTACTGCATAAAAAGTTTCAGCATCACGCTTAGTCATTTGCGTTTTCTTTAATGCTACAATTCTAAATCCAGCCGCATTAATTTTTTCTAATATAGCTCCAGTATGTCCGTTTTCAACAGCATCTGGTTTAATCATTGTAAAAGTTCTATTTGTTGCCATTTTATTTTTTGTCTATTTTAATTTCGCGCAAAAATACGCTTTTTAATGTTACGAACAAGTTAAGGATAAATTTGTGAGAGTTCATGTAAAACTGCATTACCGTTACCACGCATCTGAAAGATTACTTTTTTACTTTCAAAGTTAAACTTTAAAACACCAAAACTTTCTCTAAAAATTACGTCTCCAACACGATTACTGTTTAACTCACTTTTAAAACCTTTGTAAGCATGAGTTAATCCGCTGGAAGTAAAATCGATTAAAGGGTAAGGTAAGTTTTTAATACTAATTTTAGAAAATTCAGAAATGTGTCTGTCTCCAGATAATAAAATTGTGTTTTTAGCTTTTGAGGCTTTGATTAACTCAAACAAGCGTTTTCTTTCATGAGGGAAATTTTCCCACTTTTCAAATCGATGTTCGCTAGAAATTACTTGAATACTACTCATTATAATATTGAAGTCTGCTTTTGAATCATGTAATTCGTTTGTTAGCCAATTCCATTGTTTTTTACCGAGAATAGTTCCTTCATTGAATTTACTAGAAATATATTTTTTTTGTGGACTATTCTTATCCTTTGTCAAAGGGCTCCTGTGGTAACGTGTATCTAAAATGATAATTTTTACAGATCCTTTTTTAGTTTTAAACACTTCAGAATGATATACACCTTCACGTTTTCTTCTTGAGTCTGATCTACTCACTTGTAAGAAGTCCAAAAATAATTGTTGACTTTCTCTTTTCATTTGATATTCTTCACCTGCATCATTTTTTCCATAGTCATGATCGTCCCAAGTTCCTAAAATATTAACTTTTTCTGTAAGTTCTTTGTATCCTTTCTGGTTCCATTGTGCTTTGTAAAAAGCTTTCATTTCTTGCATATTATCGGTATCTGCATAAATATTATCTCCACCCCAAATCCAAACATTTGGATTTAGAGATACTATATCGTCCCAAAATAAGTTCTCTATTGAAGTTTTATTGCAAGAACCAAAAGCAATGGTGAAATCATTTTGACTATAAATGAATGAATTCAAACAAATGCAAAGAAGTAGTATGAATGTTTTTTTCATGATTGTTTTTAAATGGTCAACAAATTAACAAATCAGATATTATTAAATTTTTAAAAGAATATTAAATTGTATATTCGCTGTCTATGATTCTAAAGAATTTTAAAGAACTTTCTAAGTACCTTGAAACGTCTAGACGTATCGTAATAATAGGACATAAAAATCCTGATGGAGATGCTATAGGGTCTACCTTAGGATTGAAACATTATTTTGATAAAAAAGGACATCATACTCAGGTATTAATGCCAAATGAATTTCCTGATTTTCTACACTGGATTCCTGGAGTGGAAACTGTATATCGTTTCGATCGTCAAAATAACCAGTGCGTAAAAGCATTAACAAAATCTGATATTATTTTTCTTTTAGATTTTAATGCGCTACATAGAGTTGGTGACGATATGAAAAATACCTTAGTGAAATATGAAAATGATTTTGCTCTGATTGATCATCATCAACAACCAGATGATTTTGAATATATGTATTCAGATACAACAATGTCTTCTACTTGTCAAATGATATACAACTTCATTGAAATGTTTGATGATTTAGACCTTGTTGATGAAAATATTGCTACGGCATTATACACAGGAATCATGACAGATACAGGTTCTTTTCGTTTTCGCTCTACAACAAGTAGAACGCACAGGATTATTGCGGATTTGATAGATAAAGGAGCAAAGAACGATAGAATTCATAGTAATATTTATGATGCTAATTCGCATAGTAGATTAATGCTTTTAGGAAGAGCATTAAGTAACTTGAAAGTATTACCTGAATATAAAACCGCTTACATCACATTAACTCAAAAAGATAAGGACGAGTTTAATTATGAAAAAGGAGATACAGAAGGCGTAGTAAATTATGCTTTATCTCTTAAAGGAATTGTATTTGCTGTGATCTTTATTGAAGATGTAGAGCAGCGAATTGTAAAAATTTCTTTTAGATCTAAAGGGAGTTTTTCGGTAAATAAATTTGCAAGAAATCATTTCAATGGAGGTGGACACGATAATGCTGCTGGAGGACGATCTGATGTGAACATTGAAGAGACAATCAAGAAGTTTACCTCACTATTACCAGAATATAAAAATGACTTATTTAGTTCTTATGAATAGTAAGTGTATTTTCATATTAGCATTAGTAGTTTTAGTGGGAGCTTGTAATTCGCCAGAAGCTAGAAGACCTGTAAAGCATACGACTTCTAATTTTTACAAAGAAGTAATAGAAGAAAACATAAAACTAAATCAGTTAGAAAAGAAACAAATAGAAAATAGTTTAGCAAAAGATACTCTGAATAATTATTTGAGTTCTCCGAGTGGTTTTTGGTATACTTACAATAAAAAAGATTCATTAAGTACTATAACTCCAAAAAAAGGAGATGTGGTAACTATACAATATTCTATTACCGATTTTTACAATTCTCCAATTTATGAAGAACAAAAAATAGAATACAAAGTAGATAAAGAAGATTTTATTCCTGCATTACAAGAAGGAATAAAGTTGATGAAAAAAGGAGAAACTATTACATTTGTCATTCCTTCTTATCGAGCATACGGAGTTACTGGTGATGGAAACAAGATAAGAATGAATCAAACATTAAAAAGCAAACTAACATTAATCGACATTAAAAAAGTAAATAATGAAATTAACTAAGGTTATGGCTATTGCAGCCATGGGAATGACTATTGTTTCATGTAACAATACTCAAGTAAAATCAAAAGCAAACTTAGATACTTATATAGATTCAGTAAGTTATGCAATTGGATTGAACACAGCAATGAGAATGAGCTCTGATGCAGCAGCGAAAGAGTTAGATTTAGATTTATATATACAAGGGTATTCTGAAGGTATAGATTCTACAAATACAACTTTAATTGATAGAAAAGATGCTGAGCAAATTATCAGTAAATATTTTCAGAAGTTAAGAATGGATCAAATGAAGAAGAGGGAAGAAGATATGAAGAAAAAAGCTGAAGCAAGCTTTAAAGAGTACAAAGAAGAAAACGAGAAATTCTTAGCAGAAAATAAAACAAAAGAAGGAGTTATAACTACTGCTAGTGGTTTACAATATAAAGTAATTAAAGAAGGTAGTGGAGATGCTCCTAAAACTACAGATAAAGTTAAAGTACATTATCACGGTGCTTTAATTGATGGAACTATGTTTGATAGTACTATGGATCCACAAAAAGATCCAGCGGAATTTGGAGTTACTCAGGTAATTAAAGGTTGGACTGAAGGTTTACAATTAATGAAACCAGGAGCAAAATATAAATTCTTTATTCCTCAAGAATTAGCTTATGGTTATCAACAAAGAGGTCCGGTTTTAAAGCCTTTTTCAACTTTAGTTTTTGATGTAGAATTATTAGAAGTAATGCCTTCTACGCCTCCTTCACAATTAGGAGACGGACATAGTAAAGGAGATGGTCACGGTCACTAAATAAATTTATTACAAAAAGACATTGATCATATTTATCAATGTCTTTTTGATTTTAATTCAAACATATGAAATCAATAAAATTTTTAATAGCATTAACAGTACTTGTTTTTTCGTCATGTAAAACCGTAAAATACCCTGAATTAAAGGATGGTTTATATGCAGATATTCAGACAAATAAAGGTGATATTTTGATAGAGTTACATTCTGAGATAGTTCCTATGACAGTAGCGAACTTTGTTTCCTTAGCAGAAGGAAACAATCCTAAAGTAACAGATTCTTTAAAAGGTAAACCTT